>JBKKBI010000041.1:0-61958 GCA_046714175.1 Acidimicrobiia bacterium | reverse complement strand
TCTCGCTTCAAGTCTTCCACCTCGTCGCGGAGGCGGGCGGCGTACTCGAACCGCAGCTCGGTGGCCGCTTCCTTCATCTCCTCTTCGAGGCTGCGGATCAGCCGGCTGAGATCGTCGGCAGGTAGTTCCATCGCCGGGCGGGGCGCCACCTCGCGACGACGCCGCTCCACCGCCGGGGCGTCTCGGGTCTGCAGCAATTCGAGGATGTCCGACACCCGCTTGCGGATCGTCTGTGGATCGATGCCGTGGGCGGTGTTGTAGCTCTCCTGGGCAGCCCGGCGGCGATTGGTCTCGGAGATCGCCTTCCGCATCGACTCGGTGACGGCGTCGGCATACATGATCACCCGGCCATCGACATTGCGCGCCGCTCGTCCGATGGTCTGGATGAGCGAAGTCTCGGAGCGGAGGAACCCCTCCTTGTCTGCGTCGAGGATCGTGACCAGGCCGACCTCGGGAAGGTCGAGACCCTCCCGCAGCAAGTTGATCCCCACCAGCACGTCGAACTCTCCCAGCCGCAGGTCGCGCAGGATCTGGACCCGCTCCAGGGTGTCGATCTCCGAGTGCAGGTAACGGGCGCGCACCCCGACCTCCAACAGGTAGTCGGTGAGATCCTCGGCCATCTTCTTGGTGAGGGTGGTGACCAGAACCCGTTGCCCCAAGTCGGCGCAAGCGCGCACTTCCTCGAGGAGGTCGTCGATCTGACCCTTGGTCGGCCGTACCACCACCTCGGGATCGATCAGACCCGTCGGGCGAATGATCTGCTCCACCACCCGTGCCGAGTTCTGTATCTCCCACGCGCTGGGAGTGGCGGAGAGGAAGATCGCCCGCTGGGTCTTGGCCAGCCACTCGTCGAACCGCAGGGGCCGGTTGTCCATGGCCGAGGGCAGGCGGAAGCCGTGCTCGACGAGGACCTCTTTGCGACTGCGGTCGCCCTCGTGCTGTCCGTGGAGTTGGGGGATGGTGACGTGCGACTCGTCCACTACCAGCAGATAGTCGTCGGGGAAGTAGTCCAACAGCGTGTAGGGCGGCTCGCCAGGATTGCGCCCGTCGATGTGGCGGGAATAGTTCTCGATGCCGTTGCAGTACCCGAGTTCGCGCATCATCTCCAGGTCGTGGGCGGTTCGCATCCGCAGCCGCTGCGCTTCGAGCAGCTTCCCGCGCTCCTCCAGCCAACCCAGTCGCTCCGCCAGTTCGGTCTCGATACCGGCGACCGCCACATGCATCCGCTCATCGGTCGCCACGTAATGGCTGGCGGGATACACGAACAGTTCGGCGAGCTCGCCGAGCACCTCGCCCGTGACGGGGTTCATCTCGGTGATCCGTTCCACCTCGTCGCCGAAGTACTCGATGCGGAACACGGTCTCTTCGTAGGCGGGCATCACCTCCAGCGTGTCGCCCCGCACCCGGAAGCGACCCCGGATCATGTTGACCTCGTTGCGCTGATACTGGATGTCCACGAGGCGCCGCACCGCGTCCTCGAGGGGGAACTCCACCCCGCGCACCAACCGCAGCAGTTGGCCCTCGTACTGCTCGGGCGAACCCAACCCGTAGATCGCCGACACCGAGGCCACGATCACCACGTCGCGCCGGGTGAGCAGGGCGGCGGTGGCGCTATGGCGGAGCCGCTCGATTTCGTCGTTGACGGTGGCGTCCTTTTCGATGTAGGTGTCGCTCTGCGGGAGATAGGCCTCAGGCTGGTAGTAGTCGTAATACGACACGAAGTACTCGACGCGGTTGTCGGGGAAGAACTGACGGAACTCGTTGGCGAGCTGGGCGCCGAGGGCCTTGTTCGGGGCCAGCACCAGGGTGGGGAGCTGCACCTTCTCGATCAGCCAGGCGATCGTCGCCGACTTGCCCGAACCGGTGATGCCGAGCAGCGTCTGGAAGCGCTCCCCCGCCTCTACCCCGGCCGCAAGAGATGCGATCGCCTGCGGCTGATCACCCGCCGGGGAGAAGTCGGAAACGACGCGGAAGGGCTGCACACCCAGACCTTACCGACACCCTGGGACAGGCCTCAGGGCGCGGTGATCGCCTCCCACACCCGGCGGCATTGTTCCTCGAGGGCCGCCCGGTCAGCGCGGTTGTCGACGACCCAGTCCGCGGCCGCGAGCCAGTCCGAACGACTCGGCTGACGCGACATGATGTCGAGGACCTCGGCTTCGGTACGACCGGGATCGCGCTGCAACGCCCGGGCGAGGCGCACGTCACCCGGAGCGTCCACGACGATCCAGAGCCACTCCCGGCCCACCACATCCCGCAGCACCGGAACCTCGACCAGGACCACCGCGTCGGGATGGGCGTCGGCTTGGGCGGCGAGGAGCGAGCGAATCCCCGGGGCAGTGATCTCCTCGAGGGCCGTGAGTTCGACGGGGTCCGCGAACACGATCCGCCCCAAAGCGGCCCGAGGGTCGGCGGCCCGACCCACCTCGGGCCAACGACGCAGCACAGCAGCCATGGCCTCGGTCCCGGGAGCCAGCACCTCTCGCCCTGCATCGTCGCCGGACAGCACGACCGCACCCAGCGCCGCAAACACCTCGCCCGCCGCGGACTTACCAGAACCGATGCCTCCGCCGAGATAGAAACGCGGGTTCACCAGTTCAGCGTAGGTCGGTGCCCGTATGGCGCCCGGCACCAGCAGGACGTGAGATCCACCACCTGGTGCCTCGTGCCCAGGACCTGGTGCCTACTTCCGTCCGATACCGCGTTGCTTGAGCTCCTCGAGGATCGCTTCCAGGGAGGCGTCGGCATTGAAGGAGGGAGCCGGCTCGGCCTTGGCCTCTTCGCGCTCGAACTCCTGGGTGCGCTTGCGCTTGCTCCGATCGCCCCCGCCGCCACTGGCGTCACGACCCGCGCCGGGGCCACCAGCACCACTCGGAGGAATGCCGGGGCGCCGCTCTTCTTCCTGCCACTGGCTGCGGCTCTCCCACTCGGGGAGGGCCTGCTTGATCGAGAGGCTGATCCGCCTGCGCTCACCGTCGATCTCGGTGATCTTGACCTTGACGGCCTGCTCCACCGACAGTTCCAACTCCGGACTCTCGACGTGATGCATGGCGATCTCGGAGACATGCACCAGGCCTTCGACGCCGTCGGCGACGGACACGAAGGCACCGAACGGAACCGTCTTGGTGACCTTGCCATCGACGATGGCTCCTACTCCGTGGGCGCCGCTGAATGACTCCCAGGGATCGTCGCGGGTCTGACGGATCGAGAGCGAAATGCGCTCCCGGTCGAGATCCACTTCCAGCACCTTGACCTTGACCTTGTCGCCCACGCTCACCACCTCGGAGGGATGGCTGACGTGCTGCCACGACAACTCTGACACGTGGACCAGGCCGTCCATGCCACCCAGGTCGACGAAGGCGCCGAAGTTGACCACTGACGACACCACACCGTCGCGGATCTCTCCGGACTTGAGCTCGTCGAGGAACGCCTGACGCTGCTCCTGCTGGGCCTCTTCGAGGAAGGCGCGGCGGGACAGGACGACATTGTTCCGATTCTTGTCGAGCTCGATGACCTTGGCTTCGAGGCTTTCGCCGATGTAGGGATGGAGGTCGCGCACCCGCCGCAACTCGACCAGGGAGGCGGGGAGGAAGCCCCGCAGCCCGATGTCGACGATGAGTCCGCCCTTGACCACCTCGATGACCTGGCCGGTGACGGTGCCACCTTCCTTCATCACCGACTCGATCCGTCCCCAGGCGCGCTCGTACTGGGCACGCTTCTTGGAGAGGATCAGGCGACCCTCGGAGTCCTCCATGGTGAGGACCAGGGCCTCGATCGTCTCCCCCACCTTGACGATCTCGGCGGGGTTGACCGCGTTGCGGATCGACAGTTCCTTGGCGGGGATGACTCCCTCGGACTTGAAGCCGATATCGACCAGCACCTCGTCGGGATCCACCCGCACCACGGTGCCGACGATGAGGCTGCCCTCTTTGAACTCGACGACGGTCTGTTCGACCGCAGCTGCAAAGTCTTCGGCGGTCAGGTCGTTGGGGATGTCACCGAGGGCTCGCATCGCAGCGGCTTGATCGGCGACGTGCAGGCGGTCGGTCGTCGGGGCGGCGCCTGCCGGCGCCTCGACGGCTCCCGCATCGTCTGCGGGCGCGGTCACGGTCTCTTTGGTCATGTGTTTGGATTCACCTCGAAGCAACGGACTCCCCGGACAGCAAAACGGCCCGGGGGCACCCGGAGCGTACCACAGGGCCTTGCGGCGGGGACCCGGCAGTCACGCCTTGGCGTCGGCGAGGTTCCCCGCCACGGCGATGTCGGCGACCAGAGGCACCCGCAGCGTGACCACGCCCTCCATCACCCGGCGAACGGTCGCGACCACCTCGTCCACCCGCCCTTGCGGCGCCTCGATCACCAACTCGTCGTGCACCTGGAGCAGCATCGACGCCTCGAAGGGGTCCAACGCGGAGTCGAGCACGATCATCGCCTGTTTGATGATGTCGGCGGCCGACCCCTGGATGGGAGCATTGAGCGCCATGCGCTCGGCGCCCTGCCGCTCCCGGAAGTTGCCCGACACCAATTCGGGGAGGTAGCGCCGTCGACCCAGGATGGTTTCGGTGAAGCCCCGGTTGCGCGCTTGGACCACTATGGAGTCCATGAAGGCCTTCACCCCGGGGAACTGCGAGAAGTACGCCTCCATCTGCGTCCGCGCTTCCTCCTGGGGGATCTGCAATCGCTGCGCCAGGCCGTAGGCCTCCATCCCATAGAGCAAACCGAAGTTGATCGTCTTGGCCCGGCGCCGCATCTCGGTGGTGACCTCGTCCGCCTCGACACCGAACACTCGGCGCGCGGTCTCGGTGTGCACATCCGCCCCGATGCGAAACGCCTCCACCAGGGCCGCATCCCCGCACAGGTGGGCCAGGATCCGCAGTTCGATCTGGCTGTAGTCGGCGACGACGAACACGTGTCCCGGGGCGGCGATGAACGCCCGCCGGATCGTCATGCCCTCCTCGGAGCGCACCGGGATGTTCTGCATGTTGGGCTGCTCCGAAGAGATGCGGCCGGTGGACGCCCCCGCCTGGTTGAAAACGCAGTGGATCCTTCCGTCCGCGTCGATCAAAGGCAGCAAGCCGTCCACATACGTGGAGCGCAACTTCTCCAGTTCCCGAAATCGCAGCAGGTACTCGACTACCGGGTGCTGATCGGCGAGCTTCTGCAGAACCGCGGCATCGGTCGAGGGCTGTCCCTTGGCGGTCTTCTTGAGGACGGGGAGGCCCAGCCGCTCGTACAGCACCTCGCGCAGCTGCAGCGTGGAGTTGATGTTGAACGGCTCGCCCGCGGAACGGAAAATCTGTTCTTGCAGCGTGGCGAGCCGGTCGCGCAGGCTCTCCCCCAGCTCCTCGAGATAGGAGCGGTCGACCAGTATCCCGCTCTGTTCCATGCGGGCCAGCACGCGTACCAGGGGCAGTTCGACGGCTTCGAGGAGCCGCACCCCGCCCCGGCCCTCCAATTGCTCGCGCAGCGGGCCAACGAGTCGTGCCACCGCGGTCACCCGTCGCGCCGCCGCCTCCAGGTCGGGTCCGTCGGCATCGAAGGACAGCGTGCCCTGGGTGCCCGCCGCCGCAGCCACAGCCGCGGCACCGATCTCCACGCCGAGGTAGCGGCCGGCCAGGTCGGCGAGTGATTGGGCTCCGGCATCGGGGTTGATGACGAACGCGGCGAGGTAGGTGTCGAAGACAAGCCCGCGCAGGTCGTGCCCGTCGTCGAGCAGGGCGCGCAGCAACGGTTTGGCGTCGTGCATCGCCTTCGCCACCTCCGGGTCCGCCAATGCGGGGAGGAGCGCACCGAGACGGTCGTAGGGAACGAAGGTGGCACCGTCGTCGCTGCCCACCGCCAACCCGATCAGGTCGTCTCCCTCCCAGACCGGATCGATGGCGACGATGCCGCTGGTGGCGGCGGCGAGTGCGGTCTCTCCGGAACCGATGACCACCGCCGCGTGCAACACCGCGTCCGGTTCTGCCGTGCCGCCGCCCAGCTCCTGGAGCCGCTGCCACAGCGTGCGGAAGGCGAGGGCGTCGAAGACGCGGCGCACCTCCTGGGGATCCCAGGGACGGAGCCGCAGTGCTTCCGGGTCGGTGTCTACGGGAAGGTCGTCGACCAGGCGGGAGAGCTCGCGGTTCAAGAACACCTGCTCACGCCACTCCCCCAGACTCTCCCGGAGCTTGGGGGTCTGCTCGGCGAGGTGTTCGAAGATTCCTTCCAGGTTGCCGTAACCCGCCACCAGTTTCGAAGCGGTCTTCTCCCCCACCCCAGGTACACCGGGAAGATTGTCCGAACTGTCGCCGCGTAGCGCGGCGTAGTCGGGGTACTGCGCCGGCGTGATCCCGTAGCGATCGACCACGTACGCGATGTCGGCCATGACTGTCTCGGTGATGCCCCGTAGCGGGTAATACACCCGGATCCGATCGTTCACCAACTGGAAGGCGTCGCGGTCCCCGCTCACCACGAGCACGTCCCAGCCTGCCGCGGCGGCGGCGCGCGCCACCGTGGCGATGATGTCGTCGGCCTCCCATCCGGGGTGGGTGAACTGCGGGAGGTGGAGGACATCCGCCACCTCGTGGATCAGCGGCAACTGGCTGCGAAACAGGTCGGGGGCGGCCTGGCGCTGCGACTTGTATTCGGCGTAGCGCTCGGCACGGAAGGTCTGCTGCGGACTGTCCCAGGCTACGGCGACGGCATCGGGCTTCTCCTCGCCCAGGAGCTTGATCACCATCGAGGTGAACCCGAACACCGCGTTGGTCACCTGCCCGCTGGGTGTGGCCAGGTCTGCGGGGAGGGCGAAGAAGGCGCGGTAGGCGAGGTTGTGGCCGTCGAGCAGGGCCAGGGTGGGCATGGCGCGCGATCGTAGGTGTCAGGTGCGACGGGGGCGGAGCCGGAAGCTGAGGCCGACCGGAGCCCGGAGGGCTCAGCCGTCGCGGTCGAGATCGGCCATGAGCGACACTCTCTTTCCGTCGAGTCTCTCGATCTGCCTGCTGAGGTCGGCGACCAAGCGGTGGAACCGCGCCACGTCGCGCTCTCCCTCGCGCGCGTCCTCGCGCTCGATCGGACCACCGCCCGCGGCGTCGCGGCGGGCGTCGTCCTGAAGATGTTGCAGCACCTGGAGCTCGGCCCGCACCTGCTGGAGAGTCTCCCGCAGCCGGGCGATCTGGTCGGTGATGGCGAACAGGCGGCGCTCCCGGCGGTGCATGTGGCCATGGTACGAAGGGGTGGCCGTCCCGTATCATCCCGGTCGAGCCGGGGTGGCGGAATGGCAGACGCGGCGGACTCAAAATCCGTTGAGCGCAAGCTCGTGGGGGTTCGAGTCCCCCTCCCGGCACGGAGAACGCTCCAGTCGCTTGGAACCACGGGATGGTGGACATGAAATCTGGCTGTTTCGGGTGCGATGTCGTGGTCGAGGGGGACGATGCGGAGGCCGTCGCCGACCAGTTCGTCGCCCACGCCGCCGCCAGCCACCAGTGGACCTACCCCGAGGAGGCGCTGCGCCTCTACTCCCGCAATTACGCCGAGGCGTCTGACCGCCTCACGGGCGGCACCGAGCGCCTCCCCAACATCAGCGGCGTGACAGTGCATCCGGTGACCGAAGACCGGATCGACGATTGGCTCGACTTTTTCGATCACACCGGCTTTGCGGGCAATCCCGACTGGGCGTCCTGTTATTGCCGTGAGCCGCACGATCCGCCCACACCCGAGGAACCCGAACGCTCGTGGAAGGACAACCGGGCGCATATGGCGGGACGGCTCCACGACGGGCGCGCCTTCGGGTACCTCGCCTATGTCGATGGCAAGACCGCAGGGTGGGTCAATGCCTCCTCCCGGTCGGATTACGCCGCCCTGTATCGCCTGATCGATCCCGATGGGCCGGATCCTTCAGCGGTGATCGGGGTCTCTTGCTTCGTCATTGCCCCACCGTTCCGTCGTCACGGCGTCGCCACGGCGCTGCTCGATCGTGTGATCGCCGACGCCCCCGCCCGCGGTGCCTCTTCGGTGGAGGGGTATCCCCTCAATGAACCAGAGGAGGGTGACCCGGGGCATTTCCGCGGCCCCCGGTCCATGTATGACGCCCGCGGTTTCGAAGCTGCCCAGGTGCGGAAGAGAGACACCGTGATGCGTCGCCCGATCCTGTGATGGGAGGCCGGTGACGATTCGATCCGCAGCGCGCTTTAGATCCAGCCGAGCCAATGCCACTCCTCCTCCGCCGCCGATGATTGCCTCACGCGGGCGAGAGGACCGGCAGTGGCGTAGTTACCACGGGTCGGGCGTTGCCGGTCCAATTTCTGCAGCCAGGTGCCAAGAGTGAGGGGCGAACGAGACGAGCAGCGCCTGAATCTGGACGGCCCGGTCTTTGAACCCCGGGTGCGCTCGCCACGCCGACATCGCGCCCTCGTCACGCCATGGTCCCAAACTGATGAAGTGGCCCGGGTCGGCTTTGTCTTGGAGCAGCTTGGCGAACGAACCACCGGGAATCGTGGCGGCAGTCCACTCGGCGAACTCGCGCCATGCGTCGATGAACGCCTGCTCGCTGCCAGGTGTGACGTGCCAGTCTCCCGACGAGTACAAACCAGGCATCGGACCCCCTCCGCTGTGGCGCGGAGTGTATATCGCCGCGATCTACACGATCGGCGCACCGACGCAGACGCGACCCAGGAAGTCGCGATCTTTTCGGTCGGCGAGCGGCAATGTCATCAAAGACGGCGCCGCCCGAATCGGTAGCCTCTGGTCATGACTCCCGACCAACTCAACGAGTTCGCCGCCCGCTACACCGCCGGCTGGAATGCACACGACGCCGCTGCCGCAGCCGCCTTCTACGCCGACAACGGCTCCCTCGCCATCAACGGCGGCGAGCCGGCTCAGAGCCGAGCAGCCGTTCAGGCCGTCGTACAGAGCTTCTGCGACGCTTTCCCCGACGCTGTTCTCACGATGGACTTCGTACGCGGCGCGGGCGATCGGGCCATCTACGGCTGGACGTACGAGGGCACCAGCACCGGGCCCGGTGGAACCGGACACCGGGTCCGATTCAGTGGGTGGGAGGCCTGGACGTTCTCACCGGAGGGTCTCGTGGGTCAATCGCTCGGCAACTTCGACGCCGACGAATACCAGCGTCAACTCGCGGAAGGCGTTTAGATTCCTGAGGTCGTCTCCCGCCTACCCAACCCTCTAACCCCGGAACCCGTTCGTGATCGGCAGCCTGCGATCCCTCCCCAGTGCCTTGGTGGTGATCTTTACCCCGGGTGCGGCCTGACGGCGCTTGTACTCGTTGCGATCCACCAGCGCGGTGATCCGCTCGACCATCGCCCGCTCGTATCCCCGGGACACGATCTGGGCAACGCTGCGGTCCTGTTCGATGTACGCCTGCAGGATCCCATCGAGCACGTCGTATGGCGGCAGCGAGTCGGTGTCGAGTTGGTCGGGGCGCAGCTCGGCGGAGGGAGGCTTGGCAATGGTCGCCTCCGGAATAACCTCGCCGTCGCGGTTACGCCACCGCGCCAGGTCATACACCAGCGTCTTCCACACGTCGATCAAGACCGCGTACCCGCCCACCATGTCGCCGTAGATGGTGGAGTAGCCCACCGACATCTCCGACTTGTTGCCGGTGGCGACGACCATATTGCCGAACTTGTTGGAGAGCGCCATGAGAATCGCCCCGCGGATGCGGGCCTGCAGGTTCTCTTCGGGCACCCCCGGTGTGGTTCCGGCGAACACACCCTCGAGCACGGAGAGAAACCCGGTGAAGGGAGGCTCGATGGGAATCTCGTCAAAACGGATCCCCAGGTTCTGCGCCAACTGGCGGGAGTCGGTGACCGAACCCGCGCTGGAGTAGCGCGAAGGCATGGTGACCCCCCACACCGCGTCGGGACCGATCGCGTCGGCGGCGATGGCTGCGGTCAGGGCGGAGTCGATACCCCCGGACACTCCGATGACGACGCCGGCGAATCCGTTCTTGCGCACGTAACCCCGCAGCCCGGACACCAGCGCGGTGTACACCTCTGCCACATCGGGGAGCGGCTCATTGATCGCGGGTGGCGGTTCGGGATCCCCTTCGAGGAGGTCACCCGATGAGACCACCACTGCGGTGACACCGGAGCGGCCCGATTCCGCCAGGGGTACATCGATCCAGAACCGTTCCTCGGCGAACTGCGGGCCGCGATAGAGGAGCCGGCCCGAGCCGTCGAACACCATGCTCTGTCCGTCGAAGACCAGCTCGTCTTGGCCGCCAACCAGGTTGAGATACACCAGGGGGACGCCGGCGGCGGCGGCGCGCGCCGAGAGCATCGCCTCCCGTTCCTCACCCTTGCCACGGTGATACGGGGAACCATTGATGTTGAGCAGGATGTCGGCGCCGGCGGCCGCCTGCAGTGCGGGCGGTCCATCGGGAACCCAGATGTCCTCACACACCGACACCCCGACGACCGCTCCGTTGATCTCCCACAGGGCATCGGGTTGCGAACCGGGAACGAAGTAGCGGTCCTCGTCGAAGACGCCGTAGTTGGGAAGCCGGCACTTGTGATAGATGCCACCGACTCGCCCCCCCGAAATGAGAGCCGCGGCGTTGTGCACCCGGACGTGACCGGCATCGTCGGGAGGAAGAGTGGAGCGATCCACGAACCCCACCACGGTCGTTACCGCACCCGACTCCTTGGCGAGACGGTGTAGCGCTTCGATGTTGGCGGCGACAAACGCCTCGCGTAGCACCAGGTCCTCGGGGGGGTATCCGGTGATGGCGAGTTCGGGGAGGAGCAGGACGTCGGCCGAGCACTCTTCTGCCCACGCCATGGCGTCACGAATCACCGCGGTGTTGGCAACAATGTCGCCGACGGTGAGATCGACCTGAGCAGCGGCGACGCGGATGAAGTCGGTCACCAGCGCAGGCTAGGGCGACTCCTGCACCGGCAACACCACCCGGATCGTGGTCCCGCCACCGTCGTTGCCGACCACCTCGGCTCGACCCCCCATCGCCTCCACCAGTTGGTGCACGATCGCCAGGCCGAGTCCGCTCCCCTCGGGTCGCACCGGGCGGTAGCGAGTGGCGACGTACAAGCGCTCGAAAACGTGGGGGACGTCGGCCGGGTCGATCCCCGGTCCGCTGTCGCGCACCGCGATCACCATCTGGGCTCCGGAGCGCTCCAGGGTCAGCGTGACCCTGCCCGCCTCCGGGGTGTAGCGCAGGGCGTTCTCCAACAAGTTGGCTACGACCTGGGCGATCCGGTCGGGATCGGCGTGCACCGTCCCCACGTCGGCGATCGCCGCCACCAGGTCGACCCGGGCCGCCTCCGCCCGGTGGCGGAACCCTTCGAGGACCCCGCGCAGATGCCCGGCCAGGTCGACCGGCTCCGGTCGCAGGGTGAACTCGGCGGTCTCGATCCGTGACAGGAGCATGAGGTCTTCGATCAGGCGGCGCAGCCGGTCCGACTCCGCCCCGAGCACCCCTCCCACACGGGCGACGTCGGCACCGGCGATGCGGCCCTCCCCCATCGCCTCGGCGTAACCGGCGATGGTGGTGAGGGGCGTGCGCAGGTCGTGCCCCACCGCCACCAGGAACTCGCGCTCCCTGCGCCGGGCCTCCTCGAGCTCGCCAGCCATATCGTTGAACGCCGAGCCCAGCTCATCGATCTCGTCGCCCCCACCGCGGGGAACGCGGGCGCTGAGGTCGCCGCCAGCGACGCCGCGCGCCGCCGCCTGCAGTCCACGCAACCGGCGCACCGCAAACCGGCTGAAGGAACCAGCCAGGATGGCGGCTAGCAGCACCGCCAGCGCCAGTGCCCAGGCGAAACGGGCCACGACCTCGCGCCACGGGATCAATTCCAGACCGGTGCCGATCACCACCACCAGCACGCCCCGCTCCCCGATGCGGAAGGGCTGGGCGATGGCGGCGACCGTCACCCCGTCGACCTCAGCATCGAAGTGCACCACCCCACCGAGATCGGAGATGCCGGGAACCTGGTCGAGCAGGACGCCACCGGCTCCGAGCGGAGTCACCGCGCCGTGCGGGCCGACGATCGCCGCCTCGACGAACTCGTGGCCGCCCACCAGCGCGACATCGCGCAGGATCTGGGCGAGACGGGTCCGACCGGTCTCGTCCCCCACCGCCCCGGCAGGAAGATCGGCCTCGAGCAGCCGGGCGGTGGCTTGCGCCTGTCGGGCGAACTCGGCCCGCGCCGAGGCCTCAACCGAGCGATTGATCAACGCCGCGGCGGCGACACCCCCCACGAGCAGCGTGGTCACGGCCACCGCCACCATGCCCCAGAAAAAGCGGCGTCGCATCAGCCGTCGAACCGGTAGCCAACACCCCACGCGGTGATGATCGGGACCCCGGGGAGCTTCTTGCGCAGCTGGCGCACGTGTACGTCGACGGTGCGGGTCTCGCCGAGATAGTCGAACCCCCACACCGATTCCAGGATCTGCGCCCGTGTCAGCACCAGCCCCCGGTTCTCGGCGAGATACCAAAACAGGTCGAACTCCCGGGCGGTGGGCCGCACCACGGCGCCGTCCGGAGCGCGCACCTCGCGCCGCCCCGAGTCGATCTCCCACCCGGCAGCGGTGATGGCCGCCGCAGTGCGCGGCGGTTCCTCCGCCCGGCGCAGGACGGCCTTGACCCGGGCGATCACCTCGCGCGGTGAAAATGGCTTGGTGACGTAGTCGTCGGCGCCCACCTCGAGTCCCACGATCTTGTCCACCTCATCGGCGCGGGCGGTGAGCATGATCACCGGGACGTCGGAGATGGCGCGGATGCGGCGGCACACCTCCAGGCCGTCCATTCCCGGCAACCCCACGTCGAGCAGCACCACCCGGGGATCGCGCTCGCGAACCGCCTCCAACCCGCGCTCGCCGCTGGCAGCGTGAACCAGCCGGAAACCCTCCTGCTCGCAATAGAGCCGCAGCAAGTCGGCAATCGCTGCCTCGTCCTCGATCAGCAGGACAACGCCGCGCGCAGGGGTGTTCATCGGCCGATCATGCCTCAGAAGGGTTAGAGGATTGTGAAGATGCCGCCGGAGTCGCCTCGGACACCACTCCCGCGGCGCTGCCGGCGATCACCACCTCGACCCCGGGCTCGGCCTCGCGGCGCAGCACCGCCAGCGCCATCCATCCCCCTGCGGTCGGCGCCACGGTGCCCAGAGTCCCCAGGACGGTTCCGCCCCTCTCCACCGCCGCTCCCGTGGGTGGAATGGCCCCGGCGCCGTGAACCCGGCGCAGGTGGCGGTTGACGTGACCGCGGCTGTCGATACGGGCCACCAACTCCTGGCCCAGATAACAGCCCTTGGTGAACGAAACCGCGGTGTCGACCAAGCCGGTCTCCTGGGGAATCGTCCCCTCATCGACGTCGATTCCGAACCACGGCTCGGCGGCAGCGATGCGAAGGGCGGCGAACTGATCTGCGGTGAGCACCGTCTCCCGGGGTGGTGCGGCAGCGAACACCACCTGCCACCTTCCCGGCGTCGCAGTCACCACCCGCAGACTGTCGCCGTCCTCCCAGGCGGGGGCCGCAGGCGCCATCCCCCACAGCGAGTGTCCCGGCCGGGGATCGATCCGCAGGTTCGCCTTGACCCGGAATCGGTAGCGCTCCAATTCGGCGACGACGCGCTCGCCATCCGCAGCCGGCACCACGATGCCGACGCGCTCGTCGCCGCGCAGTACCCAGAGCAGCGCGCGCAGCTTGCCCCGCGGTTCCAGCAAGAGGGAGCGCCGCACTTCTCCCGCGGCCATCCCGGCGACGTCCTGGCTCACCTGGCCGTCGACGAAACTCACCGCGTCGGGGCCTTCGACCCAGATCAGGGTGTGGGAACCGGGGACCACCCCGAACGGGAGAGTCGGCAGTGCCGCGGTCGTGGTCATACGTCCCAGAGGAAGTCGGGGAGCACGCGCTGGAACCACTGGTTGAGATGCACCAGGCGCCCGGTCACCATCAGCACGCCAAAGACAGCCAGCAACACCCCGGAGGTGACGGTGATCGCCGTGAAGTGGCGCTTGAACCACCCAAAGGCACCGTACGCCTTGGTCATGCCGAGACCAGAGAGGATGAATGGCACCCCCAGGCCCATCGAGTAGATGAAGAGGAGGAACATCCCCTCCGCCACCGTGTTCTGAGTACCGGCCACCGTGAGGATCGCGCCCAGGGTCGGGCCGATGCACGGAGTCCACCCGAAGCCGAAGGCAACCCCCATCACGGGTGGCGCCCACGCCCCGAGCCGGGAGGGCCGTACCTCGAGACGCCGTTCCCGCATCATCGGTCCGAGCAAACGGGGATTCCAGATGCCGCTGATGGCGATGAAGAGCCCAAAGGCGACGATCACCCACCCGGCGACGGTGGTGATGGTCCCTGATTCGCGCAACAGCGACCGACCGATCGAGGTTGCGGTGGCGCCGAGGATCACAAACACGGTGGTGAACCCGGCAACGAACAAGAGGGTCACCCGCAGCATCCGACCCAACGAAGCCTTGCCGGCGGCGAGATCGGACGCCGAGTAGCCCGACATCATCGACAAGTAGCCGGGAAGCAGCGGAAGCACACACGGCGACAAAAACGACAGCGCCCCGAAGACGAAGGCGGCCACGATGTTGACGCCGGCGATCTCCACGGTGCTCCAGTTGCGGCTGCGCCGACAACGGTACCGCCGGTAGGAGCGTTCCCGGTAATGTCGCCCCGTGCCCACGATCGACGACTGGCACGAGCTCCAAGTCCGCATTGGCACCGTCGTGCGCGCCGAACCGAACGCCGCCGCCCGCCTTCCGGCGTACTGCATATGGATCGACTTCGGCGACCTCGGAATCCTGCAGTCCTCCGCCAAAATCACTGACCGCTATCGCGGCGAGGATCTGATCGGAACCCAGGTCGCAGCCGTGACCGGGTTCCCGCCCCGCCACGTCGCCGGGTTTCGTTCTGATGTCCTGGTCCTGGGCGCCCTCACCGACGGCGGGGTCGTCCTGGTCCGGCCCGATCAGCCGGTGCCGCCGGGCAGCCAGGTCGCTTGAAGCGGCGCGGTCCGCTTCGTCCCACCCGCCCGCTGCAACGCCGGGAGATAGTGGCGCTGGCGTTGTTTGCGATCGTGGCCCTCGCCCAGGGATGGACTGGCGCCGCCGTCACCCACGTGCTCCCCTTCGTCCAGGACGACTACGCGCTGAGCGACGCCGCGGTGTTCGATCTGATGACCTGGATCAGGGTCGTCTCGCTCGGCGCCATCGGGTTCTCCTGGTGGGGAGACCACCATGGGCGCCGCCGCCCCCTACTGATCGCCTTCGCGCTGCTCCCGGCAGCGACGCTGGCGGGGGCGGTCACCAGTGGGGCGGGATGGCTCACCGTCACCCAGGCCGTCGCCCGCGTGGGCACGATTGCCCTCAGCGGGCTGGCCCTGGTGGTTCTGGCCGAGGAGGTCGGCGCGGAAGTGCGGGGCTACGCCATCGGTGTATACGCGCTGGTCGGGTCGGTGGGCACCGGGATCGGCTTGATGCTGCGACCGCTGGGAGCGGCCGCCCCCGACGGCTGGCGGCTGCTGCTCACCCTGAGTGCCCTGCCCCTGCTGGCCCTCCCGTTTCTGGTCCGGCGTCTCGGCGAGTCGCGGGCGTTCTCCCCTCCCCCGTTGCGCCCGCCGCTCACCGCCGTCCTGCGCTCCGCGCACCGGGCGCGGTTCTGGCCGCTGGCCGGAATCTCGTTTGCGGTGTCCGCCTTCACTGCGCCCGCTGCCAACCTCGCCTTGATCCGTCTCGAAACGGATCTGGGATGGTCGGCCGGTGCGGCCTCGCTCCTGCTCGCCACCACCAGCGCACCGGGGGTGATTCTCGGTGTGCTCGCCGGCGGGAGGCTCGCCGACGCCATCGGCCGCCGGCCCACGGAGGTGCTCGCGCTGGTCATCGGGGTCGGCGGCGGTCTCGGCTTCTATCTCGTCGACGGTGGCTGGCCGATGGCGCTGGGGATCCTCGCCTCCAATCTCGGCGCCTTTGCCTTTGCCCCCGCCTTTGCGGCCCACCGCGCCGAGTCGTTCCCCACCGCGCTGCGGGCGACCGCGGTCGCTTGGATCGTGAATGCCTCCATCCTCGGCGGCATCTTCGGCTTCGCCGCCGGTCGCTTCGTGGTCGACAGCTGGGGGATCTCGCTCACCGTCGCCGCGCTCGGAACCCTCGTCCTCGCTGCCACCCTTCTCGTGATTCCGCTCCCCGAGACCAAGGGCGTGGAGATCGCGGCCGGCTCCTCCGATCAGGGCCCCGGGGTCTTGTCGGGATAGGGGCAGCGATCCACCAGGAAGCAGTCGTAACACCGCGGCCGGCGGGCCAGGCAGGTGTCCCGACCGAACTGGATGAAGCGCATCGAGATCCCCGACCATGCCTTTTCCGGATACAACTCCTTCAGCGCCGACTCCACCTTGACCGGGTCGGCGGCCGGCACCATGCCGAGGCGGCGAGTCACCCGCCCGACATGGGTGTCGACGGCGATAGCGGGCAGCCCGAACGCCTCGGCCAACACCACGCTGGCCGTCTTGCGCCCCACCCCGCGCAGGGTCACCAACTGCGCCAGGTCGGCGGGGACCTTGCCATCGAATCGAGCGGCCAGGTCGGCTGAGAGCGCGATGATGGCCTTGGTCTTCTGGCGATAGAACCCAGTGGAGAACACGACCTCCTCCACCGACTCGGGCGCGGCGTTGGCGAGGTCATCTGGCGTGGCCCACCTGGCAAACAGCACCGGGGTGACCCGGTTGACGGTCTCATCGGTCGTCTGGGCACTGAGCACCGTGGCGACCAGCAGCTGCCACGGCTCGGAGTAATGCAGTGCGGTACCGATGTCGGGGTAGCGCCGCCGCAGTCGGTCGAGGATGGTGCGGGCGTTGCGCCGCGCGGCCGGGGTGGCGGACATCGTCGGCGATCGTAACCGAGGGATCCCGGCGGTAGCCTCCGCGATGTGACTGAACGGAGCACCCCGGGTGCGGCCGCTCTCGAAGCGGCGGTGCGCAGTCGCGGCCGCATCGAGGGCACGCTGGTGAAGGTGGACGACTTTCTCAATCACCGCGTCGACCCCGCACTGCTCGAACTCATCGGAGCCGACATCGCACAACGCTGGAGCGGACGCGGGGTCGAGCTGGTGATCACCGCCGAGGCGAGCGGTATTCCCCCGGCTCTCACCGCCGCCCGGCATCTCGGCGTGGACTTGATCTACGCCAAGAAGTATCCCCGCAGCACGGTCGAACGGCCGGCCTTCGTGCGCGAGGTGGCGTCGCCAACGAAGGGTGCCGAGTACCGGGTGGAGATCGCCACTCGCCTGCTCGCACCGGGAATTCGCGCTTTGATCGTGGACGACTTTCTCTCCGGGGGACGCACCGCTGAGGCCCTGGGCGAGATCGTCGAAGAGGCCGCGGGCACCGTCGTTGGATTGGCATTCGTCATCGAGAAGTCGTTCATGACGGGCCGGCAACGACTCACCCGCCGGGGATGGGAGGTGGACTCATTGCTGGTGGTCGATTCACTGAGCTGCGGACTCAGCGTCACCGCTACCCCCGAACCCCGGCGGGGTGAAATCGCCCCAACGACTGATCCGGCCTAACCTCGCTCATCGGAGGCCCAGTGGACACGCGCCCGCGGACCAACCCCAGCAGCACACTCGCCTTTCACGCCTCCCGCATCGTGATCGATGTCGGGGTACTGCTCGTGCTGGGTGCGATGAGCCTCACCTTCGTCACCGCGCCCGGCGGCAACCGGTCGGCGATGGACCTGGACGCCCTGCCCGCGCTACTGCTGGTCGCCCCCATCTTTGCGGTGACGATGATCCCCGATCACGCCCGCCCGCTCCCCCGGCCGGTGGCACTGGGGGCATTGCTGCTCGGCCTGCTCGCCTTCCCTTATTCGCTGCTCAAGTACCTCGACGCCGTGGTGCTGGCCAAAACGCTCGCCGGGAGCCTCGGGCTCGGGGTGCGGCTGTTCGTATTCGGCAACTTCCTCGTCGTAGTGGGGATCGCCATCGGTCTCGCCCGCGCCTGGATGGGCCTGTCGTCTTCCGGTTCCCCGACCCGGATCGCCACCGCCCCGCGCCGCGCCGGGGAGGTACGCCGCGGTCCCTCCCCGACCCCAGTGCCGAACCCGCGGCCCGAGGCGCCGCAGCCGACGGCCCTCGGCCCTCGGCCCGCCCGTGATGGCACAGAGGAAAGTCCCTTCGGCGAACCGCTGTTCGACTCGCTCGAGATCCCGGCCAGCGAGTCGACGCCGGGACCCCTGCGCCAACCCGGCCTGGTGTTCGACGCCGGCGGTGCCGCCGACCGCCACGCCGAGGAGGCACCGGAGGATCCGGCAGCTCGGCGCCCCCAGAGCGGGGAATGACCGTGCACGTGTGGCGGTGGATGACGCTGGTGGGCAGCGGATTCGCGGCACTGGCGCTCCTGCTCCCGTTTGCCTCGTTCCCGGTCCTCGGCTCGATTGATGGCATCGGTGCCACCGCCTGGCCGGCACTCCTCCCACTGGCCGCAGTCGGGGTCGTCGCCGTGAACGGGAGCCGGCATCAGGGACTCGGCACGATTGGGGTCATCGCGGTCGTGGTCGCCACGGCTGCCGCGGTGCTGTACGCCGCGGTGAAACTGGTGGATGCGGTGCTCGCGGTCCGCGCCACCTCCGGTGCCACTCTCGGAAGCGGCGGGTTCGTGCTCCTGGGCGGAACCCTGTTCACACTGGTCGGAGCCGCCGCCGCGGTACGGGCCTAACCCACCGTGAACCCTGCCGGCTGGTCTCGTCACGGGCTGGCGGTTGGGGCGCTGGCGCTGGCCTCCTTCCTGTTTGGCGCCACCTTCGTCGTGGTGAAAGATGCCGTCGCCGAGATGCCACCGGTCGGGTTTGTGGGCTGGCGCTTCCTCATCGGCGCTGCGGTGCTTCTGGCGGTATCGCCGCCCCGCCACCGCATCACGGTGATCACGGGGGCCAGGGCCGGTCTACTCCTGTTCGCCGGCTACGCGCTGCAGACGCGGGGCCTGGTCGAGTCCACCGCATCGAACTCCGGTCTGGTGACCGGCCTGTATGTCGTGTTGACCCCGCTCTTGGCGGCTGCGGTGCTGCGGCGATTTCCCAGCCTGCTGATCGTGATCGGGGCCTTCATCGCCTTCGGCGGGCTGGCCGTGCTGACGATCTCGGCGGACTTCCGCCTCGGCCCGGGCGACGCCTGGACGATCGGCGCCGCGATGGCATACGCCGCCCACATCCTCTATGTCTCCCGCGTCGCCGACCGGCATTCGGTGGTCGCCTTCACCGCGGTGCAACTGGCGGTGACCGCAGTGCTGGGACTCGGCGTATCCGCTCTCACCGAAGACTTTGCCGTGCCGGGGAGCGCCGTCATCCCCGCCCTGGTGGTGACCGGCGTGGCCGTCAGTGCCGGAGCGTTCCTGCTCCAGATCTGGTCGCAGACCGTGCTCGGGCCGGCGCGGACCGCGCTGATTCTCGCGCTGGAACCGGCCTTCGCGGCTCTCACCGGAGCTGTCGTCCTCGACGAGCGCCTCGGTTGGCGGGGGTTGATCGGGGGCGGATTGATCCTCGCCGGAATCTATGTGGTGCTCGCCGGGACCGGGCCAGAAGACGACCTACCCGCCGAGGCGATCTCCGCCGCGCACTGAAGGGCCGAGCGCGGTCTCCTCGCGGCGCTGCTCTGCGGCCGTTTCGGCAGCGTGAGCGGCACGCAACGCGACACCGAGAAGGAGGAGCACCACCCCGAGCACCCCGACCAGCTCAGGCCCATCGAAGTAAGACGTGCGGCAGGAACCCAACCCTCCGGTGCACAACCCGAGGCCGTCGCCTCCCGAGGCCAGATCGAGGAGCACCACCAGCGGCAGCAGGACGATGGCGCCCATGGCGATGACGATGGCGATGACCAGGATGCGGATCGAGCTCACCGCTCCACCCTACGACATCCCTGGGGGCGGACTCGGCACCGGGTTGCCGCCCGGGACCGGACTCGGTAGCGTCGCCGCACGGTGAATCACAGTGGTGTGACATGACCCCGCCCGGGTACTACCAGGAGTCCTTCACCCCCACCGAGGTGAAGACGCTCGAGCCGTTCTTCACCAACACCACCGATCCGGTCTTTGCGCTGGTGAATCTTCCCGAGGTGGTAAAGGGGGCGCTGTTCGCCCGCTACAGCCGCAGCCCAAAGTCGCTGCGGCGGCTCTTCTTGGACGAGTTCGCCGCGGCGCCGGAAGCAGGCATCGCCACGATCGCCGCCGCCCTTCCCGCCCAGGACGACCGAGTCCGTCTGGAGCGGGCCGAGGACCTCTACACCAAAGTCTTCACCCAGTACGGCGACGACTCGGTCGCACAGCTTGGGGCGATGCATCTGGCTTGCGAGCAGTCGTCCAACATCCTCACCAAGGTGTTGGAGTGGGGGCGCCTGGCGTCGTATCTGGAGCAAAGCACCCGCTACATGTTCTACGACGAACCCCTCGGCGGCCGGTTCCGCTATCTGGTCCCCCCCGAGATCGAGGCATCCCCTCTGGCCGCCACCTATCGCGCCACGCTCGACGGCCTGTTTCACACCTACGGCGCGCTGACCCGAAGTCTGACCGCCTACTACGAGTCTCTGCATCCGAAGACCGAGTCCGATTCGGCATTCGTGTATCGGAGCACGATTCGCGCCCGCGTATGCGACGACCTGCGCGGTCTCCTTCCCGCGGCCACGATCTCGAATGTCGGCATCTACGGCTCGGGCCAGGCTTACGAGATGTTGTTGCTGCGAATGCGAGCACATCCGTTGGCCGAGGTGCGCGACTACGCCGGAATGATGCTCACCGAGTTGCGCAAAGTTGCGCCGGCCTTCTTGCGCCGGGTCGACGTGCCCGAGCGCGGCGGAGACTGGTCGCGCTATCTGGAGGAGACCGCGCGGGGCATGGCCGCGCTCGCCGCGGATCACGATCTGCCCGCGCCCGACCGGCCCACGGTGACCCTCGTGGACTGGGATCCGGACGCCGAGGTCAAGGTCGCCGCCGCCGCCCTCTACCAGTACACCGGGCTCCCCGACGACATCCTGCTGCAGCGGGTCCGAGCCCTGCCCGCCGCGGAACGGGCGGCGCTCATCTCGGCCTATGTCGGGGCGCGCCGTAACCGTCGCCACAAACCAGGTCGCGCCTTCGAACGGATCGGATACCGCTTCGACATCCTGTGCGACTACGGCATCTTCCGCGATCTGCAGCGTCATCGCTTGCTGACGATCGAGTGGCAGCGGCTCACCACCCGGCACGGGTACGAGGTGCCTCCAGCCGTCGCCGAGGTCGGCGCCTCCGCACAGTGGGAGAACGCGATGCACGCCGCCGCAGCTCTTGCCGCCGAGGTCAGCGACGTCGCCGGCCCTGAAGTCGGCCAGTACCCGGTACCGCTCGCTTATCGGATCCGGTTCGTGCTGCAACTCAACGCTCGGGAGGCGATGCACCTCATCGAGTTGCGCACCGCCTCCGGTGGCCATCCCGGATACCGGCGGGTGTGTCAGGAGATGCACCGGCTGATCCGCGACCAGGCGGGGCATGCTCTGATCGCCGCGGCGATGGGCTTCGTCGACCACTCCGACTCCGGGCTGGGCCGCCTCGACGGGGAAAGGCGAGCCGCGGCGCGGCGATCGGCCGCTGGAGTCGTCGAACCGGCGGAATGACCTAGCCCCCGGCGAGAGGAATCCGCAGCACGAGGTGATCTCCTTCTATTGCGGCGGCGGCGTCGGCGACCAATGAGTAGTCGATGAAGTCCGCCTGGGCCGAGGCGAGAAAGGTGCGTCGTGCCTCGCCCTCGAGCGGTGGCACCCCCCGCTCCTTGACCGCCTCGGCTCGTTGGCGAAAGCGCTTCCGAAAGGCATCGATGTCGAACTCGGCCATCGCACCTCTCCTAGGGATCGGCCCAGGCTAGACCGCCCACCTCTAGCCTCAACACGGTGCTGGAGCGAAGGCTGCTTCTGGTCACGGGCAAGGGTGGCACTGGCAGAAGCGTCATTGCCGCTTCGCTGGCGATCGCCGCCGCCAGGCGCGGCCAGCGGGTGCTCGCCCTGGCGCTGGATGGAGCCGACGGTCTCGCCCGCCACCTCGGCTGCGAGCCCCCCGGTGCCACCCCGCGACGCCACGGCGACCTGCATGTCGCCGCCGTCGAACCCGGGTCCGCCCTCGACGAGTACCTGCGGCTGCGCCTGCGGGTTCCCCGGATCGCCACCGCCACCCGCCTGTTTGCCGCCGTGGCCGAGACCGTTCCCGGCGTGCGCGACACGATCGTGATCGGCAAGACCGTGTACGAGTCCACCCGGCCGCGCTGGGACCTCGTGGTGGCTGATGCGCCGCCCCTTGGCCAGGTGCAGTCGCTGCTCGCTGCTCCCGAGACGATCGCCGGTCTGGTCCCCACCGGGGCGGTGAGAGAGCAGGCGGAGTGGCTCGGCGCTCATCTGTCCGACCCGGAGCACACCGGAGTCGTGCTGGTCGCCACCGCGGAAGAACTCCCGGTACTGGAGGCGACCGCTTTTCTCGCCTCCTCCGCCGCGATTCCGATCGCCGCCGTGGTGGCCAACCGCATCCTCGCCGACGATGTCATCCCGACCGCCGGCACCGGTCCCGAGTCTGCCGCCGCGGCTCATCATCACGCTCTCGCCACCGCGCAGCAGCCGCACCTCCAGGCCCTGCAGTCGACGGAAACGATTCCGATGATGTTCGGAATGCACACCCCGGTCGAAACCGCAGCCCGGATCGCCGACCTGTGGGGGCGGTCATGACCCGGATCACCCTGGTGATGGGGTCGGGCGGTGTAGGCAAGACCACGATCGCCGCCGGCCTGGCCGCGCTGCGAGCCCGTCGCGGCGAAGCCACCCTGGCTGTCACTGTCGATCCGGCGCGCCGTCTCGCCGATGCGCTCGGGACCAGCGGGGGCGCGGCTGCTCATGCCGTGACCGGTTTCGACAGTCTCGATGCGGAGATGGTGGACGCCGCCGCGGCATGGGAGCGGATCGCTCGCACCCATGCAGACGTCGCCACCGCCCACCGCCTCGTGGTCAATCCCTTCTTCCGCGCGGTGGCGGACCGGTTTCCTTCCGGCCAGGCATACGCCGCCGGGGAACAGGTCCTCGACCGGAGCATGGCCGGAGGCCACGCCCAAGTCGTCGTCGATACCCCGCCGGGAGCGGCCGGTGCGGCATTCCTCACCGCCCCGGCCCGGATTCGCACCCTCGTGGCGGGACGCGCCTTGCGCCTGCTCACCGGACCTCGTCTCCCCGGACGCCGGCTCTTGTACTCGGTCACCGCCCGCCCGGCGCTGCGGGTTGCCGATGCGGTTCTCGGCGGGCGCCTGCTCGAGGATCTGGCCGAGTTCCTTCTGGACCTGAGCACGATCTATCCCGGGATCTCCCGCCGTTCGCGCCAGGTCGAGGCAATGCTCGCTGCTGCGGACATGTTGATCGTGGCCACCCCGGACGACGGCCCGATCGCCGAGGCCCGCCGGCTCGCCGCGACCCGAGACCGCGCGATGAGGAACACCACGGTGGTGTTCAACCGCGTGCTGCCTCCGGAATGGGGGCCAGCCGTCCCGGGTTCCGGTCCCCTCGGGGCCAACCTGGCGCGCTGGGGAGCCGAGGCCGCACGGCATGAGGCCGTCATCGCCGCGTTCGCCGCCCACACCGGGCTGGCGCCGTACACGATCCCGTGGCTGGCCGCAGCCCCGGACAACCCGACCGGCCTCGCCGACATGATGGAGTCCTCGGGACTCAGCTGAGAACGGAGTCGGCGCCGAGCAACGCCCGCAGGTCGGCGTACAGCGCCGCCCGGGCCTCCACGGTGTATTGCGAACCGAGCCTGACCACCTTGGTCCCCTCGGTGCTCTCCAGGTGGGTGAATACCGGCACCGGCCCGGGATGGTCGGCGAGCACCCGGCGCAGTCGGTCCACGAGGTCGGCAGACATCGACGCCGCCCGCAGCCGCAATCGCACCGCCGCCTCCCTGGTCAGGTCGGGCTCCGACAGGTCCAACGCGATGAGCTTGAGGTCGTCGCCCCGTTGATCCACCCGCGCCTTGACCACCAGGATCGCGTCGTCCCGAATCAATGCTCCCTTTTCGATCACCATCCTGGGGAAGCACACCACCTCCACCACCGACTCGAGATCCTCCAAGCCGAAGTAGAGCATGAGCTCTCCGGTGCGGGTGTAGCGCCGATTCACCCCGGCCACTATCCCGCCCACGGTCACGGTGGCGCCGTCGCTCGACTCGCCCAGCGCGCTGATCGGGGTTCGCGCCAGCGTCCGCAGTTGCGAGGCGACACCGAACAGCGGGTGATCGGACACATAGAGACCGAGCATCTCTTTCTCGAAGCCGAGCTTGATCTTCTGTTCCCACTCCGCAGCGGGTATCTCCACCGCGCCGGGCCGAGCGGCTGGTTCGTCGGTGCCAAACAAGGAGAACTGACCCATGTCCTCAGCGCGCCGCCGAGTGATCACCGCGTCGATCATCTGCTCGTAGGTGGTGATGAGGCCCTTGCGGGTGGCCCCGGTGGTGTCGAAGGCACCGGCCTTGATCAAGGACTCGATGGTGCGCTTGTTGAGCACCGCCAGATCCACCCGCTCGATGAAGTCCTGGAACGATGCATAGGGACCGTTCTTGCGCCTCTCCTCGGTGATGAGCTCCACGACCCCCTCGCCGACGTTGCGGATCGCCGACAATCCGAAAGGCACTGAGCCCTCGCGAGCGACGAAGTCGGTCTCAGACAGGTTGACGTCGGGCACCAGCACCCGAACGCCCATGGTGCGGCACTCGCTCAAGTAAACCGCGGTGCGATCCTTGTCCCGCTTCGACGAGGTGAGCAGGGCCGCCATGTATTCGGCGGGGTGGTGCACCTTCAGCCAGGCGGTCTGATAAGCGACCAGGGCGTATCCGGCGGCATGGGGCTTGTTGAAGCCGTATCCGGCGAAATGGGCGATGAGGGTGAAGAGGCTCCGCGCCAACTCGCGGGGGTGCCCTTGGCCGACGCAGCCGGTGACGAATATCTCCTCCTGCTTGGCCATCACCGCCGGGATCTTCTTGCCCATCGCCTTGCGCAGGGTGTCCGCCTCGGCCATGGTGAACCCGGCCATCACCCGGGCGGCCTCCATCACCTGCTCCTGGTAAACGATGATCCCGTAGGTCTCGGCAAGCACCGAACCGAGCGCAGGGTGGGGGTACTCGACCGGAG
Source organism: Acidimicrobiia bacterium (assembly GCA_046714175.1). GTDB lineage: Bacteria > Actinomycetota > Acidimicrobiia > Spongiisociales > UBA11373 > UBA11373. The sequence continues at coordinate 36,827 of JBKKBI010000041.1, read as the reverse complement.
CCCGGCCGTTCTTACGGTCGGCGTAGTCGTTGTGGGTCCCCGCCCCGAGGGGGCCGGGCCGGTACAACGAGATGAGTGCCATGAGGTCCTGGAACCGATCGGGGCGCAGGCTGCGCATCAGCGAGCGCATCCCGGACCCTTCAAGCTGGAAGACACCCATCCCGTCGCCGCGCGCGAGCATGTCGTACACCGCCGGATCGTCGAGGGCCACGGCGTCGATGTCGGGACGCACCCCGGTGCTGCCCTCGACCAGTTCCAGACAGCGCTCGATCGTGGTCAGGTTGCGCAGCCCGAGAAAGTCCATCTTGAGCAGCCCCAGCTGCTCGATGGCGTGCATCTCGAACTGGGTCACGACCTCGGCGTCCTCGCCTTTGCGCTGAATGGGGACTATCTCGATGAGCGGATCCGGCGAGATCACGACTGCGGCGGCGTGGATCGAATCCTGACGGCGCAGTCCCTCCAGACCACGGGCAGTGTCGATGACACGGCGGGCCTCGGGATCGGTGGAATACATCTCTCGCAACCCCGAGGCGCCGCTGTAGTAGTCACGCACGTAGTTGTCCGCATCCGGCCCGGGCGGATTGAGGCATTGATCCAGAGTGGCGTCCCGCCCCAAGATCGGAGCAGGCATCGCCTTGGCGATGCGATCGCCGAGCGCATAACTGAACCCGAGCACCCGGGCCGAGTCGCGCAACGCCTGGCGGCCCTTGATCGTCGAGAAGGTCACGATCTGGGCAACGCGGTCCGAGCCGTACTTTTCGGCGGCATAGCGGATCATCTCCGCGCGATAGCGCTCGTCGAAGTCCATGTCGATGTCGGGCATCTCGCGGCGAGCCGGGTTGAGGAACCGCTCGAAGATGAGCCCGTATGCGAGCGGATCGATCTCCGTGATTCGCAGGCTGTACGACACCAGCGACCCTCCTGCCGAACCGCGGGCCGGCCCGGTCCGGATCCGGTTCTCCCGGGCGTGGCGGATCAGATCCCACACGATCAAGAAGTAGGCGGGAAACCCCATCGCGTCGATCACCCCGAGTTCGTACTCGAGGCGCTCGGTGACGACCGCGGGCAGAGGGTCGCCGTAACGGTCGCGGGCACCGGCATACGCCAACGACCGCAGGTACGAAGACTCGGTCTCCCCCGCCGGCACCGGGAAGTGCGGCAGGAGGATCTTGCCGAACTCCATCTTCACTTCGGCGCGCGCCGCGATCAGCAGGGTGTTGTCACAGGCACCGGGAAACTCGTCCTCAGGGAACAGTTCCCGCATCTCCCGTGCGCTCTTGACGAAGTAGCCGCTCCCCTGAAACTTGAACCGGGCCGCATCCGACATGGCGGCTCCGGTCTGAATGCACAGCAGCGCATCGTGCGCCTCTGCCTCCGACTCCCGGGTGTAGTGGCAGTCATTGGTGGCCAGCAGCGGTGCTCCGATGTCGCGTGAGATCTGTAGGAGATCGGGGAGAACCCGACGCTGCGCCTCGACACCGTGGTCCATCACCTCGACGAAGTAGGACTCCTTGCCGAAGATGTCCTGATAGGTCGCCGCCGCCTCGCGGGCCGCGGCGTAGTCACGGGCGCCGCCGACATTGCCCTCCTCACCCGAGGCCTCGGGAGCAAGCAGTTGGGCGACATGACCGCCCAGGCATCCCGTCGTCGCCACCAGTCCGGCAGCGTGCCGGGCCAGCAGCTCGTAGTCCATCCGCGGCTTGTAGTAGAAGCCATCCAGGAAGGCGGCGCTGGCCAGCTTCACCAGGTTGGCGTATCCCTCCTGGCTGACTGCCAGGAGGGTGATGTGATACCGCACGTCTTCTCGCCGCGGCGGCCGATCGAAGCGCGAACCGGGGGTGAGATAGCCCTCCATGCCGATGATCGGCTTGAGTCCGGCCTCCGTTGCCTGCTGATAGAAGTCGACTGCGCCGTAGAGCACGCCGTGGTCGGTGAGCCCCACCGCCGGTTGGCCGTCTGCGGCCGCGGCGGCCACCACATCGGGGATGCGGGCGGCCCCGTCGAGCATCGAGTACTCCGTGTGGAGATGCAGATGAGCAAAGCTGCGATCCGACACGGGCTCCTCTGAGAACGAATTACAGGGGTGTGACCACCGACGATACCAGGAGATCCAACGGCGACGGCTCACGGCTGACGGCTCACCGATGCCCGGCGTCGGCGCAAACCCGACCTGGCGCCCCCATACAATCGCACCCAGGAAACGGAGCAGAAGTGGAACTCGGTTACCCCGGTCGGCTGTTCATTCTCGCATTCGACCATCGCGGCAGCTTCAAGAAGAAGATGTTTGGCATCGTCACCGAGACCGGGGACGATACGCGCCGTCTGCAGGAGGCCAAGCGCCTGGTGTGGGAGGGCTTCGCCCTGGCTCACGGCTCCGGACTCCCCGATGGCAGCGGCATCCTCGTCGATGAGGAGATGGGAACCGAGGTCGCACGTCGGGCGGCGGCGCTAGGAGTGCCCTTTGCCATGCCGGTGGAGCGTTCCGGACAAGACGTATTCGACTTCGAATACGGCGACGACTTCGGCAAGCACATCACAGCATTCGAACCCACCTTTGCCAAGGTGCTGGTGCGATGGAATCCCGACGACGATGCGGTGACGAAGGGCATGCAGGGTGAGCGCCTGGCCCGTCTCGGCGACTGGCTGCATGGGACCGGACGCCGGTACCTGTTCGAACTCCTGGTGCCGGCATCGGAACGGCAGATGGGACTCGTCGCCGGAGACGCCCACGCCTACGACACCCGGCTCCGGCCCGAACTCATGGTCGAGGTGATCGGGGACCTGCGTGCCGCCGGGGTCGAACCCGACGTGTGGAAGATCGAGGGGATCGACTCCACCGAGGCCTGTCGCCAAATCGCCAACCTGGCCCGGGGGGGCGGGCGCGATGCGGTGAAGTGCATAGTGCTGGGACGGGGCGCCGACGATGCTCGAGTCGACCACTGGCTTCGCACTGGGGCACCGGTTCCCGGATACGCCGGATTCGCCATCGGCCGCTCCATCTGGTGGTCAGCGGTGGAGCAATGGCGCGACGGCACGATCGGATTCGACGCCGCAGCCGCTGCGGTGGCCGCCAACTACCGTCGGTTCATCGACGTGTACGTCGGCGCCGCGTAGGAAATTGTCTCAGAGGCCGCCCCTGAGCGGCGGGTTCTCAATAGAGGAACATCGGCTTGCCGTCGACGTGGCGCAGCCGGGGACGGTACTGGTCGGCGTCGTAGAACTCCTCGACGTCGACCCGCTTCACCCCTTCCCGGGTAACCGAAAGCGGGACGCTGGTGTACGTGCCACCGCGCAGCGCCACCATTCTTCCCTGGGTGCCCTCGAGAGCCAGATCGGTGGCCATGGCTGCGTAATTCATCGCCACCATCATGTCCAGGGTGTCGGGGGGCCCCGAGCGCACCAAATAGGCGAGCACCTGCAGGATGATCCCCGCTCCCGTACGCCGCTCCAGCTCGGCGCTCAGGGTCGCCCCGATCCCCCCCAGCTTGCGATGGCCGTAGGCGTCGCTCTCGCCGCTGAGTGCCATTTCTCCCCCGAGCAACACCGCCCCCTCAGAGACGGTGACCATGGCGTAATGGCTCGGATTGGATTCCCGATCGGCGGACAGCAGATCCGCCAGGTGATCCACGTCCACCGGCACTTCGGAAATCACTGCCCGCTCCACGCCGGCCAGGTAGGCGGTGATCAGGCTGGTCTCGCCGCTGTAGCGGCCAAAGAGCTCGATGACCGCGATCCGCTCATGGGAACCGGTGCTGGTGCGCAAAGTGTGGATGAAGCTGGTGCCACGCGACACCGCAGTCGAGAACCCGATGCAGTAGTCGGTGCCGTGAACGTCATTGTCCATCGTCTTGGGGATTGCCACCACCGGCACCCCCTCCTCGTGGAGACGCAAGCCGTACGACAGCGTGTCATCGCCACCGATGGGAATGAGGACGTCGATGCCGAGATGGTCGAGGACTCGCAAAGCGTGCGGGGTCAGATCGAGCGCCTCATCCCCCGACTCCGGCCGCGGGAGGAACGCCGGCATACGCGACGGCCGCACGCGGCCAGGGTTGGTCCGCGAGGTGTGGAGGAAAGTCCCTCCGGTCCGGTCGACGGTCCGGACGCTGGCCGGATCGAGGGCCACGGTGTGAGCGGCGACGGTGGCAGGATCAGCGGGATCGACCTCGACCAGAGCAGCCCAGCCCCGGCGCAGGCCGACCACCTCATGTCCCGCAGCCGTCGCCCGGTTGACCACCGCCTTGATGCAGGAGTTGAGTCCGGGAACGTCGCCCCCGCCGGTAAGGATCCCGATCCGCACGGCCGCCGCCTCCTGATTCGCTACCTGACGAGTGTACGGGCCGAGCCCGGGGCGGAGCCCGATGGCAGAGGGCGGATGGCCGGGAGCCTCAGGCGTCGGCGTTGTCGCCGGCGGACAGGGTTGCCAGCACGGCGGCAAGATCCGCCGGCAAAGGACTCGACACATCGACCAGCACCCCGGTGACCGGATGGTCGAAACTCAACCGGGCAGCGTGGAGGAAGGTGCGCGGGGTGGCGCCGGCACGGCCGTAGGTGCGGTCACCCGCTACCGCCATCCCCACCCCGGCCAGGTGAACACGAATCTGGTGGGTGCGCCCGGTCTCGAGTGTGACCCGCAACAGAGTCAAGGCGCCGAAGCCCTGTTCGATCCGGTAGTGGGTGACCGCGGGTCGTCCCGCCGGGTCGATGCGCATTCGTGTCGGGCGGGCGGGATCCCGACCCAGGGGGGCATCGATGGTCCCCGTCGGTGTCGCCGGAGCGCCGTGAACCAGGGCCAGATATTCCCGCACCACACGATGGGCGCGGATCGACTCCCGCAGGCCGCGCTCCGCGGCCTCGTCGAGGGCCACCACCAGTACGCCAGACGTATCGCGATCGAGCCGATGCACGATGCCCCAGCGGTTCTCGGCGCCAACCCCGCGTACCGACGGCCAGCGATGCAGCACCCCGGCCGCCAGAGTGGCTCCAGTGTCTCCGGCGCCAGGATGGGTGACCACCCCCGCCGGCTTGTCGATCACCGCCAGGTGGGCATCCTCATACAGCACTCCGAAGGCCACGGCCGCGGGTTGCAGCCCCGGATCCTCCGCAAGCGACTCGAACTCCACCACTGCCCCGGCCGCCACCTCCTGGCGGAGAGAGTCGACGACGACACCGTCGACGCGCACCACACCCGCTTCGACCAGGGCGCGCGCGGTAGCGCGGCTGAACCCGCCGATGCGGGCTAGAACGAGATCGCATCGCTTCCCGCCGAGATCGGGGGGAACGATCACCCTCACTTGCGAAACAACCCCAGCCCGAGCAGCAGGATCGCCCCGACACTGATCGCGGAGTCGGCGACATTGAAGGCGGGGAAGAAGGAGAAGTCCACGAAGTCGACCACTCCCCCGTCGAGCAGACCCGGGCCGCGGAACACGCGGTCGATCAGGTTCCCGATCGCGCCCCCGAGCACCAAGCCCAGGGCAACGGCCTCCGGTGTATGGACGACCTTACGCACCAGAAGCACGATGAAGACGACCACCGCGATCACCACCACCGCGATCAGCGGACCGGCACCCTGCAACATGCTGAACGAGGCACCGGTGTTCACGACGTATCGCAGCTCGAGCACGCCATCGATGAGGACGATCGGATCACCCGGAAGGGTCGCCGCCGCCCACCACTTGGTCAGTTGATCGAGACCCAATACCGCCGCCGCGGTCACCAGTGCCCACCGCAGGGGATTCAACGGCGTGCCGAGGCGTCCTTGACGCACATCTTGGTGTACGGCAGCGCCTCGAGCCGAGCAACCGGGATGGGCTCACCACACACGTCGCAGGTCCCGTAGGTGCCTTCATCGATGCGCTGCAGCGCCTCCTCGACCTTGGCCAAGATGTCTCGGCTGTTTTCCAGGATCGACAGCTCCTTTTCCATCTCGAACGCCAGCGAACCCCCTTCGGCGGTGTTGGGGTCCGGACTGCGATCGGAGGAAGTCTCGGTGAGGCGTACCTCTTCGCGCTCTGCCTCCAGATCACGGATCATCTGTTCGAGACGCAGCTGTTCGTTCTCGAGCCGGCGACGAAACCGGTCCTGGGTGGACTTGGCGAGAGTGCGAGCCATCGAGCCTCCTGGCGGCGTGCGACGATAGCACGGAGCGGTCGGCCGCCTGCCGCGGCCTCCTGCGATGGGCGAGCTGTGAGGCGTGTCCTAAAACGCGCTTCGCTCCGCTCAATAGCCAATCGCCCATCGCCAACCTGCTACTTTCCCTGCCACGGCGTCGATGGGGACGCGGTTCGGGCCCGGTACGGACCGCCATCACCCCGGAGCCGCGGGCAGAACCGGAAACGGTGTAGATCCCGCCGACCTCGCCCCCCGATACGGGGCCGTGAGTGGCCGCCCCCGGGGCGGCAAGCCGGGTGGTACCGCGGGCCCCACAGGCTCGTCCCGGCGGTAGCGACCGCCGACCGAGGACGACGATGGGCCAGACCACACCATTCACCCCCGTTGGGTCCGATGTCTCCTTTCCCGCGCAGGAGCGCGCCATCCTCGACCTGTGGGATCGCCTGGACGCGTTTGCCGTGTCGGTTCACTCTCGCCCCGCCGATCGCGAGTTCACGTTCTATGACGGTCCGCCGTTTCCCACCGGCAGTCCGCATTACGGCAACCTTCTCGCCGGCGTGCTGAAGGACATCGTGCCGCGTTACTGGACCATGCGCGGATACCGGGTGGTGCGTCGGTTTGGCTGGGACACCCACGGACTGCCCATCGAACTCGAGGTGCAGAAGGAGCTCGGACTCGCCGGTCCCCCCGAGATCGAGCAATACGGAGTGGCACGGTTCAACGACGCCTGCCGCAAGCGGGTGATGGCCAACACCGAGGCTTGGGAAGCGATCACTCGCCGTATCGGGCGCTGGGTCGACTTCGAGGACGACTACAAGACGATGGATCTCGACTTTATGGAGTCGGTGTGGTGGGTGTTCCGCCAACTCTGGGATCTCGGCCTGGTCTACCGGGCGTTCAAGGTGCTCCCCTACTCCACCGGGGCGGCGACGGTGTTGTCCAATTTCGAAGTGAACCTCGGTAGATACCGCGACGTGGAGGATCCGTCGCTGACGGTTCAGCTCATCGTCACCGACGGTGCCGGTCCGGCGCAGCCCGGCGACGCGCTACTGGTGTGGACGACTACGCCGTGGACGATTCCTTCCAACCTCGGGGTCCAGGTCGGAACGGAGATCCGATACGCCCGGATCACCGCTGCCCTCGACGGCGCTCCGGGTCCGTTCTGGGTAGCCGCCGATCGGGTGGGCGCCTACTGGCCCGATGAACCCGAGCCCGACGCATTTGCCTTGGGTCGTGATCTCATCGGCACCCGCTATGCCCCGGTACTTCCGTACTTCGCCACCCTCGCCGATCAGGGCGCCTTTGTCGTGGTGGCTGGTCCGAACGTGTCCACCGCCGAGGGAACGGGGCTGGTGCACACCTCCCCCGCACACGGCGAGGACGACTTCGCCGCGTTCGACGCCGCCGGACTGGTTCACCTGCTGGTGGATCCGACCGACTCGGCCGGGCGCTTCACCACTGCGGTTCCGGAGTTGGCTGGGATGGGTGTCAAGGAGGCAGACCCGCACATCGTCCGCATGCTGGCGGACGCTGACGCCCTGGTGCGCAACGAGCGGATCGTCCACTCGTATCCGTTCTGCTGGCGCACCGACACCCCGATCATCTACAAGGCCATCCCCACCTGGTTCGTCGCCGTGGAAAAGATCCGCGGCCGCATGGCCGCGCTCAATGAGGAGATCCACTGGGTGCCGGAACATGTCGGGGCCCGCCGGTTTGGCAACTGGCTGGAGGCGGCCCGCGACTGGGCTGTGAGCCGCAATCGGTTCTGGGGCTCGTGTATTCCGATCTGGCAGTGCGACCGCACCGAGGACCACCGCAAGTGCTTCGGCAGCCGCGACGATCTGGAGGCCGCCTCCGGGATGAGGCCGAACGACCTCCACAAGCATGTCGTGGATGCGATCACCTTTCCCTGCGACTCCTGCCCGGGGACGATGCGGCGCGTTCCCGAGGTGCTCGACGTCTGGTTCGAGTCCGGGGCGATGCCATATGGGCAGAACCACTATCCATTCGAGAACAAGGAGCGCTTCGAACGGGGTTTTCCGGCCCACTACATCGCCGAGGGCTTGGACCAGACCCGCGGCTGGTTCTACACGTTGATGGTGCACGCCACCGCGATCTTCGACTCCATCCCGTTCCGCAACTGCGTCGTCAACGGGCTGATCCTCGATGAGGACGGCCGCAAGATGTCGAAGAGCCTGAAGAACTACCCGGATCCCCTCGAGGTGATCGACTCCACCGGCGCGGATGCGCTCCGCGCCTATCTCATCAACTCGCCGGTGGTTCGCGCCGAGCCGCTGCGATTCTCCGAGCGCGCCGTCACGGAAGTGGTGCGCACGGTGATGCTGCCCTACTGGAACGCGTACTCATTCTTCACCACCTACGCCGCTGCTGAGGGCATCACCACCGCCGACCTGGCCGCGGCTCCCACCCCGGCACTGCGACCCGAGATCGACCGCTGGATCCTCTCGATGCTGCAGAGCCTGGTGCGCCGGGTCAACATCGAGATGGAGGGCTATTACCTCTACAAGGTGATCCCTCCGCTGATCGAGTTCGTCGACCACCTCACCAACTGGTACATCCGTCGCTCACGACGGCGCTTCTGGAACAGCCGGGTCGCGGGCGGAGACGACGCTCTCGCGGCCTTCGCCACCTTGTATGAGGTCCTGGTGACCTTTTCCAAGCTCTTGGCCCCCGTGCTGCCATTCGTCACCGAGACCATGTATCAGGAGCTCGTGGTGGCGCGACGCGACAATGCGACGGGGCCGGCGAGTATTCACCATGAGGACTATCCCGAAGCCAACACCAGCCTGATCGATCCCGGCCTGGAACAGGCGATGGCTGCGGTACGGCGGGTGGTGTCGCTGGGCAGAGGGCTGCGGGTTACGGAGGCGATTCGCATCCGCCAGCCCTTGGCCCGACTGATGGTGGTCGGTCACGACCCGGTGCTGCTGGCGGCGGTGCGTGAGCACGCGACCCTGCTGATGGATGAGCTGAACGTGCAAGAGGTCGTCACCTCCGCCGACGACACTGCTTTGGCCGCACTGAGCGCCAAACCCAACTACCGGACCCTGGGACCGCGATTCGGCGCCGCCATGCCTGAGATCGCCGCAGAGGTGGCTCGCCTCGACTCGGCGACTGTCGCCGCCGCACTCGCCGCGGGCTCGGTCGCCGTGGGCGGCACCACCATCGCGGCGTCCGACCTGATGGTGACCCGGTCACCCCTCCCCGGGCTCGCGGTGGCCGCCGATGATCAGGTGGCAGTGGGACTGGACACCGTGGTGACACCGGAGTTGGCCGTGGAAGGGACGGCCCGCGAGATAGTCAAGCTGGTGCAGCAGGCGCGGCGCGACGCCGGGCTCGACGTCTCCGACCGGATCAACCTGCGGTGGTCATCGCCATCGCCCCAGGTCGCGGCGGCGTTCGCCAGTCACGGCGACTGGATCGCTCGCGAAGTACTGGCGACGACATTGGAGGCAGGCGCCGCCGGGGAACCTCACGACGCCGCGGGAGAGCCGGTCACGATCGCAGTGGCACGCGCCTGAGCCGCAGCCGGTAGCGGTATCAGAACCGGCAGCGGTCCGCGGTTCCTAGCAAATCGCTCCGGCCAGCAAGCTGAGACCGAGCACCAGGACGAGTGGTGAGAGGTCGAGTCCCACATCGCCCATCCGAATTAGCGGGATCAGGGCGCGCAGCGGCCGCAGCAGGGGTTCGGTGAGGGCCCGCAGCCATGACCGGACCCGTCCCACCGGGTGATCGAATGACACCGGGATCCACTCCAGGACGATGCGGGCGAAGACGACGAGGGCGTATACCTGAATGAGAAAACAGAGCACCGACACGGCTCAGCCGTCTTCGCCGGTCTGGTAGTACCCGAGGTCCATCAGCCGTCTGCGTTCGTCGCGGCTGATGTTGACATTGGCCGGTGTCACCAGCACCACCCCCTGGCCGATCTTGCGCATCGAACCGCCGAGGGCGTAAGTGAGCCCGCTGGAGAAGTCGACGAGGCGGCGCACCATCGCGGGTTCGACCTTGCGCAGATCCAACACCACCGGGAGGCTGGCCCGGATGTGATCGGCCAGCACCTGGGCATCGTTGTAGGAACGAGCCACGATCACCTGGGACTCGAGGTCCGAGCTGTTGATCGTGCGCACCGAGGGCCGGTCGGACGCCTGGACGACCACCCCGGCATCGGTGAGGGCGCGATCTGCCATCGGGCGGCGGCGGGCGGCGCTCGGCGGCTCGACCCGGCGTCCCGCCACCTCCGCATACCCGGTGCCGATGATCTCGGGCTCGCGAGGCGCCACCCCGGCGCGACGGGGACCGGTGGGAACCGCCGGCGTGGCACGCACCGCCGCACCCTCCTCCGGCTGGTTGGTGGCGGCCCGACTGCGCATCCGGCCGGCCGGCTGTGGAGCGGGCTCAGCGGCCCGCTGCGGGCGGGGGGCGGTGGGGCGAACCGCCTCGGGGGGCGGTGTGGCCTGGCGGCGCGGCTCCGGACGAGGCCGCCCGGACTCGGGCTCCTCGATTCCGACCCGGTCTTCGTCGACCAGACCGAGGTAGAACATCGTCTTCGACCAGAGACCCATCGCCTTCAACCCTCTTCCGGGTACGAGCGAAAGATAGCCCGTCCGACCCGCAAGATGGTCGCACCTTCCTCGACGGCGACTTCAAAGTCGTCGCTCATTCCCATCGACAACTCGATGAGGGTTGGGTGGGCGACCTGCAGCCGATCACGCAAACTGCGCAAGGCGGCAAAGTGGGGACGCCCGGCTTCGGGATCGTCGGCCGCTGGGGCGATGGTCATCAGGCCGCGCACCACGAGCCCTGCCGCCTCGGCCGCCGCCACCAGCGTCGGCGCCTCGGCGATCCCGGATCCGGCCTTTGCCGGATCGGCGGCGACGTTGACTTGTACCAGGACCGGCGGTGCCGGAAGGCCTGGGCCTGCCCAGTAGGCCGCCAGCTCCAGCCGATCGAGCGAGTGCAGCAGACGCACCAGCGGCAGTACCAAGCGCACCTTGTTTCCCTGCAGCCTCCCGATGAAGTGCCAGCGGGCGTCGTCGGGAACCCAGGCGGCGTGGTCGATGAGCCCGGAAGCACGGTTCTCCCCGAAGTCCCGGACCCCGGCGGCGTAGACCGCCTCCAGCGCCGGGCGGGACGCCTCCTTGCTCACCGCGACGATGGTGATTCCGGCGGGGTCGCGGCCGGCGCGGGCCGCGGCCGCAGCGACACGATGGCGCACCTCGTCCCAGGCCGCTACCGCGGAATCCATGCCACCCCCACTTGGCGCAACGGCGTGCGGTCGCGCCGGTGGGAGCGGAATCCCGGCGAGCACATCGTGCATTCGGTCGACACCCAGAGACGCAGTCCAGCCAACTGCTCGGCGAGCACGCCGCGCAGATCGACACTCGCTGTGCCCCAGGTGGTGGTCGCGGTGTGATCGGGAAACCGGTCCGCAACGTCGCTGCCGACCTCGAAGCAGCAGGGGCCGATGCCCGGGCCGATCGCGGCCGCGGTGGGAGCGACCCCGGCGGCAACCAGCGCGGCCCGTAGCGACCCCACGACACCGCCAGCCGCACCGCGCCAACCAGCATGTGCCAGACCCGCCGAGTCGGGACCGACCAGCGCCACCGGGAAGCAGTCCGCGGTGCCGACGATCAGTGCCAGCCCGGGGACCGTGGTGAAGAGTGCATCAGCGTGGCCGTGAGCGCCGGGACCGGCGGCCTCGACCACGTTCGCCCCGTGCACCTGGTCGATCCACGCCCAATCGTCGATGCCGAGGGCTCTCGCCATGAGACTGCGGGCGGCCAGCTCATGCCGCGGATCTCCGTCGACGGCGTCGCCGAAGGCCACGCCGGGAATGGTCTCGGGGCGAATCATCCCCGCAAGAAGTCGGGGATCTCCAGATCATCGAGGGCATCCTCGCCGATGTCATCGCTCACCGGTGCCCGCTCGGTGCTGGTGGCCGGGGCGCGCCCCCCGCCGGGAATCTCCACCGACGGTGCCCGGAACCGGGGACGCTCGGCGGCTACCGCGGCCGCCGACTTGCCGAAACCGGCCGCGATCACTGTGACCCGAATCACGTCGCCCAGGCTGTCATCGACGGTGGCGCCGAAGATCACGTTCGCATCTGGGGTGCAATGTTGTGCGACCGCAGTTGCGGCCTGGTTGACCTCGTGAAGGGTCATCGAGGACGAACCCGCCACCGACAGCAGGACTCCACTCGCCCCTTCGACGCCGTTCTCCAGCATGGGGCTGGCCATCGCCTTGGCGGCGGCTTGGGCGGCACGGTTCTCCCCCGAGGCCTTGCCGATGCCCATGACCGCAGTACCCGCGCCCCACATGACCGACTTCACATCGGCGAAGTCCACGTTGATGAGACCCGGAGTGGTGATCAGATCGGTGATTCCGCTAACACCGTGGAGGAGGACCTCGTCCGCCATGACGAACGCGTCCAACATCGAGGTGTGCGCGTCGGCTTGTTCGAGCAGCCGCTGGTTGGGGATCACGATGAGGGTGTCGACCGAGTTGCGCAGGTTCATGATTCCTTGTTCCGCCTGCAGCGATCGCCGACGCCCTTCGAATCCAAAGGGCCTGGTGACCACGGCCACCGTGAGGGCTCCCAGGCTACGGGCGACGTCGGCGACGACTGGGGCAGCGCCGGTCCCGGTACCCCCACCCTCACCGGCCGTGATGAACACCATGTCAGCTCCCCGCAGAGAGTCTTCGATGTCGTCGCGATGGGCCTCGCCAGCGGCGCGTCCCACCTCGGGGTCGGCCCCGGCTCCGAGGCCACGCGTCAACTCCCGGCCGATGTCGAGCTTGACGTCGGCGTCGGACATGAGCAGAGCCTGGGCATCGGTATTGACGGCGATGAACTCCACGCCGCGCAGACCGGCCTCGATCATGCGGTTGACCGCATTGACCCCGCCACCCCCCACGCCGACCACCTTGATCACGGCGAGGTAGCTCTGCAAACCGTCGTTAGAAGTCACGATGCCTCCTCGGGCAACGACCGAACCAATCGGGTCCGGGCCCGATGGGAACGCGAAAAAGGATAGCCACCCTCGACCGTAAGGTCACCCTTCGTTCTCGGAAGTCTCGACCAGACCTTGAGGATGAACTTCACGGGGTGACCGCGGGCCGGAGCGGTGACGAGACATCCAGGGTGGCGCCGATGGGCAGGGTCTCCGCGAGCATGGCTCGCAGGGTCCGCGCCTTGTCGGCCAGGTCGATCGGGTATCCGAGGCGGACTGGATGTCCGAACACCTCCGACCACAGCTCGGTTCCCCGCAGCTCCACCGTCATGGTCCCACCAAAGTCGTCCCGCAAGGTGGTGGCGAGCGCGACGATTTCGCTCCAGGTGGCGTCGGTGGGCTGATCGCCGCGTTCCAGGTCGGGGAACGCCAGGACGGCGCGCAGCTGGCCTCCGCCCGGAGCCTCCGCCACCTCGAGGACCGTGCCATCGGAGGCCACGAGCATCCAGGTGGTGGTGCCCTCGATCCAGGCAACGGGATGACGCTCCAGGACCTCGACCACCAAACGGTCTGGCCACACCCGGTCCACGTGCACATCGGCCACCCAGGGATCCTCGGCCACGGACCTGGCCACATCCCCGGTGTCCACCCAGACCAGGATCGCACCCTCCCCCACCCCGGCGGCGGCGATGCGGGGCGCTGGATCCGCGTTCACCGCCCCCACGATTTCGATGTCGTGGACCGAGAGCCACGGCGAGTGCAGCGCGAAGGCTCCGGCTGCGGCGAGGGCGGCACCGAGAAGCCAGGGCCACAGCCGGCGGCCGCCATCGGCCTCATCGCGGCTCAACCGAAGTCCCCGATGAAACGCAACTCCGGTTGCAGGAGGATTCCGATCGCAGCCTCCACCCGTCGCCTGACGTCGGCGACCAGTAAGTACACGTCCTCCGGTGTCGCCCCGGGATCGGCAACGAAGAAGTTGGCATGCCTGGTGGACACCTCGACTGCTCCGTGCCGCAGACCCTTCAACCCCAGGGAGTCGATGATGCGCCCGGCGGCATCGCCGGGCGGGTTCTTGAATACGCTTCCAGCGTTCAGGGTTCCACCGGGCTGGGTCTCTTTACGCCAGCGGGTGATCTCGCGGATCTTCCGCTCGGACTCTGCCGGATCGACCGCGGTGGTGATGAATCGGGCCGCGACGACGATCTCGTGGTCGGCAAGTGAGGAGTGGCGGTAACCGAGGGCGAGGTCGGCCGGGGTGCGCTCGGTGACCGCACCGTCGGTGAGCGAGACCACACGCGCTGCCAGCAAACAGCCGGCCGTGTCGCTCCCATGGCAGCCGGCATTCATCCGTACCGCACCTCCAACCGTGCCGGGAATGCCGACATAGAACTCCAACCCGCCCCTTCCCGCCCGGGCGCTCTCTCGAGCCAGCAGCGGCAGCGGGGCCGCCCCGCCGGCGCGTACCTCGCCACCGGGGTGGATCGATCGCCCGGCCATCGCCGGACCGAGATGAACCACGAGGCCATCGAAGCCCGAGCTGGCCACGACCACATTGCTCCCCCGGCCGAGAACGAACACCACGAGTCCATTGGCGGCGGCGAACTCCCCCGCCGCGATCAGATCGGCCTCATCGGTCGCCTCGAGGAACCACCGCGCCGGACCGCCAAGCCGATAGGTGGTGAGCGGCCCCAATTGAACCGCGGCGCGCAATCGACCTGAGGCCGCCAGAGGCGTTGCGGTGCTCACTGCCGCGACACCAGGAGCGGAGCGATCTCGTCTGCCACGAGCGTGATGTCGCCCGCACCCATGAGCAGTACGAGATCCCCGGGCTGCACCACCGCCGCTACCTCGCGGGCCAAGTCGGCGCGCCGGGGAACGTACACCGTGTCGAGTCCGGCGGCTGCCGCCGACTCGGCGACGATCCGCCCCGTGATCCCAGGGATCGGCGGCTCACCGGCGGCGTAAACATCGGTCACGAACGCCCGGTGCGCCCCGGCGAGCGCGCCGCCGAAGGCTATGCCGGATACGGCGGTGCGACTGAAGCGATGGGGCTGGAACACGGCGATCACCCGCCCCTGGTGACCGAGCCGGGCGGCGGCGATGGTGGCTGCTACCTCGGTGGGGTGATGCGCATAGTCATCGACGATGGTGACGCCCGACACTCGCCCCCGCACTTCGAACCGCCGCCGCACCCCGGCGTAGCCACGCAATCCCTCCGCCGCGCCGGCCACATCCAGCCCCAGCTCTCCGATCAGAGCCAGTACCCCGGCCGCGTTGCGGGCGACGTGCAAACCCGGCTTGGGGATCGCCACGGCGACTGCAATCCCCGGCCCCTGGAGCCGGAACTCGACTGCAGAGGGCAAGTGGGCCAGCCCCGTGATCTGCCATCGCGCGTCGGCGGAGAGGCCGTAGCCCACCACCGCGGGCACCCGCGCCGCCAACCGGCCCGCTCCGGGATCATCGATGCATGCCACCACCGGGCCGGCGACCGCGGTGGCGACTTCGGCGAAGGAAGCCTCGAGGCGGTCGAGGGTTTGGTAATGATCGAGGTGGTCGGCTTCCACGTTGGTCACCACTAGACCGCGGAGATGCAATCCGAGAAACGTGCCGAACGCCTCGTCGGCCTCGAGGACGAACCACCCGTCCACACCGAGATGCGCGTTGGTCGCCAGGTCGACCAGTTCCCCACCCACCATGAATGACGGGTCGCGGCCCAGGCCGCGCAAGGCCGCGACCAGCATCGCAGTGCCCGTCGTCTTGCCGTGGGTTCCGGTGACGCCGATCGTGGGAAGCCGCCGAGTCAGCTCCGTGAGCAGGCGGGGTCGTTGCCAGACCTCGATGCCGGCGGCGCGGGCCGCGGTGATCTCGGGGTCTCGGTCGGGAACGGCGCTCGACACGACCACCAGGTCGCAACCGACCATGGCCTCGGGCCGATGCCCCACCCACACGTCGACTCCGGCCCCTTCGAGCGCGGCCAGTGCATGGCTCGGCTTCAGGTCTGATCCCGAGACCCGATGCCCCGCCTGCGCGAGGATCTTGGCCAAGCCGGACATTCCGACTCCCCCGGCGCCCACCATGTGGATCCGATTACGGTCCAACAGCTCAGCCACCAGCCACCTCGAGGAGGCGGCCGGCCACGGTGGCGGATGCGGCGGGGCGCGCCAGGGTGGCGGCGCCGGTGCTCATCGCCATCCTGGTGCGGGGATCGGCTACGAGCGCGGCGACCACCGCGGCGAGTTCCTGGCGCCGCTCCTGTTCGACCACCACCGCGCCGCCGGCGGCAGTGAGCACCGCGGCATTCTCCGACTGGCCGACCCGGGATAGCGGCATCAGCACTGCTGGTGACGCGGTGACGGCAAGCTCACTGATCGTCATCGCTCCCGAACGACACACGACGAGGTCGACGGCAGCGTAAAAGTCCTGCATCCGTTCCTCGTAGGGAATGGTGATCCACGGTAGCGAGGCCCCGCGGTCAGACCCGAGGCCCGCAGCCGCTGGTCCGGTGAGGTGTAGCAACGGACATTGCGCCGCGGCGGAGATGGCACCGGCAGTCTCGTTGAGCACCTGGGCGCCTTGCGATCCGCCGAGGATTCCCACCACCGGCCCGTCGGCCGGCAGGCGATACCTCGCCCGGGCGGCGTCGCGCAACGCGGCGCGATCGAATCCTTCCAAAGCGGGCCGGAGCGGATTGCCGACGACCTCGGAGCGGGGCAGGCGCTGGGCCGGCCCGGGAAGTCCGAGCAGGGTGCGGCGAGCGCGGCGGGCGGCGAATCGGGCCGCCAGTGTCGGGGCGGCGTTCTGTTCGTGGATCACGAGCGGTATCCCGGCGCGCCACGCCGCGATCGCGGCTGGCACCGTGACGTAACCCACCATCCCCAGAACCGCACCCACCTCGCGCCGCCGCAGCTCGGCCTCCATGGCTGCCGCGGAGCGATGCACCACGAGGGGGATCCGTAGGTTGGCGACGGTGAAGCGACGCTGCAGTTTGGTGAGACGAAACCCCACGAAGTCGTAACCCGCGGCGGGGATTGCCGAGGCTTCGATGCGGTCTCCTCCGAAAAAGACCAGATCGTCGCGGGACACGCCCCGCGCTTCGAGTGCGGCCGCCACCGCCAGCGCGGGGATGACATGACCGCCGGTTCCGGCTGCGGCGATGGCGATCCTCACCGGAGGTGGCCTGCGACGTCGCCGGGATGACGCGCCACGCTTACCAGAATGCCCACTGCCACTAGGGAGATCACCAGGGCGCTCCCGCCAAACGACACGAACGGCAGCGGCACGCCGGTGATCGGGAGGACCCCGGTCACACCCCCGATATTGACCAGCGCCTGCACGGACAACCACGTGGTGATCCCGATGGCCGCCAGGCGCCCAAAGCGATCCCGGCAGCGGCGGGCGATGGACAGGCCCGCCACCGTAAAGACCGCAAACAGCGCGATGACGCTCAGCGAACCCGCCAGACCGGTCTCTTCACCGAGGATGGCGAACACGAAGTCGGTGTGGGCGTTGGGAAGAAACGACCAGCGTGCCCGGCTCGCCCCCAGGCCCACGCCCCACAGTCCCCCGCTTCCCAGTGCCACCAGGCTCTGCACGGCCTGATAGGAGTTGCCGAGGGGGTCGCTCTCCAGATCCAAGAAAGCGGTGACCCGGGCCCATCGGTAGGGCTCGGAGTAGGCGAGGGCGAACGCGGCTGCGGCGCCAACCAGCGAGCCGCCGAGTATGAAGCGCAGCGGTGCGGCACTCGCCATGAGGATTGCAAAGCACCCCGCGGCCACTACCAGGGAGGTGCCGAGGTCGGGTTGCAGCATCACCAGGGTGCCCACGATCCCCACCGAACACAGCAGCGGCCAGGCGAACTGCCAGAAGCGGTGCATCAGTCCCTCGCGGCGCGAAAACAAAGTCGCCAGGAAGAGCACCGCGGTCAGCTTGGCGATCTCCGACGGCTGCACCGACACCGGACCGACAATCAGCCAGCGGGTCGCCCCGTGGGCCTGTACCCCGAGGACGAGGACCGCCGCCAGCAGCAGCAGCGAGCCCACGAACAGAGGAAACGACAGCCGACGCCACCAGCGCAGCGGTATCGACGCGGCAACCACCATCGCCACCACACCCCCGATGAGCCACACCACCTGGCGCTTGAAGTAATAAAGACCGTCGCCGGACTCCCGCAGCCCCACCACCGAGGAGGCAGAAAGCAGAGCCCCTAGGCCGACCACGATCAGCAGCAGCACCGGGATGAGAACGAAGACGATGGTGCGCGACACTCCGCGATCGAGACTGCGGGCGCGACGGAGCGCGGCCCGCGTCGCGGGGACGGTGACGACTCCGGCCATCTTCAGCCTCCCTTTCTGCGGCGAACCGCGGCGGCAAACTGATCACCGCGATCGGCGTACGACTCGAACATGTCGAACGACGCGCATCCCGGGGCGAGCAGGACCGTGTCTCCGGGGCGGGCGAGCTCGTCGGCGCGGGCTACCGCGTCTTCCATGCTCGTGGCCACCTGGGTTCCGGGCGCCAGTGCCACCAGGTGCGGGGCGGCCTCACCGATGGCGACGATGGCTCGCACACCCGGGGCAGATGCAACCGGACTCAGATCCACGCCTTTGGCTCGCCCCCCGGCGATGAGCACCACCGACGGGTAGGCGGCGATGGCCGCCACCGCGGCATGGGGGTTGGTCGCTTTGGAGTCGTTGATCCAGGTGACGTCATCCCACACACCCACCACCTCACGGCGATGATGTCCCGGCCGGTACTCGCGGGCCACCGCCGCCACTGCCTCGGGCACGGCGCCGAGATGCATCGCGGCGGCTGCGGCGGCGGCGAGGTCGACCAGAAACACGGCATCGTGACGATGCAGTTCGCGCAAGCTGACCATCGCATCGCCGACCCGCAGCACCCCGTCCGCCACCCCCCAGCCGCCGGGGGGTACCCGGGTGCCGCTCACCGGGACCGGGCGTCCGGTGGCTCCAGCGACCGCCGCGACCGCCCCGGGGTCGTCGGCGTCGAACACCACGATGTCGGCGGCGGTCTGACGCTCCAGGATGCGCCGCTTGGCTGCGGTGTAACGCTCCAGGGTGAGGTGCCAGTCGAGATGGTCCGGCGCCACGTTGAGCAATACCGCAGCGGCGGCGTGAAAGGTCTCGACGAACCGCAACTGGAAGGACGACGCCTCGACCACGAGCACGTCCCACGCCCCCGGATCGACTCCGGACAGCGGCTCACCGATGTTGCCCACCGCCACCGCCCTGATTCCCGAGCGAAGCAGCATCGCGGTGGCGGCCTCGGTCACCGTCGTCTTGCCATTGGTGGCGGTGACCGCCAAAACGGGGAGCCCGGCCCGGCGATAGCCCAACTCCAACTCACTCCAGATTCGGATCCCGGCGCTGAGGGCGTCGGCGATCGGCGCGGCGTGCTCGGGCACCCCGGGGCTGGCCACCACCAGTTCGATGCCGTCGAGCAGCGCGCGGTCCCACTCTCCCCCATGGACGGCGTGGGCGTCGATCCCGGCCACCGCCGCCGGGTCGCGGTCGTACAACACCACCGAGTCGCCCTGCTCTCTGAGCACCCGGGCGGCGGAACGACCGCTGACGGCGGCTCCAATGACCAGTGTGTTCATCCGATGCCCCCCGAAGTGATGAAATCGCCGTAGAACAGCCCCAGTCCGAGGGCGACGAAGAGCGCGGCGAGGATCCAGAATCGCACTATGACCGTGGTTTCCGGCCATCCCTTCAGTTCGTAGTGGTGATGCAGTGGTGCCATCCGGAAGATGCGCCTCCCGAACGCCCGGAACGAGATCACTTGCATGATCACTGAAAGCGTCTCGAGGACGTAGAGCCCGCCGAGCACGGCGAGCAGGATGTGGGTGTTGGTGAGGAGCGCCAGGGCGGCCATGGCCCCGCCCAGTGCCTGCGACCCGGTGTCGCCCATGATGATCTTGGCCGGGGCGGCGTTCCACCACAGAAAGCCGAGGCTGGCGCCGACGAGGCCGGCCGACAGCACGGCCATCTCCAGGGTTCCCACCACTGCGTAGAACTCGGGATGACGGAACTGCCAGAAGGAGATGATCACAAAGGCGCCGAAGACGAGTGCCGCCGAGCCGGAAGCGAGTCCATCGAGTCCGTCGGTGATGTTCACCGCGTTCGACGCCGCGGTGAGCATGATCAGCACCCACACGACGTACAGCCACGGTCCGAGCTCGAACCCCAACGGCCGCGTAAAGGCCAGCCTGGTGGTGGCGTCGTAGCCGACCGCTCCCCAGGCGAAGAGACCAGAGATGGCCAACTGACCGGCGAACTTCCACCGCTTGTTGAGTCCCATATTGCGCGAGCGGGTCACCTTGGCGAGATCGTCGAGAAATCCGATGATCCCCATGCCGACGAACGCGAGCAGAACCAGCAGACCGGGGGTCAGGAACGGCTTGAAGTTGAGACTGAGATCACCCTCGGGCGTGCGGGCATCGAGATGCCCCACCAGCCAACCCAGGACGACTGCCAGGATGATCACCAGGCCACCCATGGTGGGAGTGCCCTGCTTGTGGCCGTGATCGACTTCGTCCTGGATGAACTGTCCCACCCCTTCGCGCCGGAAGAACCGGATCGCCACCGGAGTGAGCAGGATCGTCACGAAGAAGGCGACGCCCGCGGAGAGCAGCATGGCGATCATGCCGCGGCACCTCCTCCGATCATGTCGGCGACACCCTCGAGGCCGGTTGCCCGCGAGGCCTTGATCAGGACCACGTCCCCCGGACGCAGGCGGGCACGGAGCGCGATCGCCGCCGCGGCGGCATCGGCGACCCTGGAAACCACCGCCGCCCCCGCACCCCGGGCGATACCCGGATCATCACCCACCACCACGACTTCGAAACCGAGTTCGGCGGCTCGCCGCCCGACTGCCTCGTGCAGCCCGGGCGCCTGAGGTCCCAGTTCGTGCATCATGCCCAGAACGGCGAGGTGCCGTCCCGGCATCGCCGCCACGGTGGCCAGCGCCGACTCCATCGAGGCCGGGTTGGCGTTGTAAGCGTCGTTGACGACGACGATCCGCCCCCCGGGCACCGTCTGCTCCACCACCTCCATGCGCCACGGCGAGAGCCGGGCGGAGGCAAGGCGCGTCGCCGCCGCCGACAGCGGGACCCGCAGGGCCAGGCCAGCCGCGACGGCAGCGGCGGCGTTGGCAGCCTGATGGCGGCCCGCCACCCCAAGGGCAACTGGCACCTCTCCACCCGCCGTGACCAGCATGAAGCTGGTCCGGCCCCCGGAGTCGATCGTGACGTCGCGGGCGAGCACATCGGCACCAGGTTCCTCGCCGAAAGTTATTACGGCGGCGCGGCAGCGGTCGATCAACTCGCGTTCACCGGCCGGGAGCACCGCGGTGCCGGAGTCGTCGAGGGTGGCGACGAGCTCCCACTTTGCCCGGCGCACCGTGGCCAGGTCGCCAAACATCTCCAGATGGGCGGGGCCGATGTTGGTGATCACCGCCACGTCGGGACGAACCACCTCCGCCAGCGCCGCGATGTGGCCCACCCCCCGGCTGCCGACCTCGATCACCATGGCAGTGGCGGCGTCGGGACACGACAGAACTGTGAGCGGAACGCCCACCTCGTTGTTGTAGGAGTTCGGTGCGGCGTGGGTACCAGGCCCGAGCACGGCTGTGGTGAGGTCTTTGGTGGTCGTCTTTCCCGTGCTGCCCGTGATCGCTACCACCGGCATCGCCAGTTCTGCGCGGCGCCGGGTTCCCAACGCGAGCAGCGCCGCAGCCGGGTCGGTGACCTCCACCCCGACCGTGCGATCGGGGAGGCGCCCGGGCTCGACGAGCACTGCGGCGGCACCGGCGGCGATGGCGGCGGAGATGAACTCGTGGCCGTCGGCCCGGCTCCCCCGCAGGGCGACGAAGAGGCTGCCGGCGCTGGCGCGTCGCGAGTCGACCACCACCCCGGTGACAACGGCTGCGCCGACGGCCACGCCGCCGACGGTTTGGGCGATCGAGTCCAGATCCCATCTCATAGTGCGGCTGCCTCCTCTACAACCACGATGCGGTCGTCGAACGGAACGATGCGGTCACCGAAGTCCTGCGTGCGCTCGTGGCCTTTGCCCAGCACCAACACGGCGTCGCCCGGGCGGGCGGCTTGCAGAGCGCGGCGAATGGCACGGCGCCGATCCAGTTCCACGATCACCTCTGCTGGCCCCCGCACGCCGGCAGCAACCTCGGCGAGGATGTCTTCGGCCCGTTCCCGGCGCGGATTGTCGGTGGTGAGGACCGCCACGTCGGCACGGCACGCCGCCGCCCCCATCAGTGGCCGTTTGGCTCGATCGCGGTCCCCCCCGGCGCCGACGACGGCGATCACCCGGCCCCGGCCAGATTGGATCCGCGCCGCGGCGTCGATCACCGCACCGATGCCATCGGGGGTGTGCGCGTAATCGACCGCCACCGTGATCCCCAGTGGGTTGGGCACCAACTCGAACCGTCCTGGCACCCCGGCGACCCCGGCGATGCCGCTGACGATCTTCGCATCAGGAATGTCGAGCAGGCGAGCACACGCGGCCGCGATGGCGGCGTTGGCCACGTTGAATGAGCCGGCCAGGGGAACGCGCAACATCAGTGTCGTCCCGCTCGCGGATAGGGCGAAGTCGGACCCGGAGAAATCGGCGCCCATCTCCTGCACCACGAGGTCGGCCCGGGGGTCGGTGCCCACGGTGGTGGTCGGCACGGTGGTCACGGCGGCGATGCGGCTTCCGGCGGCATCGTCGGTCCATACCACCGCCCGATCGCAACGGGTGAAGAGAACTGCCTTCGCCGCCTCGTATGAGGCCATGTCGCCGTGAAAGTCGAGGTGGTCCTGGGACAGGTTGGTGAACGCGGCCACCCGGAAATGGGTCGCGCCGACCCGTCCCAGTTTCAGAGCATGGGAGGACACCTCGACTGCGGCCACATCCACCCCCGAGTCCACCATGCGGCGCAGCAGTCGTTGGAAGTCCGGAGCCTCTGGGGTGGTGTGGTCCATCGGGATGGCGCGGCCCCGGATGCGAGCCCCCACCGTGCCCGCCACCCCCACCGGGACGCCGGCGGACTGGCAGATGCTCTCCAGCAAGTGGACCACCGTGGTCTTGCCATTGGTCCCGGTGACCCCGACCAGCCGCAGCCTCTCGGCGGGGCGACCATGCACCTCGGCCGCCAACGGCGCCAGGGCGACCCGGGTATCGGGAACTACGATCGCCGGCACCGGTGCCATCCGGCCCGACTCCACGCACACGGCCGGTGTCCCGGCGGCGGCAGCAGCGGCGATGTAGTCGTGGCCATCCACGCGGCCGCCCCGAACCGCCACGAAGAGGACCCCGGGACCGGCTAATCGGGAATCGTGGGTGACGTCGGATACGGCGATGTGCTCGTCGCCGAGCACTGTCCCTCCACAAGCGCGGGCGAGGCGGGCCAGGGTGACGGGCTCAACCGGCATCAGGGGCCACCCCGAGCTGGTTCAGTGCGGCGAGTGTGATCGCGGCGAATACCGGGGCGGCGCCGCTTCCCCCGGTCGCATCGCGTTGCGGCGAGTCGAGAACCACCGCCACCACGACACGGGGGTTGCCGATCGGGGCCATGCCGATGAAACTGGCGACGACCTCGTCGTCGCTGTATGCCCCGGCGCTTTCGACATACTTCTCTGTCGTCCCGGTCTTGCCCCCGACGCGATAACCCGGTACTGCGGCCAGGCTCCCGGTGCCGAAGGAGACGACGGCTTCCAACATCGCCCGCATCTGCGCCGCGGTCGCCTCGCTGAGCACGCGGCGCTCCACGGCCTCGAACGCGATGCGGCGGCCGTCGCCATCGAGGATTTCGGCCACGAAGTGGGGCTGCACCCAGATGCCGTCGTTCGCCACCGTGGCATAGACCATCGCCATCTGCAGGGTCGAGACCGAGACGTGATAGCCGATCGAGGTGCCGGCGACACAGGTCGTCACGCACCACTCTTCGGGGGAACGGAGCACCCCGGGAGCTTCGCCGGGGAAATCGACGCCGGTGGCGGTGCCCTCGCCGAAGGCGGCCATGAAGTTGTGCAGACGGCGGGCGCCGAGTTGATCGCCGATCAGGATCGTGCCCAGGTTGGACGAGTAGGTGACGATTTCGGTGACGGTGAGCACCTCGGCGTGTTCGGTGACGTCCTCGAACACCGTGTCCTGAATGGCGATCTCGTCCGGGATGTGGAACGGGGTTCCCGGCGAGACGAGGCCTAATTCCAGGGCGGCGCTGATGGTGACCAGCTTCTGGGTGGACCCGGGCTCGAATACGTCGGTGACGGCCCGATTGCGCAATGCGGCCTCGGGGATCGCCTCCCGGGCGTTGGGGTCGAAGCTGGGGAGGTTGACCATCGCCAGAATCGCCCCGGTGGCTGGATCGATCACCACCACCGACCCGGAGGCGGCGCCGGTGCGCGCGATGGCGTCCGCCAGGGCGCGGGCCGCGGCGAACTGGATCTCCGTCTTGATGGTGAGCACCAGGTCGGCTCCCGGTTCGGCGGGTTCGACCTGATACTCCCCCTGCGGGATGGTGCGGCCCTGAGGGTCGCGCTCCACCAGCAGCGAGCCCGGCCGGCCCGCCAGCGCGCTGTCGTAGTAGAGCTCGAGACCCTCCAGGCCGACGTTGTCGCCATCACGCACGAACCCGACCACATGGGAGGTAAGGTCCCCGGCCGGGTACACCCGCTTGGGTTCGACCAGCAGATAGACCCCGCCCAACTCCGCCTCGCGAATCGGGCCGGCGCTGTCCAGATCGAGCTGGCGAGCGAGATAGACAAACTCGGTGTCCAGGGAGAGGTCGTCGGTGAGCGCCCGCACCTCGCGGCCGACCAGCGGAGCGAGGACCCGGGCCACCTCGAGCGGATCGGAAATCTCGCGCGGATTGGCATAGACGGTGATGGAGTCCACGGTGACCGCGAGTTCGCGCCCGTCGCGGTCGAAGATCGTGCCCCGGTCGGCCGCCAGGGTGAGCCGCTGCAGTCGCTGGTCGAGCCCGCGCGCCGAAAACTCCTCTGCCCGCGCCCCCTGGACGACGGTGAGGCGATAGCCGATCGCGGTCCAGGCGACCACGAGCACCACGCCCACGGCCACGAGGCGCGCATTCGGCCGATAGGCCCGCGACTCCATTGCTGCTCCTCCTCGGCATCTCCAAGATGCCCCCTTTGGGACCGGCCCTCCGGTCCCACTCCTCACCACCGCCCGGACGCCACCCGGGCCGACGGCACTTCTAGGGCTGTGCGCTCAGCAGGTGCTTGAGATCCGCCCAACCCTCTTCCGCCCCCGGCCCCGGGCTGCCCAGACCAGGAACCTCGATGGTGACGATCTCGCCGGGATAGACCATCCCCATCTCCTCGGCGGCGGCAGCAACCCGCGCTGGCGCCTGCAATTCGGCGAGGCGGAGCCGGAGGTCCCAGTAGCGGACTTCTTCGGTCTCGATCTGGCGACGGATGTCTTGCAGGATGAAGGCGTTGCGATCCAGCGCCACCCGAGTCGAGATCATCACGAAGAACAGCGCGGCCAGCGTGAACGCCAGCGCCACCCAGCCGCCAACCCGCCGGCGCCGCGCCCGCTGATCGATGACGACATGAAAGTTGCGCCGGCGCAGACCCTGGGCTCCGGGATGCGTGCGGGCGACCATCAGAGCTTCTCCGCGATGCGCAGCCGGGCGCTGCGCGCCCGGGGGTTGGCGGCGATCTCGTTGGTGTCGGGGACGATCGCCTTGCGCGGCACCAGGCGCAGCTCGGCAGTGCCGCCGCAGACGCAGATCGGCAGGTCAGGGGGGCAGGTGCACCCCACCGCACCGGCGGCGAAGCGTCGCTTGACGATGCGGTCCTCGAGGGAGTGATAGGAGATCACAGCAATCCGACCTCCGCGTCGCAGCACCCGCAGGGCAGCATCAAGGGCGGTTGTGAGCGCAGCCAGCTCGTCGTTGACGGCGATCCGAATTGCCTGGAAGGTGCGTCGCGCCGGGTGGCCGTGGTCCCGAGCCCGAGCCGGCACAGCTGCCGCGATGACCGCGGCGAGCGCGACGGTGTCACCGATCGGACGGGCGGCGACGATGGCGCCGGCGATGCGATCGGCGAATCGCTCCTCACCGAACCGGCGGATGAGGCGAGCAAGCTCGTCGTGTGGGACCTCGTTGACGAAGTAGCCGGCATCGCGTGCGGCATCCGGGCCCATGCGCATGTCGAGAGGGCCGGCGCTCCGATAGGAGAAGCCTCGCTCCCCCAGGTCGAGCTGATGCGACGAGACACCGAGGTCGAAAACGGCGCCATCGAGTTCATCGAGCCCCTCCTCTTCCAGGACCGATTCGAGATCTGCAAAGTCGGTGCGATACAGAGTCACGGCCGTCAGCCCGGCGGTCCCGGCCGCAGCATCCGGGTCGCGGTCCAGGGCAATGACCCGTAGGCCAGGGATCGCGGCGAGCATGGCCCGCGTGTGCCCACCCCCGCCGAAGGTGGCGTCGAGCACGACCCGTGGTGCCACCTCCGCCAGTGCCGCCACCAGGGGGGCCACCAGCACCGGGACGTGATAGGGGTGGTCGGGCCGGCTCATCGTCAGCCCCCCGGAGTGCTGGCGCCAAAATGGAAGCGGGCGGAGTATGGGGCATTCCACATGGCATCCAGGGGGCTGACGATGAGTCGGTCGACATTCAGATTCCTTCCTCGCTGAGCGCCTCTTCGATGCCGGCGTACAGCTCGTCGGCCTGGGAGGAGAGGCTCCGCCACGAGGTCGCATCCCAGATCTCGAGGCGATCGCTCACTCCGACCACCACCACGTCCTTTTCCAAGCCGGCGTAGGTGCGCAAGGCCGCCGGGATCGGCAGCCGGCCCTGCTTGTCCATCTGCAGATCGCTGGCCCCTCCGAAGAACGAGCGGGCGTAGTTGCGGTTGGTGCGATTGGTCCGGGGCAGCCGGTTGACCTTCGCCACCTCGTCCACCCAGCGGTCCGCCGGGAACACGAAGAGGCAGCGCTCCTGACCCTTGGTGACCACGGCTCCCGACTCCAGCCGCTCGCGGAATTTGGAGGGCATCACGATGCGCCCCTTTTCGTCCACGCTGTGCTGGTACTCGCCGAGAAACACCTGCCGTCTCCTGTTCGGTCATGACCGCACGCCTCCAGTTGTCACGGCGGCCTGAAGTCGGGTTTGCTGCCACCCCGATCCACTTCGCGCCACTTTCGCCCACTTTCTCCCCCCCGTCAACCACTTGGACCCCTTTCGGCCCAATACGGAACAGGTGTTCGCCACTGGAGGAGGGCTTCCCCGCGAGAGGAGGGCTGCAGACTGCAGGCTTCCTTTAGCCTTCTGGTCATGCTCACGGGCCGCCGCGTCGTCGTCACCGGTGCCTCCTCGGGGATCGGGCGGGCACTGTGCGTGGCATATGCTCGCGCCGGAGCCCGGGTGATCGGCGTGGGGCGTGATCTGGCTCGCCTGGGGGCGGTGGCCGCGGAAGCACCGGGGATGGTGCCGGTGCCCGCCGACCTCACCAGCTCCACGGGACGGGCGGGCGTGGCGGCCGCGCTCGATGGCGAGGCGATCGATGCGGCGGTGCACGCCGCCGGGTTGCTCGGCGTGCCCGGGGTCGAGTTAGAGGACTATCCGGAGCGGGAATGGCGGGATGTGCTCGAGGCCAATCTCACCGCGCTGCACCTTCTCCATCAGCAACTCTTCCCGGCGCTGCAGCGCGGGCATCATCCGGTAGTGATCGCCTTGGCCAGCACCGTGGGCCGCAGCCCGCGAGCGGGCTGGGGGGCTTATGCGGTCTCCAAAGCCGCGGTGGAAGCCTGGGTGGCACTCCTGGCCGCGGAGTGGACCACCGGACGCGTCTACTCGGTGAACCCAGGGGGCACCCGCACCCCGATGCGGGCCGCGGCGATGCCGGGCGAAGATCCGGCCACGGTTCCAGCTCCCGAAGCGGTTACCCCGCTATTCCTCCGCCTGGCCCATCCCTCAGCCCCGGAACCCTCCGGTGCGGTACTGGAGGCAAAGGAGTGGATCGGCAAGGATCCGTGGGCCGGGATGGATAGGCATGAGTGAAGGACGACAGATCACAGATCACAGATGACAGATGACAGATGACAGACGGGAAACAGACACTCGTGGGGTTGGGCGTCGGCAACCGGCAACTGGCAACCGGCAACGAGTCTGGCGGGAAGCGGGAAGCGGGTAGCCCTCCTCGTGCGGGCAGCGAGAACCGCCCTCCCCAATTATCATCTCCGGCATGACTTCCAGTGCGCATTCCCCCACTCCCGAGCAGACCCCGCCGCCGTCACGACGTTCGTTTGGCGCCTTACTGCTCCTCCTGTTGGTGGTGACTCCGATCGCCATCATGGTCGCCTCGAATACCGACTCGGGGATCATCTCGTTTGCCGGCTGGGATTGGGAGGCGCCGCGGTGGCTGGTCCTGTCCGCGACCTTCTTCGCCGGTGTCATCGGCGGCAAGTTGTTCGGGTGGCTGTGGCGATCCTGGCGACGGCGGCGGCGCCGCGTCGCCGATCATCGCGCTGTGGCGCGCAGGGTCACCGACAGCCAGGGAGGCTGATCGAAGCCGCTGGTAACGTCGGCCCCCGCATGGCACAGGCCCTCGTGCTGAACGCCACTTACGAACCGCTCACGGTGGTTCCGATTCGCCGTGCGGTCGTACTCGTAGTCGGGAACAAGGCCGAGCTGGTCCACGCCCGCGAGCAACGGTGGCACTCCGAGCGTCTCGACGTCCCGGTGCCCACGGTGATCCGCCTGCGTCGTTATGTCCGGGTTCCCTACCGACGCCGCACCGCACTGAGCAGGCGGGCGGTCTTTGCCCGCGATCTCAACCGCTGCCAGTACTGCGGCTTGGCCGCCGAGAATCTCGACCACGTGCTCCCCCGCTCCCGGGGTGGCTCCCATGCCTGGGAGAATGTCGTCGCGGCCTGCCGGCAATGCAACGCCCGCAAAGGGGACCGCACCCCCCATGAGGCGGGCATGGCGCTGCACTCGCCGCCCGAGGCGCCCCGCCAGCATGGCTGGCTGCTGGTCGGGTTGGGGGCGCCACCCCATCCCTCCTGGGACGCCTATCTCGGCGCCGCCGCCTCCTGAGCCGACGCCACGCTGCGCAGCATCCGCCGGCACTCTGGGTAGTGGTGTATCATCCGCTACGGAGGTGTGTCGATGCGAGTCGCCGGTTACGTTCGTGAATCCCCCGACCCCTCCGACCCCCGCTCAGCCTTCTCCCAGCAGGAGGAGATCAGGCGGTACGCCGCCGGGCACGGAATGACCGTGGTGGCGATCTGCCAGGACCTCCGCGGCTCCGCGGGCGGACGCGACGGTTATCGGGCGCTGCTCGGCGTGCTCGGTTCGACGGCAGTCGACGCGGTTCTCCTTCCCGGGGTGGCCACGCTCTCCCCCGATCAAATCGTCCAGGAGATCATGATCTGGGACCTCATGTCGCGCCGCATGCGCGTCGTCTCGACGGTCGAGGCGGATCTGGCCCTGCTCGACGGCGGCGAAGACCCCGGTGCCACCCGCATGCTGATTCGCGACGTGCTCTCCCGGGTCGGCGAACACAACCAGAGTGTCGGCACCGGAACTGCGGTAGTGCCCGACACCCCCCGTGTGCTCCCCGACTCCGATGTGCTCATCCACCTCGTCAGGGCGGACGAGATGGAGATCGAACTGATCCCTGGAGTCACCGCCTCCTGATCGGAGGCTACGAACGCAACGCCGCCCAGGTCGCTCGCGCCACCGCGTAGGGGCGCCCGGCACGAACCACCGCCGCGCCGGCATGGCGCGATCCATCGCGGCGCTCCACCACTACGGTCACCACCTCGCTGCCCCCCGAGACGGCAAACGCCACCGACACCAGTTGCGGGGCGCGGCCGTCGACCAGCGCCCCCACCGCGGCGACCACTGCCGCCGCCACCCCTTCCGCACCGCCGTCACGGGTGTTGCGGCTGTAGCGGCGGCCGTCGGTGGCGGTGGCGACGACGAGCACCTCATCGGCGGATTCCTCGACCATGAGGCTCGCCAGTGAACCGACCCCATCCCCGGTGGGTCCGCCCCCGGCCGGGTCAGGAACGGGCTCGCCATCGAGAGTGGCCGGGCCGATTGGCTCGGGCGCGATCTCGACCACGGTGGCGGCTGCGGGTCCCGAACCGTTGGCCATCCGCGCCGTGATGCCATGCTCGGCCAGCACCCGCTGCACCGCCGGGCCGACCACTGCCGCCACTGCCCCCGGAGCCAGCACGACGCGCACCCCTCGGGAGGATCCGATGGCGTCGTCGAGGCGCGCTGCGGCCACGCCGGGCACGGCCAGCAGGTCTCGTTGCAGTGCATCGGCCGACACCATGGGCTCCAGATCAGGGGCGGGACCGCGATGGTAGGAACCACCCATCGTGGGGTCAATGGCTACTCACCGTCTAACTCGGCGCACCTGGCGCCGCAGGTGCGACCTATTGATAGGCTCCGCCCCCAACTGAGGAGGCTCCTTGTCCGCACAACCCGTCTCCCCCGAGGAGCTCGACTGGTTTGGGGGCCAGTTCGACACCATCGTCGGGAACATCGAGCGGGTCATCCAGGGCAAACGCGAGGTGGTGCACCTCGTGGTCACCTCGATGGTGTCGGAGGGACACCTCCTCATCGAGGACGTCCCCGGAGTGGGCAAGACACTGCTGGCCAAGTCGCTGGCCCGCAGCATCGACTGCTCATTTCAGCGCATCCAATTCACCCCGGACCTACTCCCCTCCGACATCACCGGGGTCTCGGTGTGGGACCGGGAGCGCAGCAGCTTCGTCTTTCGGCCCGGGCCGGTGTTCACCAACATCGTGCTCGGCGATGAGATCAACCGCGCCAGCCCCAAGACTCAGGCCGCCCTTCTCGAGGCCATGGAGGAGCACCAGGTGACCGTCGATGGCACCACCCACCAGCTTCCGCCGCCGTTCATGGTCATCGCCACCCAAAATCCGATCGAACACGAGGGAACCTACCCGCTGCCCGAGTCCCAGCTCGACCGGTTCATGATGCGGCTGGTCATGGGCTACCCATCGCGCAACAAGGAAATGGAGATCCTTGAGACCCACGGCCAGGAGTCGTCGTTCGGGGATCTGCGGCCTGTGGTGAGCGGCGCCGACGTGCAGATGATGATCGGTGTCGCCCGCCGGATCCATGTGGCCACCCCAATCCGGGAATACCTGGTCGATGCCGTCGAAGCTACCCGGCAGGACCCCGATGTACTGCTCGGCGCCTCACCGCGCGCCACGCTGTTCTTGCAACGGGCCGCCCGCACCCGGGCCGCGGTCGAGGGCCGGAACTACGTCACTCCCGACGACGTCAAAGCCGTGATGCGCCCGGTTCTCACCCACCGCCTCATCCTGCGTCCCGAGGCTCAGATGCGCGGCACCGTCGTCTCTCAGGTCGTCGACGCCATCGCCTCCGCCGTGGCCGTGCCCGGGAGTGGAGCGCGGGTCTGATGCCGACAGCACGAGGCTGGGCGGCTCTCGGTGTCGCCGGGGCGCTCCTCGTGCTCTGGATCGGATTCGGGGAGACGGAGTTGATGACGACGGCGGTCTTCCTTCTCACCGCAGTCGCCGTGGGAATGATCTCGCTCCGAGTCCGGTCGCCCGGGATCACCCTCACCCGGCGGCTGTCTCCTGCCCAAGCCCATGAAGGGGACACAGTGGCGGTGGAGTTGGAGATCGCCGCCGAGCGCCGCGTCCGCAATGTGATCGTCGCCGACGCGGTTCACGGCCTGGGGGTGGCCCGCTTCGCGTCCGCAGTCGTCGCCGGACCAGCAGTGGCCCGCTACGAGGTGCATTGCCGGGCCCGGGGGGTGTACCCCGTGGGCCCGGCCGAGGTCGCCGCCACCGATCCGTTCGGGCTCAGCGAACGGAGGCACCGCGCCGGTACCACCGATCGCCTCGTGGTCTACCCGCGCGTCGAACCGCTCAGCGGCCTCCCCGATGTGCGCGGCCTGGACCCGGCGGTGAACGCTGCCCGCCCCACCTTCGCCCCCCACGGAGGTGAGGACTTCTTCACGCTGCGCGAGTACCAGGTTGGCGACGACCTGCGCAAGGTGCACTGGCCGACCTCGGCCAAGCGCGACTCCCTGATGATCAAACAGTTGGAGGTGCCGTGGCAGGCGCGGGCGCTCGTCCTGCTCGACGTACGCGCCGAGCGTTACCCGGTGGTCGAAGACTTCGAGCATGCCGTCCGCGGCGCCGCCGCCGCGGTTTCCCACCTCCACCACGGCGGTTTCTCCCCGGAGCTGTGGACCGCGCACGGCACCGGAGGTCCAATGCCGGGCAATCGGTATCAACAGGCGATGGACACGCTGGCGACGGTGCGTGCCGTTCCCCGGATCGATCACGATCGCACGCTGGCGCGGCTGCGTCGCAAAGGTGTTGGCGGCGGCGCGTTGGTGTTCGTCACCGGGAATCCCGACGAGGGCGCCATGGCCACGGTTCGGCTCCTCGGCCGGGACTTCTCCCGAACGATCGTGATGGTGGTCGGAGATGCCGATGCAGGAACCGAGACCGCGCTGCGCCGCGCGGGAGCGGTGACCGTGGTTGCCGGGCCTGACGGGCGGTGGGCCTGGGGGTGGCGCATTGCGATGGAGGCGGCGTGGTCTATCGCGTGAGCTGGGTAGCCGGCCTCGCCGGAATCGCGTTTGCCCTCGCCCGGGTGGAACGGCTGCTGCGCGAGTCCGTGTCTGGACTGCCCTGGGAGTTCATCATGGTCGCGGCCGTGCTGCTCGGTGCCGGCTTCACCTGGGTGGGCACGATACTGCGCGCCCGCGGGTCGGTTCTGGTCGCACTCAATGCCGCCGCTGCGGCGCTCCTGGTGTTCCGGGTGGCGGTTCCCGCCACGACGTGGATGCTGCTGCCCACGGCGAACTCGCTCGCGGCCCTGGGCAACGAGTTGGCCATCGCTCGCGACGTGATCCGCAGCGGGCTCGCACCGGTCATCCCCCTCCCCGGCATCGTCGCGATCCTGGCCCTGGTCTTTTGGCTGATGGGAGCGCTGCTGGCGTGGGGACTCCTCGCCGGGCGCCCATACGTCGCGGTACTCACACCGCTCGTGGTCTATCTCGAGTTCGCGGTGATGGACAAGCGACCGGGAGGCGTCTGGACGACAGTGTTCATGGCAGTGATCGGTTTCGCCCTGGTGGCAGTGGCCTTCGACAAGCGACGCGACGGGACTGGTCGCCTCGCCTCCGGAGCGCCGCGTCGCGCGGTGGCGCGCTCGGTGCGTTGGGTCGGTGCCACCTCCCTCGTCACCGCCCTGGTGGTTGCCGTCGCCGCTTCGAGCGCCATGGCGGGACTGGTACCCCGCACCGGATATCTCGATTGGCGCTCGGGGTCCAGCCTCAGCGGTGAGTACTACGGGAGTGTGTCCTACAACCCCTTCGTCGGCATTCGCCAGCAGCTGATCTCCCAGACGGACGTTCCGGTGTTCGTCGCCACGGTGGAAGGCGAACTCGACCCCGGCGCGGTGTATTGGCGGATGGTGACCCTCGACTCGTTCAACGGCGAGCAATGGCACATCGGAGGCGATGCGGAGATCGAGCGCGGCATCGAACTCGAGATGCTGGAGCCGGCGGCGTTGGCGTTTGGCGGCACCGTCGCCGCGGTGCGCTCGGCGGTGACGGTGCTGGCACTGCAGCAAGACTGGCTTCCCGCTCCCTACGCCCCGATTGCCTTTGGCGCCGACAACGAAGCAGTGGATCGCGGGTATCGCGTCAAGGACGACGACGCCTCGCTCCGATTCGATGCCCTCACCTATCGCGGGATGACCTACACCGTGGACTCACTGGTCCCCCTGACCGATCTCGAGGTCCTGGGACGGCGCGCCGATGGGGCTCCGTCCGTGGTCTTTGCCGCCGCCATCGCCGCCAGCGAGCTCGTACTTGCCGCTGACGCCACTCCCCCGCCCCTCGAGCGTCTACTCCCCGATGGCGAGCGCTTCCTGGCTCTCCCCACCGACCTCGACCCCGATATCTTCGCCCTGGCGTCGGCAACGACCCGCGGGCTGCAGACCGATTTCGAACGGGCCCTGGCTCTGGAGTCATTCTTTGTCACGCCCGGCAACTTCCGCTACTCGACCGCAGTCCTGCCGGGCCATGCCGCCGGCGATCTCAGCACCTGGCTTCTCGACCGTGACAACCCCGGCTTCCGCACCGGGTACTGCGAGCAGTTCGCCGCCTCCATGGCGGTCATGGCGCGCCTGATAGGCATCCCCAGCCGAGTAGTGCTGGGTTTCAACCCCGGCACCGTGATCGAGGACGGCCGGGTGGTGGTCCGAGACCGCAATGCCCACGCCTGGGTCGAGTTGTGGATGCCGACCCAGGGTTGGGTGCGCTTCGACCCCACACCACGGGGAGACACCGTGGCCACGGCGGCCACCATCCCCTTCGACGTGGTTCCGTACCTCGAAGTACCCGAATCGGAGCGTCCCGTGTTCGAACCCGAGAGTCGCCCCCCGGTGATCTTCCGCGACGATGAGTTCGAGATCCGCAATGAACCAATCGAACTCCCCCCCACGGGCGGGTTCAATGGTCCGGCACTGCCGGACTGGCTGCCCGGGGCGGTTCCCTTCGTCGCCATCGCGCTGGGGCTGATCCCGGTGCTGAAGTGGCTGCGGGG
This sequence comes from Acidimicrobiia bacterium, assembly GCA_046714175.1. GTDB lineage: Bacteria > Actinomycetota > Acidimicrobiia > Spongiisociales > UBA11373 > UBA11373. The sequence continues at coordinate 2,119 of JBKKBI010000041.1, read as the reverse complement.
CCGCGCCCGGCGCCGTCGCCTGGCCCATGGCGACATCTCGGCGGCCTGGGGCGAGATCGTGGACAGGCTCGCGGACCTGGGCGAGGATCTGCAACCAGCGTCGACCCCGCTCGAGTTCGCCGCCTCCGTCGACGGATCGCTGCAGCCCTTGGCTGCGATCTACACGGAAGCCACCTACGGGCCCGGAACGGATCGAGCCCAGTCGGCCGTGGCCGTGGCGGAACGATCCCTGGACGCGGCCCGCCACGGTCTCACGGTCCGCTACACGCTGGCTCGCCGGGTGGTGGCCGCATATCGGCTCAGATCCCTCACCCCGTCGCGGTGGCGACGGCGCCGTTCCGGCCGCTGACCCCGCCAGGGATCAGCCTCCGGCGGCCTCCGTCTGAACGTCGTCCTCGACCCTGCGCAGCATCTCCAAGAAGCGCTCCCGATCCAGTTCGAATCGGGTGACATCGTCCTTGACGGTACGGGTGATCTCGTCGATGGCGACGAAAAAGGCCAGTTGGCCCTCGCGTAAGGCATCGAGCAGCTCGCGCTCGTTCGAAGCCACCCGGAAGATCGTCTGCCCATCGGTGACCAGTTTCACCTCCGCGAGGTGATGGTCCATGTCGCCGGTGCGGCGCAGGTAGTCCCAGGCACGGCGCACCCTCTGTACCGACATTCCGTTGTCGAGCAACGAGCGCACGACGCGCAGCGCCACCAGATCGCGGAACGAATACAGCCTGCGGCGGCCCGGCCGACCACCGGTGTGTTGCAGCGAGGGTTCTATGAGCTTGACGCGATCCCAGTATCGAAGTTGATGTGGCGTGCAGGCCGTCAGACGACAAGCCTGCTGAGCGGTGAACCCTTCCAAACCTGGCCTCTCTCCCTGTTCCGAGCCGGCCGCAGCAATGGCCGTTATCTCCGTCTTCCCCCAGAGGATGGCGACTCTAGTCGTTGCGGAACCTCCGCCGCAGCCTGCCCGCCATCGACTCTGGTTGCGCGGTCGCCACACCCGCGCGCCGCCGCACGATCGCGATCATTCCCACCACCGACGCCACCATCGCGGCGAACCCCAGCAGCGCCACCAGGGTCTGCGAGGTGAAGAACCCGAACATCAGGGCCGCACCAATCACAAACCCGACGATCGCCCACCGCAGGTGCCGTGTCGATGATGTCGCGATCCGGGCATCGCGCACCGACTCGGCGAGACGGGGGTCATCCTGGTAGAAGCGCCGCTCGATCTCCTCGAGGATCCGCTGTTCTCTGTCGTCGAGAGGCATGCGATGGCTCCACCGATGGGGAGCGGAGTATACCGACATGCCCCTTCAGGAGCCGGAGTCGCGCCGCGGGTCCTGTGGGGGTGGGGCCAACCGTGCCCGATCCATCGCCGACCTCCCGAATCGGTCGCGCACCTCGGCCACGACGCGTTCCACCTCGTCCCAGGGATGGGGATCGAGGTCGAGCTGGTGGGGATCGGTCAATTCGTGCAGCCCGCCGGCGCCGAGTCCGAGTAGCCGCACTGGGATGCGCCCCGCCTCGGTGCGGCCGAGGAGCTCGAGGGCGGTAGTGAAGAGATCCTGTGCCGCCGTCACCGGTTGCGGATAGGTGTGGCTGCGGGTCACTGTCGTGAAATCCGGGTACCGCACCTTGAGAAGCAGCGTCCCGGCGGCCGCCGCCTCCCCGTGCAGCCGTGCCGCCAGCCGGTCGGCCTGCGACAGCAGCTCGCGCCGGATCACCGCCGGGTCGGACAGGTCGGTTTCGTAGGTCTCCTCGACCGAGATGGACCGGGCCGGGACCGCGCCGGTCACCCGACGGGGGTCCCGCCCCGCCGCCAGATCGGCGAGATGGGTTCCCATAGCCGGGCCGAGACGCCGTTGCAGCGTCGCCAGCGGGACCCCGGCCAGGTCGCCGATGGTCATCACGCCCAGTTCCTCCAACCGGGCATGGTTGGCCTCGCCCACGCCCCACAACGCCCGCACCGGCTGGGGCTGGAGGTACCCGGGTTCGCTTCCCGCCGCCACCACCAGCATCCCGTCGGGCTTGGCGTCCCGGGAGGCCATCTTGGCGATCAGCTTGGTGGTGGCCACTCCGACCGAGCACGGCAGCAGGAGGCGGTCCCGGATCGCACTGCGAATCG
>JBKKBI010000040.1:0-15392 GCA_046714175.1 Acidimicrobiia bacterium | reverse complement strand
ACCCGCGGGCGCGACCCCCCTTCCCCCGGCCCCCCCCCCGGTCGGGGCCCCGTGCGCGGGGGGCCCGACTCGATTTGCGGTGGTCGGCGGTTCGTGTCTTTCCCGGCATGGCCGGTCAGCCGCCCTCCTCCCCGATGGCTGACTACCGGGATGGGTAGCCGACTGTTCGCCATTACCATCACCTCCTCGTGTCTTCTCCTTCCTTTCGTAATGTCGCGCTGGTCGCGCACGTAGATCACGGCAAGACCACCCTCGTGGACGCCATGCTCGGCGCCGCCGGGGTGTTCTCCGCCCATCAGGTCCGGGTGGACCGCGTCATGGACTCCAACGACCAGGAGCGCGAGCGGGGGATCACGATCCTCGCCAAGGCGGCCTCGATCGAGTGGCGCGGGGTCCGTATCAACCTGGTGGACACGCCAGGTCACGCCGACTTCGGCGGAGAGGTGGAACGGGCCTTGGCGCTCGTCGATGGCATCTTGTTGTTGGTCGATGCCGCGGAGGGGCCAATGCCGCAGACGCGATATGTGCTCTCCAAGGCACTCGCCCTCAACCTCCCCGCGGTATTGGTGCTCAACAAGGTCGATCGCCCCGACGCCCGGCCCCACGAAGTCATCGACGAGGTCTTCCAACTGTTTTTCGATCTCGGCGCTGCCGATCACCACATCGAGTTCCCGATCGTCTCCACCATCGCCCGCCAGGGCCGCGCCGTGGCCGGGATCGGCATCCCCGCCGCCGACGCCGACCTGTCCGCGTTGCTCGACGCTGTAGTCGCCTCCATCCCCGCGCCCGACGGCGATCCCGGTGGCACGCTGCAGGCCATCGTCACCAACCTCGACGCCTCGGACTACTTGGGGCGCCTCGCCATCGGCCGGGTCGTTCGGGGAACTCTGCGCAGCGGGGACCGGGTGGCTCTGTGCCACGCCGACGAGGACGAGCCGCCGATTCGGCGCCGCCTGACCCAACTGCTCGGCTTCAGCGGCCTCAGCCGCATCGATGTCGCCGAGCGGGTTGCCGGCGACCTGTTCGTGATCGCGGGATTCCCCGAGGTCGAGATCGGCGATACGCTGGCGGATCCGGACGACCCAGAGCCTCTGCCGCGCCTTCAGGTGGACGAGCCGGTGCTGCACATGACCTTCGGAGTCAATACCTCTCCTTCGTCGGGGCGAGAAGGCACCCTCCTTACCTCACGCCAGATCAAGGATCGCCTCGACCGGGAAGTGCGGGGCAATGTCTCGATCCGGATCGGCCCCACCGCCTCCCCAGATGTCATCGAGGTCGCCGGACGCGGCGAGTTGCAGCTGGCGGTGCTGATCGAGTCGATGCGGCGGGAGGGCTTCGAGCTCCAGGTGAGCCGGCCCGAGGTGATCCTGCGCAACATCGACGGTGTCCCCCACGAGCCGGTGGAGCGGGCTGTGATCGACGTTCCTGCCGAGTATGTCGGCACCGTCACCCAGGCGGTGGCGCCGCGCCGCGGAATCGTGACCGACCTTCGCCCCGGCGATGCCGGCCGCACCATTGTCACGGTGGTCGCACCGGCGCGGGGCCTGATCGGACTGCGGTCGATGTTGCTCACCGCCACCCGGGGTACCGCTCTGATCCATCAGCACCACGACGGGTGGCAGCCGTGGGCGGGCGACATCCCCGGCCGCATCGGCGGGGCAATGATCGCGGATCGCTCCGGCACCTCGACCGGGTTCGCCCTCGACAACCTGCAGCTGCGCGGGGAGCTGTTCATCGGGATCGGCGAAGAGGTGTACGAGGGCATGGTCGTGGGGGAGTCGTCGCGCACCGACGAGATGGTCGTCAACGCCACCCGCACCAAGGAGCTCACTAACATCCGCACCCACGCCCACGACGAGCAGGTGCGCCTCGCCCCGCCCCGTCGGGTGACGTTGGAGACGGCAATCGAATGGATCGCAGCCGACGAACTCGTCGAAGTGACCCCCAAGGCGATCCGCATCCGCAAGCGGCATTTGTCGAAGAGCGACCGGGACCGCGCTCGAAAGCGTTAGGGATTCGGGGGAGAAACGGCGTCGCCGCCTTCGCCCCGCGCCCTCTTCCCCTACCCTCCTCTCCGATGACCGCGCGCACCCTTCCCGCCTCCTGGTACCACGATCCTGAGGTCCATGAGCGGGAGCGGGCCGCGGTGTGGGCGCGGAGTTGGCTGGTGTTTGCGCCGCGGGCGCGATTGGACCGGCCCGGCAAGTACGTGGCCGCCGAAGTCGCCGGTTGGCCCGTGTTTGTCGTCGTGCGCCCCGATGGGACCCTGGGCGGGTTTCACAATGTTTGTGCCCACCGGGCGGGACCAATCGTTTGGGAGGGTCACGGCACTTGCGGCAATTTGGTGTGCCGCTACCACGGGTGGGCCTACGACTGGGAGGGAGCGCTCCGCAGCGCCCGGGACTTCCGCGGCGAGGTGGAACCCGCGGCTCATGGGCTGACACCTCTCCGAGTGGAGGTGTGGCGCAACCTGGTGTGGATCAACCTGGATCCCGGAGCCGAGTCACTGGCAGCGGCGCTCGGCAGTTTCAACGACCAGTGCCTGGAGTTTCCGATGGAGGAGTTCGTCTACACCCATCAGGTGGTGCGGACCCTGGCCTGCAACTGGAAGACCTACGCAGACAACTACCTCGAGGGCTATCACATCCCGCTGCTGCATCCGGAACTCAATCGCGAGATCGACGTCAGTCGCTACCGGGTTGAAGTCTTCCCCGACGACGACTACTGCCTGCACACCGCACCGGCCCGGGACGGTGCGGCCAACGCCGGGCGGTGGCTGTTCCGTTTCCCCAACACCGCGTTGAACGTCTATCGCACCGGGATGAACCTGGAACGGATCCTCCCTGACGGCCCGGATCGCACCCTGGTCGTGTACGACTACTTTTTCGCCGATCCCGAAGACCCGGCCAACGCCGACACCCTGAAAGTGTCGGAGGTGACTCTCGACCAGGACCAAGCCATCTGTGAAGCAGTGCAGCGCAACCTCAAGGGCGGGATCTACCGGACCGGGCCGCTGAGCCCGCACCACGAGTCCGGTGTGGGATGGTTTCAGGACCGGCTGCAGTCGGCGTTGGGGGACGGGTGACGACGCCCTACACCCACACCCAGAAGGCCCCGCTGCTCGGTGCCCTGGTCACTGCCATCGGCGCGGTGTTGCTGGCCGTCGCCCTGCTCGCCGCCGACCTCGACTGGTGGTTTCGCGCCGGACTCGCGGTGCTGGCCGTGATCCTGGGGTGGGTGGGAACGACCTTCACTCGCTTGACCGTGGCCGTGAGCGACGAGATACGGGTATTTTTCGGGGCCGGCCGGCCGAGCAGACGGATCTATCCAGCCGACATCGTTGCGGTCGGGGTCGTACGCAACTCGCCCTGGTACGGCTGGGGCATTCGGTGGATCCCGGGGGGCTGGCTGTGGAATGCCTGGGGTCTAGATGCTGTCGAATTGAGCCTGCGACGCGGCCGCAGACTTCGTATCGGGACCGATCAACCCGGTGATCTGGCGGCAGCCATAAGGGCGATCGCCCGTCCATAGGACCTGGCACCGACTAGCTTTCACCCATGGAACACCTCAGGCCGATGGAGCGCCGGGTGCTGGCGATGCACTCCGCCGGGGTACCGCTCGACTCGATCGCCAATGCGTTTCGCCGCAGCCCGGACCACATCGAGCGAGTCATCGCCTGGACCGCGATCCCCCGTCTCCGCCCGGCGCCGCGGCGCAAGGGCCAGGCGCTGGAGCGCCGCGTTCTCGCCTTCCGGTCCGCAGGCATGGATTACGAAGAGATCGCACCGCTGTTTCGCGCTTCGCCCGCCTTCATCCGGCGCATCGAGGGCCTGGCACACTTTCGCAAGGCTCGCCAACTGCTCTCCTGACCGCTGACGGATGCCGAGGCGGACCCTACGGCTTCCCGCTCTTGGCTCTCGCTCCGAGGAGACGCTGCGCGGCCGCGGCCTCATGCACCGCTCCGATGGCGGTGAAGATTGCCGCCGCGCCGGCGACATCGGCCTCACCCCCTGCTGCGGCCAGGTCGAGCACGGTGCGGGATGCTTCCCAGCGGTCGCCGAGGCGGTCGAAGCGGTCGCGGGCTGCGACGAGCAGGGCACGGCCGCCGCGCGTATCGCCGGCAGCGAGCGATGCCCGGCCCTCGAGGCGGTCGGCGTGAGCCTGGAGCGATTTCATGCCGTAGGCGTGGGCGGTGGCCCGCGTCTCGGCGACGGCGGCATCGACCTCCTCCCACGCGGCGCGAACGGCGATCCACTCGCAGCGGAGCGCCAGACGGTCGGCCTCGTGTCCGATCCGCCGCGACCCTGATGGGGCGAGAAGTTGTTCGACCACGTCGAGCTGCCCCCGGCGCAGGTAGATCGGTCCGGTGTGGCGGCACCATGAAGCATGCGGATGGTCGGTGAGTTGTGCCAGGTCGGACGACGCCCAGGTGTCGGCGAGGATTGCGAGCAGGCGATCTGCCTCCGCCGGCTTGTCACGGAACTCGGCCACCATTGCCGCCGCGGCGTACAACGGCGCGGCATAGATCGGCGGGCGGGAACGCCGGTCGGGATCGAGTAGCTCATCCGCGGTGCGTAGCGCGACGGCGACGTCGTCCCATTGGGCGGTCTGCACCCGGGCGGCGGCACCCCACGACAGAGTGTGCAGGGCGACTCCGGGGGCGTCGTCGATGGTGCGGGCAAACCCCTTCGCCGCCCGATCCCGGGCCACCTCGTAGTCGCCGAGGTCGAACGACAGCCAGGCGGCCATGGCGTAGGTGTCCCCCGCCTCCCAGGGATCGGAGACGGTATCGGCCATCTCCAGGCGCTCCTCGACGATTGCCGCCGCCTCCTGGATCCTGCCGGTGTGCAGAGCGTGACTCATCAGGGCATCGAGTGCCGCCGACTCGGCGTGGGGGAGTCTGAGCCGTTGCGCCATCTCCCGGGCCCGCTGGCCAGCGGCGCGGGCGTCATCACGGTCCAGGTTCGCCCCGCCATCTCGGGCAAACGGGCTCACCGGGAGAAACGCGATGGCGGTGAGCAGCGACGTCATCGCCTCCGAGTCCCCCGGTCCGGCATGTTCCAAACCGAGGTGGAGGAGGCGCATCACCTCGGCGAGTTCGGGAAGCTGGTGCATCGTCCCGGTCCAGCGCAGCGGCGAGGCCACCGCGGCGGCGGCGAGGCGGGCCACCGCCAGTGCATCGATGGCGCCGGACTTGATTTGAAGGTCGACTGCGGTCGACAACGCAAGCCATGCCGAATCGCCGTCGTACTCGGCCATGTAGGTGAGTCCGAGCTGCTCATGGGCCCGCCACGCCTCGCCGGGTCCGCCGGCGATGTCCAGTGCCTGCGACGCCATCTCCACCGACCGCCCGAACGCGCCCCGCTCCCGGGCTCGCATCGCGGCGGTGAGTAGCCGGTCCACTGCCAGATGGCGTAGCCGCGTCACCTCATCGTCGGTGAAGCCGCCCAGGGACTCGGCGGCGGCGTGAGCACGTGCGGTGTGATAGGCGAGCCGCTCGGCGCCCTCGCGTCTCTCGCCCGGGTCACGCCGCTCCAGCCATTCCGCCAGGGAGCCATGCATGTGCGCCAGGTCGGTGCGAGCAAGCCGTCCGTATGCGGTTTCTGAGATGAGGCTGTGCTGGAACAGGAATTCGGCTTCGCCCTCGAGTGAGGACCGCAGACTGCGCCGCACCATCTGCAGCGATTCCAGGCGTCGCAGCGCGACATCGACCTCGTCTTGCTCGAGGCCGGTGAGGTGCGCCACCGCCGAAGGCCAGAAGATGCGACCCATCACCGATGCCGCCTGTAGCACCCGGCGCTCCCGGGGCCGGAGCAGGTCGATGCGAGCCCCGATCACGCCCTGGATCGTGGCGGGCAGCTCGCGGTTCTCGCCGTGATCGGCGTCGGTGCGGCGCAGAACGAGCTGCCGCACCAACTCCTCCATGAAGAAGGGATTGCCGTCGGCGCGGGCGGCCACCGCGTCGCTCTCGGCGACGGGCAGGCGCGCTTCTGCGAGCAGCCGTCCCGCGAGACGGCGAGCCTGTTCAGGGTCGAGCGGGGTGACCGACACCACACGGGTGCGCGACCCGTCGGCCTGCCAGGCAGGATGGCGGTCGAAGACTTCGGGCCGCGCCGGGGTGAGCAGCAGCACCGGGCCCTCCACGCGGCGCACGATGTGATCGAGCACATCGAAGAGGGCATCGCCCGCCCAGTGGACGTCTTCGATCACGAGGAGGACCGGGCCGTCGTCGGCCAGCCGGGAGAGCAGGTTGCGCCACGCTTCTCGCAGCAGTTCGCGGGTGCGACGTGGCGAGGCAGCGGCGTCGGAGCTCAGCCCCAGCATCCCCAGCAACGCGTCCACCGCGGCGTCATGATCCTCGGTGGGTTCCGGCGGCAGCACTTGTTCCACCAGCGCCCGGGCCGCCACCGGATCGGTGGTGGCGGTGATCCCTGTGAGATCGGTCAGCATCTCGGCAAGCGGCCGATAGACGACATCCTGTCCGTAGGGGAGGCAGCGTCCGGTGAGCGTGGTGAGTGATGGGTCGATGCCCGGCGCCCAGTCCACGAACTCGCGCACCAACCGGCTCTTTCCCACGCCGGGGTCGCCCAATACCAGGACGTGCGCCGGGCGGCCTTCGGCCACCACCTTGTTGAAGGTGGCGCGGAGGTCGGTGATGGCATCCTCCCGGCCCAGGAACGGCCCCCGGATCGCCACCGAGCGACGCTCTCCGGCGCCGGCGAGGCGAAACACGTGCAAGGGGCGTGCCCGGCCGCGCACGTCGACCACCCCAAGATCGTCGAAGCGGAACGAGGGGGCGGAGCGGGCGGTGCGTTCCGAAACGACTACCTGACTTGGTTTGGCCACCTCCTGCAGCCGTGCCGCCACGTTGAGCACGTCTCCGGCCAACGTCCCCAGATCGAGGGTGCCCGCGATCGGAGCCAGCAAGTCGCCGGTGGCGACACCGATGCGAGCCGCCAGCTCCACGTCGAGGCGCGGACCCAACTCGCGATTCGCCGCCTCGAACCGGCGTTGGATCGCCAGGGCGGCCCGCAAGGCGCGCTCGGGATCATCCTCGTGCGCCGAGGGGAGTCCGAACACCCCAAGCACCCCATCTCCGATAAAGGCGCCGACGATCCCTTCCCGACGCTCCACTTCGCCGCGGACCGCCTCGTGGAGAGTTCCCACGACCCGTGCCAGGTTCTCCGGGTCGAGGCGTTCGGCGAGCGCGGTCGACCCGACCAAGTCGACATAGAGGGCGGTCACCAGGCGATGCTCGATCGCGCGCGCCGCGATCCCTGGCACCGCGGTGCCACACTCCGGGCAGAACGGCGCTCCGGAGGGAATCGACGCCGAGCACTGCCGGCACAACGACGACAGGGCGGTGCCACACGTCCGGCAGAAACGGTCGCCCGCGGCGACATCGGAGCCGCAGGAATGACAGGTCGCAATCGTCGCGGGTTCGGCCACCAGTTATCGGACCGGGACCAAACGCGCCAGCAGCCCGCCCGAGGTGACGAAGAGCATCTCGCCATCGGCATCCAGGCCGAACGACGTGACCTGGCCCACGTTCCCCAGCTCGGTCCACTCCTTCACCTCGTCGACGCTGCCGTTCTCGAGGCGGAAACTGCGAATCCAGCCGTTACACCAGTCGGAGAGGAAGTAGTGCCCGTTTAATTCCGGGATCTGGGCACCGCGATAGACATAGCCGCCGGTGACCGAGCAACCCTCGTCGTGTCCATACTGATACACCGGCATCGTCATTCCGGAGGTCTGACAGCCGGTGGCCACCACCCAGCACGACCGGCCTTCGAGCTGCGGCCACCCGAAGTTGTATCCCACCGGCGTCAGCGGAACCGCGTTGATCTCCTCCCAGGAGCTCTGGCCGACATCGGCGATGTAGATCAGGTTCTCGGCCGTGTCGATGGCGAAGCGCCACGGGTTGCGGAAACCGATCGCCCACACTTCGGGAGCGCCGCTGCCGTCAGCCCAGGGGTTATCGGTGGGGCTGGCATACGGGTCGCCGCTGTCGACATCGATGCGCATGATCACTCCAAGGCGGGTAAAGGGGTCCTGCGGGTTGACGTCGTACTGACCGTTGTCGCCCGAGGCGATGTACAAGTAGCCGTCGGGTCCGAACTGGAGCATCCCGGCGTTGTGACGGAGACCGTTGGGGAGCCGGTCGATCTCCATGATCCGGTTCTCCGACGACAGGTCGGGAAGACCGTTGGGACCCATCACGTACTCGACGAGTGCGGCATCGTGCTCGACGTCCGTGTAGTAGATCCAGAACCGACGGTTGGTCTCGAAGTCGGGATGAAACGCCATGCCGAGTAGGCCGAGCTCGATGCCCTTGTCGGCATTCGACTTGTTCACCACATCGAGGAACAGCGCGACCTCGCCGGTCTCGGGGTCGACGGTGCGGATTGTGCCCCGGCGCTCCAGGACGTAGATGGTGTCGTCACCGGGAGCGACGACGGCGAAGGTGGGTCCGGTGAGCTGATCGGTGATCGTCTCCACCGCCAGACCCTGCAGGGGAGTGTCGGGCAGCACCACAGATGAATTGGTGACCACGGTCGTCGTCGCCCCGGCCACCGTCGTGGTCGTCACGCCGTCCGCGGTGCTGGTGGTGGTGGTGGTGGTGCCGTCGAGCGCCACCGATCCGGTCTCGAACGGGTTCTGGGTGGTGAGGAACCACACCAACGCCGCACCGGCAAAGAGGATCGCCAGCCAGTAGGGGATGTTGGCTCGGGAGAACGGGGGAGAGGATCCGTAGGACACGTCGGGCCATTCTCCCAGGGAATTTTGGGGTCTGATGCGATCCTGCCCGGAACCGCGCCGGGGCCTCGGTTCGTCTGATTCCTAAGGACCCTGGTCCACTACCTTGACTCCGACGCTGGGGAGGTTGGCTCGTGTCCGACGCGAACGCTGGGGAGCAGCCCGGGGACGGCGCCGCCGAGCCGGTGACTGCTGGTCCGGTCGCGCCGGCCGCGACCCCGACATGGCTCGGCGTGACGGCGATCGCGGCGTCATTGCTCATCCCCGGGACCGGCCACCTCCTCATCGGTCGCCGCAAGCGCGCTATCGCCCTCCTGGCCGGCACCGCAATGGTTCTTCTCGGCGCGGCGTGGTTGCTGTCCCTCGGCACCTTCGGCGTTCTCGAGCTCCTGGTCCAGCCGCGCTGGGTGCGGGCGGTACTCGTCTTAAATCTGCTTCTCGGTCTGTTCCGGGTGATGGCGGCGCTCGATGTTGCGTTGATCGTCCGGCCCCGCCTCGATCGCCTGGTGGCTTCGGGAGTGGCCGTGGTCCTTCTGCTGGTCCTGGTGCTGCCGCACATGTTTGTGATGACCCGCGCCGTATCTCTGCTGGGAATCCTTGAGGAGGTGTTCCCCCAGGAAGGTCACATCGCTGCCGCCTTCGAGTTGCGGCGCCTCGCGGTGGAGCAAGCCCGCGCCGAAGGTTCGCAAGGTCCGGTCTCGACCTCGCCCAACACCACCCACGCGACGGTCGATCCCAATCTCCCCGATGGGACGGTGATACCTGTCTTCGGCGACCCCGGGAGCCCAGAGCTGGAGAACATCGAGTTGAATCGGATCACGGTGCTCGTGGCCGGCGGCGACGCCGGTCCGGGGCGGGGCGGGCTGCGCACCGATACCATGATCGTCGCCTCCCTCGATGTGAATACCGGAGCCGGCGTGCTCATCTCGGTGTCGCGTGAGCTCACTGGTTTTCCGATCCCACGGGCGCTGCAGACGCATGGACCGGTCGTGACCCGGCAGCAATCGATTTGGGCTGCGGCCCAGGCCGCCGAAGCCGGCGGCTACACGCAGGCGACCGAACTGCTCCCGGAAGAACTCGATCCGGGCATCTTCTTGGACCGGATCAATGCGATCTATCCCACCACCAACACTGCGACCTACGCCTACCCCAACGAGCGTCGCCCGGGAATGGCCGCGCTCGTAGACTCTCTGTCTGCGGCGCTCGGCATCCACATCGACTACTACGTGCTCGTCGACTTCGCCGGGTTCGTGGACCTGGTGGACGCGCTCGGCGGGGTCACCGTCACCTCACGCGAGTCGATGCACATCCGCATGTCACCCGCCAAGGAGGGTGAAGAAGATGTCATTCTCCAGATCGAGCCCGGCCGGGTCTATCTCGACGGCCGTTCTGCCCTGGTCTACGTGCGCAACCGCACCGGTAGCAGCGACTTGTACCGCACCAAGCGCCAGCGTTGCTTCGTGCGCGAGGTGGTGGCGCAGGTGCAGGCATCGACCATACTGACCCGCTTTGATCGCATCGCCCGCGCCATCCGCAACTATGCGGTCACCGACATCCCTGTGGCTGTGCTTCCCGACCTGATCCAGGTGGTGGCAGAACTGGACCGCTCCGACATCGCCACGATGGCCGTCCAGCAGGGCATCCTGGCCCAAGAGGTGAACTACCGCGGCCTGCGCGTCATCGACATCCCCAGGACCCAGGCCGCAGTGCGCAGCGTGCTGGCCGGTCTCAGCATCGGTGACCCCGGCCTCGAGAGTGAGTGTGGGAACTAGGCGAACCGCCTAGATCCCCCGATACGGCAGATACACCGGCTCCCACATGGCGGCGTCGATGGCACCCTCGGGGTCGCTGAGGGGATCGGCGACACCTTCCTCGGCGGCTCGGGCGGCCACTGCCAGGGCGACGGCGCGTGACACCGAACGAACCGCGGTGATCGGAGGGAACAGGGCTCCGGTGGCCAATGTGGCGTCATCGATGTTGGCGGCGAGGGCGGCGGCGGCGGCGAGGAACATCCCCGTGGTGACTTTGCGGGCTCGGGCAACGACGGTGCCCAGGCCAATGCCGGGGAAGATGAACATGTTGTTCGCCTGGCCGATCGGCTGGGTTATTCCGCCGCGGGTCACCGGCGCAAATGGGCTCCCGGTGGCGACCAGAGCCCGACCCTGCGACCAGGACAAGATGTCGGCCGGGGTGGCCTCGGTGAAGGCAGTCGGGTTGGACAGGGGCATCACCACTGGGCGTTCGTGGGCGGCCGCCATGGTGGCGATCATCGCCGGAGTGAAAGTGTCGGGTTGGCCGGTAACTCCGACCAGCACCGACGGTTGCAGCGCCGTCACCACTGTGTCGAGATCGAGCTGGCTGCCCGAGAGACCGAGCGATGCAGCCAACTCGGGGGGCGTCGCCACCTCGCGCTTGATCTCGTTCCCGGCCTCTTGGCCCGCGACCACGAGTCCCTTGCTGTCGGTCACCAGGATTCGTTTCTTCGCCTCGGCCTCCGGCAGCCCATCAGCCATCATCGCGGCCCGCACCTGGCGCACGATCCCGATGCCGGCGGAACCGGCGCCGGCGACGACAAGACGGTGGTCGCGCATCCGTGTGCCCAGCAAGCGGTTGGCGGAGTGCAGGCCGGCCACGACCATCGCCGCGGTTCCCTGGATGTCATCGTTGAACGAGGGCAGAACATCGCGGTAGGTCTCCAGGTGGCGGAACGAGGTGCTGTTGCCGAAGTCCTCCCACTGCAATAGCGCTCCGGGGAATACCTGGCGTACGGCGGCCACCAACTCGGCCACCAAGTCCCAGTAGGGCTGTCCCCGCAGCCGGGGAGCTCGATAGCCGAGGTAGATCGGGTGGTCGAGCAGGTCCTGGTTGTCGGTGCCGACATCTAGCGAAATCGGAAGGCACAGGGACGGATGGATTCCGGCGGCCGCGGTGTATAGGGCCAGCTTCCCAATGGGGATGCCCATGCCACCGGCTCCCTGGTCGCCGATGCCCAGTATCCGTTCGTTGTCGGTGACGACGATCACCGCTACCTCGGGGGAGCCGTAGTTGCGCAGCAGGCGGGCGATGTCGCCCCGGTCGTCGGGGGTCACGTAGAGCCCGCGGGCGCGGCGGAAGATCCGGCTCCACTGCCGGCAGGCGTCGGCCACTGTCGGGGTGTAGATCAGCGGCACGGTCTCTTCGAGGTTGTCGATCACGACGCGGAAGAACAAGGTCTCGTTGCGGTCGTGCAGTCCGGCGAGGTAAATGTGTTTCTGCAGGTCGTTTTCCTTGTCCGCCAGCTGGTCGAGGGTCCGCTCGACCTGCTCTTCGAGCGATGAAACGTGACGGGGTAGTAGGCCGCTGATCCCGAGCGAGTGGCGCTCGGAATCGGAGAAGCTGGTCCCTTTGTTCAGGATCGGGTCGTCGAGAAGCGCGCGGCCGCGTTGCGTGACCGGGAGGTAGGGCAGCCCGGTGATGGTGTCGAAGACCGGCTGGTACCGCATTCCGGTCACCCTAATCGCACCTCGGTTGGCCTCATGGCCCGGGCGCGACGCACCCCCGGGCTCTGGACCGGGGGCGCGTCGGGAGTAGAGGGAGCCCCGTGGTGGCGCCCCCGGATCGTGGTTTTGGTGGCGTCCCTGGGATCACCCTTCGGCCGTTTGGCCCCGGCAGGTGCTCCCCGCGACGACGTTGCCCGCCACGCTCCTACTCCGCGACCTGGAATCTACGCTCCGGCGGCGAGCGTCGTGAGGGCGGCGGCGAGATCGCGATGCAGATGTGCCACCCGGTCGGGGGGCCACTCCTCCGGTGCGGCGCGCAAGAACGAGGTGCGATCCACCCGGTTGTCGAACCGGGCGATCGGAATCAAGGCTGCGAGGTCGCCCTCGGTGACGGCGATCCGACCCGGTACGGGCGAGGTGTCGCACAACCAGCCGAGGTCGTCCATCCCGTAGTCGCAACAGCAGGTCGATCGGTATGCGGTCATGTTCTCACGCGTCCCCGATAGATTGTGCCTCCGCAGTCACGCCAAGAGGAGCAAGAGTGGGCAACACCCCCAAAGTGCGCAGGGTCCCGCAGGTGGTGGGGCCAGCCGCGACGCCGCGTAAGCCGTGGCTGGGCTATTTCATCGGCTTCGTCGTGGTCGCCGTCATCGGGCTCCTGATCTGGTTCGTGTCCCGCGATGTCACCCGCAATCCGCAGGGTGAGGCGGACCCCCCCGCGGGCACCGAGGTTTTCGCCGTCGCCAGCGCCGACCACACGCCTGACGATGTGGTGTACGCGCAGGATCCGCCCGTGGGAGGTCCCCACGACTCCCAGTGGCTCACCTGCGGTGGCTATGACGAACCGGTGCGCAGCGAGAACGCCGTCCACGCCATGGAGCACGGCGCGATCTGGATCACTTACCAACCCGGATTGGAGGCTTCCGATATCGATCGCCTCCAGTCGTATGCTCGTCGGGCCGAGGTGATCGTGAGCCCGTATCCGGGTCTCGACAGCCCGATAGTGCTCTCGGCGTGGGGGCGGCAACTGCGCCTCGACGTCGTGGACGACAGCGTGATCGACCAGTTCTACCGGGCGTTCCGCGATCGGACCGCACCGGAGCCGGGTGGTTCCTGCTGAGAGGCCCTGGCCGGCATCCCGTGCGGCGCCGCGTGGCGTTCCACCTAGGCATTCTGGCGGCCAGCGCCGGTGTGTTGCGCGTCGCAGTGGTCCCGGCTGAGGTGTGTCCGTCCGTCGACCGCGCCGCGGTGGTCGCCGCCGCCGAGTTGGCGGTGGACTGGCTGGTGACGGGTCAGCAGCCGTCGGGCCGCTTTACCTACGGGTATCACCGCGGCGACGACCTGGTCAATCCGGGATATAACGAGGCCCGACACGGTGGGGTGGTGATGTCGCTCTACCAGGCCCACCATGTATTGGGCTCGGAAGTCGCCCTCGCCGCGGCCGATGCCGGCGTCGGCTTTGCCCTGGCCGATCTCTACGACCAGGGAGAGTGGGTGGCCTGGAGCCCGAGTGGCGCGGTGCCGGTGGGGCCCAACTCCCTGCTCCTCGCCGGTCTAGCGGTGCGCCGCGCCGCCACCGGCGACTCGGTGCACGACGATGTGATGCGCGGCATCGGGCGCTTCCTGCTCGCCCAGCAGCAGCCCGATGGGAGTGTGTACGACTCGTGGAGCCGATCCGCCGGCGCACCGGTGCCGGGATACTCGCTCTACTCCACCGGCGAGGCCGCGTGGGCGTTGGCGCTGCTCGATGGGGTGTTCCCCGGTGAGGAGTGGGGAGCGGCCGCGGGGCGCACCCTCGACTACATGGCCGCTGACCGCGATCGGGTCGAGGGCAGACTGACCCGCCTTCCCGATCATTGGGCCGCATACACCGCCGCCGCCTTGCCGGTGGAGATGCTCACCGAGTCGCGACTGGAATATGTGCGCGATCTCACCGGCTACTTCGGCATGCGACTGCGGTTCGAGGCGCAGCGGCGCGGTGATGGGATCAACCTGGCGCTGCGCTGGTTCCCCGGTCCACCTGCCGGCGTTGGAACCGCGTTCGAGGGGGTCGGAACCATGCGTCCCCTCATCGCCGACCATCCGGCGCTGTCCGATCTGGCCGAGAACGTCGACGAGCGGATCGTGTGTACCGCCGGATTCATGGTGCAGCGGCAGGTGGATTCCGTGACGGCTCAGTCGTGGCCCCGTCCGGAGCTGGTGACCGGAGCGTGGTTCTACCGTGGCTATACCCAGATGGATGACCAGCAGCACGTTCTCTCAGGCCTGTTGGCGTCCATCCCGGTCCTGGAGGAGGAGTCGCAATGAGTGCCTGGCTGCTGGTGGCGGCGATGGTGGCGGCGGTGAACCCGTTCCGCTCCCGCCTCGGTCTCGGCGTCGAGCCGTACCCGTGGGCGGCGTCGCTGGTGGGCATGGTGGCGGGTATCGCTGGCATCGCCGCGCTCGCCGCGGTGTCGAATGGGATGCTGGCAGCGCTGCAGATCACTCCGGAGACATTCCTCATCGCCGCCGGGCTGGTGGTGATCATCGCCGGGGCGCGCACCATGGTCTTCCCCCGGCCCAGCGAGGAGCCCGCGCTACGGGGCTGGCGCAGCGGACTGTGGCCGCTGACGTTTCCCCGGATTGTCTCCCCCGAGGTGATCGCGTTGTCCCTGGCCTTGCCCGCGCAGCGCGGGGTGGGTGGAACAGTCGCTGCCGCCACCGTGGGAGTGGTGGTGCTGGTCGGTCTGGCCGGAGTGCGGTCGGGCGAGCGGTCGGCGCGGGTTCTCGCCGCAGTGGGCGGCATCGCCGGGATGGTGCTGGTGGTGACCGGGATCTGGATGATGATCGAGGGGATCAGAGATGTGTGAGCAGTGTCTTCTCCCCTAGAAGGACGTAGCCCGGAGTCCTCGCCGGTGATGGAGCAGGTGATCCCGGCTTCGACGCGTCTTCAGGAGCCGCAGGCCCCACCCGGGCGTCGATGACTTCTCCGCTGGTGAAGCACCTTGCCGCCCGCTGCTGAGACTCAGGGGGTGGGAAGGGGCTCGGTGGTTGTCGTGGTGCCAGCGGTGGTCGTCGTAACACCGGCCGTCGTCGTGGTCACCCCGCAACTGGGGTGGCCGGAGTTCCACTCGAGGATCCGCCAGGCCCCCTGATA
This sequence comes from Acidimicrobiia bacterium, assembly GCA_046714175.1. Lineage (GTDB taxonomy): Bacteria > Actinomycetota > Acidimicrobiia > Spongiisociales > UBA11373 > UBA11373. Next base: position 20 of record JBKKBI010000040.1, on the reverse strand, counting down.
GCGATGGGCCCATTGCTCGG
>JBKKBI010000039.1:0-21563 GCA_046714175.1 Acidimicrobiia bacterium | reverse complement strand
CCAAGAGCTTAGAAGGCTCCTGCTCTTCGAGCATTTTTTGCAGCTGCTGAGGGATGAGATCTTCGATCGCCTCCGCCCGCAAGCGCTCGGAACCGACGGCGGCCTCGACCACGGGCCTCGGTGCCTTACCGGGGCGAAAGCCATGCAGCTTGAGGTCTTTCGACAAACGACGGGCCGCAGCCGCCTTGGCCGCATCGATTTCCGCCTCTGTCAGGTTGACAACCAAAAGCCGCTCAAAGCGGCCGGCCTCGCGGACGGTCATTGGGGATCCTCTCGCACTAGTGGATAGCTGAATTCTGGGGTGACCGAGGGGATTCGAACCCCCGACTTCCAGGACCACAACCTGGCGCTCTAACCAACTGAGCTACGGCCACCATGGCAGGGATCCGGTGGAAGCGCCCCCGGAGGGATTCGAACCCCCGACCAAGAGCTTAGAAGGCTCCTGCTCTGTCCTCTGAGCTACAGGGGCGTCGAGCCGACCATCTCCACCGGATCACCGAGCGGGTGAAGGGAATCGAACCCTCACCACCAGCTTGGAAGGCTGGAGCTCTGCCATTGAGCTACACCCGCGCTCCGGAGAGGACAGGATAGAGGCTCGTCAGCATCCCACCCGACAGCCAGATGCGATGCCACACGCCGGATCTCAGACCATCATGGGCAGCGCGCGGGTGTAGCCGAATTGGCACAGGCGCCAGACTTAGGATCTGGTGGACCTCGGTCCGATGTGGGTTCGAGTCCCACCGCCCGCACGGAGACCTGTCGGCGGTGAGTTGTTGGCTGCAGTGGGTCGCCAGGGACTTGAACCCTGAACCTGCGGGTTAAGAGCCCGTTGCTCTGCCATTGAGCTAGCGACCCGTCACGGAGAATAGCCCGAGGGGGCGACGCGCCCATCGGGTACTGCCACAATGAACCTCGCGGGCTGTGGCGCAGCTTGGTAGCGCACCTGCTTTGGGAGCAGGGGGTCGCCGGTTCGAATCCGGCCAGCCCGACGAGAGCTCCCGCAACGGTCCGATGTCATGGGTTCATCATCGCAAAGAGGTAGTACCGTCGCACGGTTGCCCGATCCGCGGGCACGTGAAGGGACTGCAATGAAACGAATGCTCGGTATGTCGATGCTGGTTCTCGCTCTCGGTGCAGCTGCATGTGGGGACGACGATGCTGGCGGCGGAGGGGATGGCGCGCAGATCGCCGCCACCGCCACCAACTTCGCCTTCAACCCCGACCTGTGGACCGTGACGGCCGGCGAGGAAGTCACACTCACGCTGACCAATGCCGCCGACGAAGATCACGAGTGGGTCATCATGAGCGCGCCGATCGCTTCTGAGGCCGAGTTCACCGAGGCGGGCGTGTACTTCGAGATGGAATCGGCCGCAGGCGGCGTGGCCACGGACACCTTCACCGCACCGGCGGCGGGCACGTATCAGATCATCTGCGCCCTACCCGGACACTTCGCGTCGGGGATGGAAGGCGAACTCATCGTCACCGGCTGAGTCGCACGCTGCCTACTTGACACTGGGGGGCCGGCATTGCCGGCCCCCTTTGCGTCGGCCCGATCACCAGACGCTGATGGGGCCACAGCCGCGGTCATCCCCCAAGACCGGGTGTTGTCACTCGAGATCCGTGGCCCCGCCCTCCAGCTGTGCCACGAGGGATTCCAGTGCTCGGGCGCGGTGGCTGAATGAGTTCTTGGCGGCGGTACCCAACTCGGCCAGGGTGCGTCCCCCTACTTCGAAGAGTGGGTCGTAGCCGAAACCCCCGGAGCCGCGTTCGGCGGTGGCGATCGTCCCGTCAACGCTCCCGACGGCGACCACCACCCTGCTCCCATCGGCGAAGGCCACAGCCGTGCGGAACTGCGCGGCGCGATCCGTGACGCCGCGCAGCGCCTCGAGTAGAGCGAGTCGATTCTCGGCGTAGGTCGCCCGCGGTCCGGCGAAGCGGGCGGTACGGACCCCGGGGGCGCCGCCGAGCGCGGCCACTTCCAGGCCGGTGTCGTCGGCGATCGCCGCCAGCCCCGTGGCAGCTGCCACCGCGGTCGCCTTGAGCACCGCATTCTCCTCGAGGGTTGCCCCGGTCTCGGCGACCTCCTCCCAATCCAGGCCCTCGACCAACTCGACGCCGGGAAGCAGCCGGGCGAGCACTGCGCGCAACTCCCCGGCTTTGTCCGAGTTGCGAGTGGCGACGACCAGGCGACCGGGAAGAGTCACGCCAGGACTTCTCGCTGCACTGCACACAAGCGCTCGATTCCCCCGGCGGCGAGATCGAGCATGCGGTCGAGGTCGGCACGGCTGAAGGAGTTGCCCTCCGCCGTGCCTTGCACCTCGATCAACCGACCGCCACCGGTCATGACCACGTTCAGATCGACTTCGGCACCGGCGTCTTGCTCATAAGCCAGGTCGAGGGTCGGGATGCCTGCCACCATGCCGACGCTCACCGCGGCGCAGTGGTCGCGGACCGGGTCTGCGGGAAGCAGTCCGGAGGCAATGCCGACTGCGACCGCATCCTTGACCGCCACCCAAGCTCCGGTGATGGCCGCGGTGCGAGTGCCGCCATCGGCCTGGAGGACGTCGCAATCGAGGCGCAGCACCGCAGGGCCCATCGCCCCCAGGTCGACCACCGAACGCAGCGAACGCCCGATGAGCCGCGAGATCTCCTTGGTCCGGCCCCCGGACAGGGCTGATCGCGACACCCGCTCCGGGCTGGACCCGGGAAGCATGTTGTATTCCGCGGTGAGCCAACCCTGGTTCTTTGTCCGCATCCACGGCGGCACGTCGTCGTCGAAGGAGGCCGTGCACAACACCCGGGTGCGGCCCATCTCCATCAGCACCGAACCCGGAGTCATCTCCGTGAAGCCGCGAGTGATCCGCATCGGACGCATCTCGTCGGGACGTCTCACAGCCCCACCTCCAATCCTGGTTCGGCGTGACGGACTGGCCCGCCGAAGACGGCGGCGGCCTCGGCCACCGACACCTCGGGATCGAGAGTAGGGGCGACATGTGTCACGATCAGGGCGTGGGCACGAGCGTCGCGAGCCAAGGCCCCGGCCTCAGAGGCATAGAGGTGAAACGGATACCGATGCTGGGGCGGAGTTCCCTGATAGGTCGCCTCGCAGAGCAGGATCTCGGCTCCGGATGCGAACCCGGCGAGCTCCGGGCACGGGCCGGTGTCGCCCGTATACACCAGGGACCGCGTCCGGCCCCGGACGCGAACCGACACCGCCGGAACCGGATGCACCACCGGTCCGAACTCGATCTGCATCTCCCCGACCGCGATGGGGGTGCCGGGAACGGCGTCGTGGGGCTGAAACACCCGAAAGAAGTCATGGTCGGGGCCGGCATCGACGAATGCGGCCAGGCGCGCGACTACACCCTCGGGAGCGAACAAGGGCACGCCCCAGAGGTCGCTCCTTTCGAACCGGAGGTAGTTGAGCAGCGCCAGCGCATCGACACAGTGGTCCGAGTGCCCGTGTGTGAGGACCACGGCATCGGGAGTGCGCCCGGTGTCCAGCAGCGCTGCAAAGGCGCCGGGTCCCAGGTCGAGGACTACGGCCGTGTTGCCGGCGGTCACCAGGTAGCCGGAACCCGGGCGGTTCGGCGTGGGATAGGTCCCGTTCGATCCGAGCACGGTGAGCTGCACTGGTTTCGAGTGTAGGAATCCGTACCATCGGCAGGTGTCGCGAGTAATCATCATCGGCGGGGGTTTCGGCGGCGCCGCAGTAGCCCGTCGATTGGGGGACCGCGCCGAGGTGGTCCTGATCTCCGAGATCAACTACCTCCTTTTCACTCCGATGCTGGCCGAGGTTGCCGCCGCCGACATCGACCCGCGGCACATCCTGGCTCCGCTGCGGGATGTCTGTCCCCAGGCGCAATTGGTCGTCGGCACCGTGGTGTCCGTTGATGGTGCCAGTCGCCGGGTGCAGGTCCGCTCCCCCATCGACGGGGCCGTAAGCGACTACCAGGGAGATGCCATCGTCCTGGCCGCAGGCAGCCTCCCCGCGACCCACGGCACCCCCGGGGTCGGATCTCACACCATGGGGTTTCGCACCATCGGCGATGCGCTGTCGATTCGGCACCGGTTGCTCGGCTTGCTCGACGAAGCCGACGCCCATCCCCGACCCGGCGCAATCGATGTGGCCGTGATCGGAGCGGGTGCGGCAGGAGCAGAACTGGCCGCCTCGCTGGCCGACTTCTTGCACCGCGCCGCCAGGCGTTACTTTCGCAACGCTCCGAGTCCGCGGATAATGCTGGTTGACGCCGCCCCCCGGGCGCTCCCGCAACTCCCGGTCCGGGCTTCGCGCAAGGCGGAGCAGGCGCTAAAACGACGCCGCGTCGAGCTCATGCTCGGGCGCAAGGTGGTGGCGGTGGGGCCCGGTCAGATCACGCTCGACGATGGCACGGTGGTGACGGCAACGACGATCGTGTGGGCCGGGGGCATCATCGGGCGCACCGTTCCTGGAGAGGTCGGGGCGGAACCGAGCCTCGATGATCGTTACACCGTCGACTCCCGGCTTCGGGTGGCCGACGGCGTATGGGGCCTCGGCGACGTGGTGCGCGCCCCCGACGGCCACGGCGGGATCTCGCCGCCGACCGCGCAGCACGCCATCCGCCAGGGCCTCTACTTGGGCAAGCACCTTCCCGCCCTCCTGGCGGGAGCGTCGGTGCCGCCCTTCCGGTATCGCACCCTCGGCGAGCTGGTTGCGCTTGGTCACCGCAACGCCGTGGGCCGGGTGCTGGGCATCACCGTGAGCGGGTTTCTCGGCTGGTTCCTATGGCGCTCGTATTACCTGATGCGTCTGCCGGGGATGCTGCGGCGGCTGCGGGTTGCCTTCGACTGGGCGCTGGACCTCGTCTTCCCCCCGGATGTGGCCGACCCGGCGACAGCGGATCGCGGCCCCGATTTGGGGTGAAGAGGGAAAGAGACACCCGCCACCGAACGGGCCACCGTTCACCCGCAATGTCGTGTTCCCAATCGTGTTCTACCCATGGTCGAAGCTGTTCTGGGTGGCACTGGATCTCAAGCTGCACCCCTGAAGCGACCGACCAGCCCCCCGCGCGTTTGGTCCTCAGCCGCGACGAACGTGCGCCCGCAGCAGATCGAGTCCAACCGCGCCGACCTCGAGCAAGCGGGCGTGGAACGCCTTGAGATCGAAGCCTGCGCCGGCGGCCTCTTGCGCGTCTTGGCGCAGGTCGCGGATCGCCTGCTGCCCGACCTTGTAGGAGATCGCCTGCCCCGGCCAGCCGAGATACCGATTCATCTCCGCCACCGAGATGTCGTGGCTTTGTCCCGCGTACCGCTCCAACATCTCGACACCGAGGGCGTACGACCACGGCTCCCCGGGGTGGAAGGGCTGGCCCGCGGGGATTGCAAGCTCGAGGTGGCTGCCGATGTCGATGACCACACGGCACGCGCGCAACATCTCTGAGGCGAGCTTGCCCAATACGTAGTCGGGCTTCTCCAGATAGCCCAGTTCGTCCATGAGATCCTCGGCGTACAGCGCCCAGCCTTCCCCCGAACCCGAGTACCACACCACGAGCTTCTGATAGCGCGAGATGCGGTCGCCAGCGGTCACCTGCAGGCCGTACTGGAGGTGATGGCCGGGGAAACCCTCGTGATAGGCCGTCGTGACTTCGTCGAACAGCGGAATGTGCTGGGTCTCGCCTTTCGACCACCACACGGTTCCAGGACGGGTGAAGTCCTCGGATGGCCCGTTGTAGTACGCACCGAGCGACCCACCGGGCGGGGTCATGCGGACATCGATCGTGCGGATCTTGTCGGGAACCTCGAAATGCACCCCCTCCAAATTCTCCAATGCCGCGGTCAGTCGCGCCAGCATGAGGTCGCGGAACTCCGCCTGGCTGTGGGCAGCGCGGGAGGGGTCGGTGAGGAGCATCTGCAGCGTCGCCGCGATCCCGGCGCCAGGCAGGATGACCGCGGCGGTCTCCTCCATCCTCCGTCGCAGCCGGATCACCTCGTCCCAACCCCAGTCGTAGGTCAGATGCGGGTCGAGTCCACCGCCGAGAAAGTGGCGGGCACGACGTACGTAGCGATCTTCGCCCACCGCATCGCGGTCGCGGGCCATCGGGAGATAGTCCTTCTCCAGATAGTCGGCGATGGCGGCAAAGCCTGCCTTGGCGTGATCGACCCCGGCCGCCACCGAAGCTTCCAGGGACTTATCGCCGGCACCCGTGGCGGCGAGAAGTTCCGGGAAGGTGTTGAAGTGCGAGCGCTCCCCGGCATGATTGCGCGCCTGACGGATCGCTTCCACGACCTGACGACGGGCCACCACAATGCCCTGACGGCGCGACCCCTCCAGTCGGGACACATATCCGGCCGCGGCCGCGGGAAGTCCGTGGAGGCGGGAATCGATGTCCGACCAGCCCGCTGCGGTCGCTTGATCCATCTGGTCGAATGTGTCGCGCAAGTCCTGGAGCGACGATGCCAGGCTGTTGAGATCGACGAGGTGCTCCCCACCTTCGAACTCTTCCAGGTTGCGCACCAGCTCCGCCTCGATCACATCCCGGGCGAGACGCTCCCAGGGTTCGGAAGACGACGGCACCGCCCGCACCCGTCGCAGCTGATCCCGGTACAGATCGGCCACTGCCTCTTGGCCGGCGAGAGAGAAGTCGTTCCAGCGGTGGTCGTGTCCCGCGATCCCCAGGTAGGTGGCCAGGTTGGGGAGGGCGGCAGCGGTCTCATCGACCAGCCGGCTGCTGAGCGCGTAGATGTCTTCGGCCAACATGCCTCCCGTGAATTGGGCGACCCTGGCATTCCCGGGTCAGGGCGAGAACGGGCACACCAGGTCGTAGGCCGAGAAGATCGCGTCGTCATCGGCAGGGCTGACCAGCGTCGACGACGACACCCCGAGGCCAACGAACGTGCGCGCCACCGGGTCCCATTCGTAGGTGGTCGAGTAGTACTCCCAAGTGATGCCGTCGCCGGTCAGCACCGAGTTGACCGTGATGGATGAGGGATTGCAGACCAGTCCGTCGCCGTGGGTGACACTTCCGCCGCGGAGGAAAGACGCCTCTCCGGCGCCATCGGTGGTGACCTTGACGATGCTGCACCCGTCGAGCATGTACCACTGCACGATGTCCGTGGACGCTCCCGAGCCGACCCGCGCCAGTCCGAGCCAGGCCGAGCCCTCGGCAAAGGCCTGGGCGGCCAACGCCTCGGCGGCATCCATCGCATCGATCTCGGTGGCGTATCCGTAGGAGAGCGCGATCTGCACCTTGTATACGCCGCCCGACTCGTATCCGATGAGCCGGTCCATGGCACCGTCTCCGTCGAAGTCGCCGTCGACCGAACTGACTCCAGGACCCGGCACTGCAGGGGTCGTGGCTGAAGGCAGACCTGTGCACGGTGTCGCAGCCGTGGTGGACACAGTCGTGGTGGCGGCCGCGGTCGTCGTCGTCACAGTCGCCGTCGTCGTGGGGGTGGATTCGGCCACCGTCGTGGGCACCGAGGTCGAGGCGGCATCGCCGTCGTCGCCGCCACTCAGCACGATCACGCCGAGCACGATGGCCAGGGTGATCGAGACTCCCAAGAGAAACCACAGCACCGTCGTCGACCGGTTGCTCACCGTCCACCTCCTCGGAGCCGCATCATATGGCCGATGCCGCCCTGCATCGCATCATCGTTTCTGGAGGCGTCCGCCGAGCACGCGTAGCGACGCCGCCGCTGCCAGCGCGGCACCGGCGTCGACGGCGAGTCCTGCTGAGGTGAGCCACAGTCCCCGGCGATATAGGTCCACCGACGGCAGGCCCTGCTGGGTCTGTTCAGTGGTGATCGAGGTGCCCACCGCGATCAGGATCGAGGCGACCACGAACCCTCCCCACCACCACCCCGTAGTCCTCGAGGTGGGTCGGGCTCGCCACTCCGCGACGCCTTCCTCGGCGGCGGAGGAGATGCGGTCGATCTCATCCAGTACCAGCTTCGGGATCACCAGGTTGCCCAGCGGTATGAACCAACCTCCGATCGCCCACCCGGGGCTCCACGAGCGGCCGATCACTCCCGTACGCGCCACCGCCGAGTATGCCTGGTACCACCACATCAGGGTGAGCACAGCCAGCACCAGGCTGCACAGGCCGAAGAGGCCCACGAGTCCCTCGCTCACCTCCCGGGCGTCGACGAGTCGGCCGGCGGTGCCGGCGCCGCCTTCGATCCAGGAACCGAAGCGGCGCGCTTCGTTGGTCACCGCCAGGGCCGCCCCCAAGCCGACTGCGGCGGCCCCGTAGAAGAACCCGCGCAGAGTGGCGGTGAGCCCCGGCGCGAGACTGCGATGTGGTGCGGCAGGATCCAAGCCGGTAGGCCTCCTCGGGTGCGCCGCGAGGCTAGGCGGTGCCAGCGGCGGCGGTGGTACCACTAGCGTTGTCGCCCCATGGCCGAACCACTCGTCGTCGCTCGCGACCTGTCCAAGTCATTCGGAACGCTGACCGCCGTCGGGGGCATCGACTTCGAGGTCCGCCGCGGTGAGGTGTTCGGCTTCCTCGGACCCAATGGTGCCGGCAAGTCCTCCACCATGAAGATGATCGGGGCGGTCTCTCCCATCAGCGGCGGGTCACTCACCGTCCTCGGAATGGACCCGGCCACCGATGGTCCCCGGATCCGCGCCCGGCTGGGCGTGGTTCCCCAGGACAACAACCTCGATGAGGAACTGACGGTTTATGAGAACCTCCTCATCTACGGCCGTTACTTCGGACTCCCCAAGAAAGTGATCGACCCTCGCATCGACGAGCTGCTCAAGTTCACCCAGCTCGATGAGAGACGCAAGAGCCGGGTCGAGCCGCTGTCCGGCGGCATGAAGCGCCGGCTCACCATCGCCCGCGGGTTGATCAATACCCCCGAGATGATGATCCTCGACGAGCCCACCACCGGGCTCGACCCCCAGGCGCGCCACCTCCTCTGGGACCGCCTCTACCGCCTGAAGCAGGAAGGCGTGACGCTGATCATCACCACCCACTACATGGATGAGGCCGAGCAACTGTGTGACCGCCTGGTGATCATGGACAAGGGCAAGATCGTTGCCGAAGGCTCCCCGCGCACTCTCATCGAACAGCACTCCACCAAAGAGGTGCTGGAGTTGCGCTTCCCGGTGGGTACCCAGGAGGAGCATGCCCACCGTCTCGAGGGGATGGCTGGTCGCACCGAGATCCTCCCTGACCGCGTGCTCCTCTATACCGACAATGCCGACCGCAGCTTCGATGCGGTACACGCTGCTGGCATCGTGCCCGAGTCGACCGTGAGCCGACGCGCCACGCTCGAAGACGTGTTTCTCCACCTCACCGGCCGGAGCCTGGTCGAGTGATCGCGCTCGCGCCTACGGGACGCCTCGTCGAGGCGGCAGCCCGGGTCTACCGGCGAACGTGGCGCGGCAGCGTGCTCAGCACCTTCCTCAGCCCGGTCCTGTTCCTGCTGGCCATGGGCGTGGGACTGGGGAAGCTGGTCGATGCCGGCAACAGCGACCTGGGCGTCGAGTATCTGGCGTACCTCGCCCCCGGCCTGCTCGCCTCGACCGCGATGACCACCGCCGCCAGCGAGTCCTCGTTCCCGGTTATGGCCGGGATCAAATGGCGGAAGACGTATGACGCCATCCTGGCCACTCCGATCCGGGTCGCCGACATCGTCGCCGGGCACCTGGGATGGATCGCGATCCGGCTGACGTTTGTCACTCTCGTGTATGCCGGGATGATGACCGCATTTGGGGCCACCACCGTGCTCCAGGGACTGCTGGCGGTGCCTCCTGCGCTTCTCACCGGGATCGCGGTTGCCTCCGTGGTCACCGCGTACACCGCCCGACTCAAGAACGAGCAGGGCCTCGCCAGCCTGTTCCGCTGGGGGATCACTCCACTCTTCCTGTTCTCCGGAACCTTCTTTCCCATCTCCCAGCTTCCCGGGTGGATGCACCCGGTGGCCTATGCCACCCCGCTGTTTCACGGCGTCGAACTGTGCCGCAGCATCGCGCTCGATCTTCCCTCCCAGGTCAGCCCGTGGGCCAGCATCGGCTACCTCGTCGCCATGACCGCGGCGGGGTGGCTGCTCTCCGCGCGGTTGATGCGACGGAGGTTGGTCAAATGACCTCGGCCACGCTCACCTCACGGGTGATCCCACCCTTCGTTCCCGGCTCGGCGTTCCGCATGCTGGAGCGCAGCGCCCTGGTGTACCGCCGTATCTGGCTGCTCGTAGTGTCCGGGTTCTTCGAGCCGGTGTTCTACTTGTTCTCCATCGGCGTCGGAGTCGGCCAGTTGGTCGGCGACATCACCCTCCCCGGAGGGCGGGTGGTCGAGTACGCCGCCTTCGTCGCTCCTGCGCTGCTCGGGGCCTCGGCGATGAACGGGGCCATTTACGAGTCCACCTTCAACATCTTCTTCAAACTGCGCTACGGCAAGGTGTACGACGCCATCCTCGCCACCCCCATGCAGCCCAGGCACATCGCCGTCGGAGAGATCGCCTGGTCTCTGGGACGGGGGCTGCTCTACGCCACTGCTTTCCTGATCGTGATCACCGCCTTCGGGTACGTCGAGTCCGCCTGGGCGGTGATGGCGGTACCGGCTGCAGTGCTGATCGGCTTCGCGTTCGCCGCGGTGGGCATGACAGCCACGACATTCATGAAGTCGTGGCAGGACTTCGACCTGGTGAACATGGTCACCCTGCCGCTGTTCCTGTTCTCGGGCACCTTCTATCCCCTGGATGTCTATCCCGAGATGTTGCAGATCATCACCCGGATCTCGCCGCTCTACCACGGGGTGGAGCTGATCCGCGCCCTCACCCTGGGCGTGTTCGACTGGAGCATTGCCGGCCACATCGGGTTCCTGGTGACGATGGGACTGATCGGGGTCACGATCACCGCCAAGAGGCTGGACAAGCTTCTCTTGAGCTGACCGCCGGAACAGTGGGTAAGGCTTGGTGCCTCCAATGCTGGTTCCCGGGCAGGCCACTGCTACGGTGACGGCGACGCCGCATCGGTCGAGGCGGGACGCCCCTGGCGGTCCCCCCGATGAAACCAGGTGTCTGATACATCGCAGTGGCCTGATTTGCCTCGTCATGCCCCTCTCCCGGGAATCCGGGACCGTTCGACAGATCCCGAGAGGGGACCAATCATGACCACTTCCTTTGCAGACCTCGGCGTGCCCGCCGACATAGTCGCCCTACTCGCCCGCAAGGGCATCACCGAGCCTCTTCCCATTCAGGCCGCGGTGATCCCCGACGCCTTCGCGGGCCGGGACATCAGTGGGCGGGCCCCGACGGGTTCCGGCAAGACCTTCGCCTTTGGCATCCCGATGATGCTCCAGGTCGAGAAGGCCAAGCCCAAGCGCCCCAAGGCATTGGTGCTGTCTCCCACACGGGAGCTCGCCGACCAGATCCAGCGTGAGCTGGCACCCCTGGGCAAGGACCGCAGCCGCACCGTCGGAACCGTGTACGGCGGGGTGGGCTACGGCCCACAGATCCAGTCGCTGCGTCGGGGACTCGACGTGCTGGTGGCCTGCCCCGGGCGCCTGCTCGACCTGATCGAGCAGCGCCACGTGGATCTCAGCGACGTGACGATCGCCATCGTCGATGAGGCCGATCGCATGGGCGACATGGGCTTCCTCCCCGACGTCAAGCGCATCCTCGACATGACCCGGCCCGACCGCCGCACCTGGCTGTTTTCGGCCACGCTCGACGGGGCTGTTGCCGAACTGACCCGCCGCTACCAGCGCGACCCGGTACGCCACGAGGTCGGCGAAAAGTCCGACGATCACGGCAACGCTCGCCACTTTTTCTGGCGCGTGGGGCAGGTGGAGCGGATCGCGCACACGGCTTCGGTGATTGCCGCCTCCTCCCCCGCCATCGTGTTCTGCCGCACCCGTCATGCCACTGACAAGGTGGCCAAGCGGCTGGAGCAACTCGGTGTCCGGGCCGAAGCCATTCACGGCGGACGCAGCCAGGCGCAGCGCACCCGCGCCCTGCAGGCCTTCTCGGCCGGGCGGGTGCAGGCCCTCGTGGCCACCGACGTGGCGGCACGCGGCATCCACGTCGATGGCGTGGCCTGTGTGATCCACTTCGACCCCGCCGACGATGCCAAGGCATACCTGCACCGTTCCGGGCGCACCGCTCGGGCCGGTGCCCCCGGGGTGGTGTTGTCGATGGTCACCGATGAGCAGCGAGGCGCGATCCGTGGCCTGCAGCGCTCGATTGGAATGAGCGCTCCACTGGGCGAGCCCGATCCTGCCGGTCTCCGCACCGGAGGGCATCGGGTCGGCACAGTCGCGCCGTCGGCCGACGGACGCCGCGAGCGCCCGGCGCCACGGGGCAGTGCCAAGACGCGGACCCGGTCCCGGACCGGAACCAAGCACCGCTACTGGGGCTGAGTCGGCCGGTTTGAGGTCACACTTGGTTGGTTGGTTGGTTGGTGGTGGAGGTGCGGGGAGTCGAACCCCGGTCCTCTGAGGTTTTGATGCCGGCATCTCCGAGCGCATCCGGCAGTTTTGGTTTCGAAACGAGGGGCCCTGCCGGCGGGTGGTCCCTTGCCCTATCCGGAGTTGATCTTGACCCGCCGGTCCCGGAACCCCGGCAGGAGCATCCCCCATTGCGACGCCCGACACCGGCGAGGGGGGAGCCCACCGGGCGAACGAGCTGCGTTAGTTAGGCAGCCTGTGCGAAGTTGTCTTCGGCACTTGTGTTTGTTTTCCGGCTCTTTAACGAGGACTCCGGAGACCTCGGCTCGCTTCCGGCGCCTCGACCCTCAAAGTCGAAACCGTTTCACCCCCAAAGGGTGCGGTGTCAGCGCACTGTGAAGAGTACAACAACCGGGAGCCGAGAAGGCTTCCCGCGACCCGCTGCTACCCGCTACCCGCTACCCGCTTCCCGCCAGAGCAGACAAGATGCTCCCTGGCAGCAACCGGCAACCGGCCTCCGGCATCCGGCATCCGGCTCACCCCACTTCGAGGTGCGGCCCGCCCGGTCCGCGTCCGACGCGCACTGCGACCTCGCCGCGCAGTACCCGCAGGATCAAGTCACCGACGGCATCCCGACGCCACCCGGCCAGCAGCGGTACCTCGGCTCCCCCATCGAGCTCGCCGGCCAGGAGCATCCGGGAGAGCTCTTCGAGATCGCCCCGGGTCCCGAGCAATGCCGGGGCGATCTCCATGTCGACTGCACGGGACCGCACCACGCCGTGGAGCAGTGACGCGACGGCATCGACCCGGGGGTCGCCGGCGAAGGGCCGCGCCGGAGTCCATCGCGGCCAATCTTCCTCGGGCAGGGAGGCAGTGCGGCGCACGGCCTCGGCCAGCGGGGAGGCCACGATCTTGGCTTGGCCCGGATGCATACCGCGTAGTGCCCCGATCTGGCCGACATCGGTCAATCCCTTGCGGGCGACCTCGACCAGCACCCGATCAGGAACCAGGCGTTGGCGCGACGTGTCCCGTTGGATCGCTTCCCGTTCCCGCCACGCCGCCACTTCGCGCAGCACTGCGAGCGCCTTGCCCCGCAGCCGTCGCGAGTCGGCGACACGGCGCCACGCCTCCGTGGGCACCGCCTCCTCCCCCACCGACTCGAACCTGCGGGTCATCTCGTCCTCGGCCCAGGCGGTGCGGCCGCGGCGTGCCAACCCTTCCTCGAGCACCTGCCACAGGTCCAAGAGGTGCCGAACGTCTTCGAGGGCGTACTCGGCCTGTTCCGGGTTGAGGGGGCGACGCGACCAATCGGTGTAACTCTCCCCACCCTGCACCCGCCGCCCCAATGCCGCCGTCACCAGATTGCCGTAACCGGCGGCATCGCCGAATCCGAGGAAAGCTCCGGCCACCTGGGTGTCGAACACGCGGCTGGGGAGGCGACCGGCGAACCGGCGCATGATCTCCAGGTCGTGGGCCCCGGCGTGGACCACCACCACGGGACCGCCAACCAACGCCCGCCACAGCGGGACCAGGTCTGGTCCCGCCAGCGGATCCACAGTCGCCTCCAGGTCCGGGATCCCTACCTGGATCAAGCAGAGTTGGGGCCGATAGGTCTTCTCCGACAGGAACTCGGTGTCGACGGCGACGGCGGGAGAGGACGCCAGGCGCGCGGCGAGTGCATGGACATCGGCGGTCGTGGTGATGTGCCGGGTCTCAGTCATCGCTCATCGCCGCACCGGGCAACCTGCGACCGGCAGCGAGTGCATCGACTCACTCCGCCCCCCTATGCCGCACCACGCGTTGCATCTCCCGATTTGCATCGCGCTGTTTGATCGTCTCCCGCTTGTCGCGTTGCGCTTTGCCCCGCGCCAGGCCCAGCTCCACCTTCGCCTTGCCGTCCTTGAAGTACATCCGCATCGGGATGAGGGTGAGGCCCTTCTCCGCCACCTTGGCTCCGATGCGAAGAATCTCCCCGCGGTGCATGAGCAGTTTCCGGGACCGCTCCGGATCGTGTCCGCCGTCGCGGGCGAATTCGTAGGGCGAGATCCGTACGCCGTGGAGCCACATCTCACCTCCGGCAACTGCGGCGTATGAGTCCTTGAGATCGGCCTTCCCGGCGCGGAGACTCTTCACTTCAGAACCGACCAGCGCGATGCCGGCCTCGATCGACTCGAGGATCTCGTAGTCGAACCGAGCGCGGCGGTTGGTGGCGATGGTGTGCGCAGACGACTTCTCCGCCGCCGGGGGCTTGCGGGCCATGAAATCAGTCCCGGAGGAAGCCCCACATGCCGAACGCGCTCCCCAGAAGGCCGGTGCCGGCCCCAAAGCCCAGGACGAGCAGCGCCTGGCGCACCATGAAGTCGAGGGGAACGGTGAGCACCCCGGGATCGACAGCCGTGGAGAACAACTCGGCGATCGACCCGCGTACCCCCCAGATGAGAGCCACAGCCAGCATGGCTCCGAGCAGTCCCTCGATGATCCCTTCGAGGAAGAACGGGATGCGGACGAACCAGTTGCCCGCCCCCACCAGCTTCATGATCGAGATCTCGTCGCGCCGGGCGAAGATGGCGATGCGAATGGTGTTGGCGATGAGCACCACGGCCGCCGCCCCGAGCACGATCACGATCCAGAAGGAAAAGGTGCGCAGCCGATCGGACCGGGCCACCAGGGCATCGATGGCTTCGTCGGCCGCGGACACATGCTGGATCCCCGGAATCACCACGAGGCGGTCGGTGATGGTCGAATAGTCCGCGGCTTGAACAGGTGCGATGCGTAGCGAGGCCGGGAGCACAGAGGGGTCCTCTTCCACCACCTGGATGAGCGACGGCTGGTCGGCGAACAGCTCGCGAAACTCGACCAGTGCCTCGGCCTTGGAGAAGTAGATGACCGCTTCGACCTCGGCCCACTGCTGCACCTGGGCCTGGATGGCATCGATGTCCTCGACTCCGAGGTCGTCGGACAGGAACGCGATCACGCGCACGTTGTCGTCCCAGCGCCCGATGTCCTGGTCGATCGACCAGCGCAACACGATGGTGCCAAACACGAGGGTGAGCATCACCAGCACCGCCACCACCGCGGCGAACACGACGAGGACGTTGCGCCGCAGGTTGGTCAATGCTTGTTCGATGAGGTACTGGAATCTCACAGACCACCGTCCGTGAGGGGAGTCTCAGAAGTGATGGCGCGCTGCTGGCCCGTGGCACGGCCATCGCCGGTCTCGTATGCGCCGCGGGATTGATCGCGGACGATGCGTCCCCGCTCCAAGGCCACCACCCGGCGCCGCATGGCGTCCACGATGGCGTGGTCATGGGTGGCCATCACGACGGTGGTGCCGGTGCGGTTGATGCGGTCGAGGAGACGCATGATCCCCACCGAGGTGGCAGGATCGAGATTTCCGGTGGGCTCGTCGGCGAGCAGGATGAGCGGGCGATTCACAAAGGCGCGGGCGATGGAGACTCGCTGCTGTTCACCTCCGGACAACTGGTTGGGAAGCCGGTCGGCCTTGGCGCCCAACCCGACCAGGTTGAGCACTTGCGGCACCTGATTGCGGATCACATGGCGGGGCCGGCCGATCACCTCCAGGGCGAAGGCAACGTTCTCGAATACCGTTTTGGTGGGGAGAAGTTTGAAGTCCTGGAACACGGTTCCGATGGAGCGCCGCAGCAACGGCACCTTCCACGCCGGCAACTCGGTGATCAGCTTGCCGGCGACCCAGATCTTCCCTTGCGAAGGGAGCTCCTGGCGGAGCATGAGGCGGATCAGGGTCGACTTTCCCGACCCCGATGGGCCGACAAGAAAGACGAACTCGCCCTTGTCGATCTCGAGAGTCACGTCACGGAGGGCAGCGGTGCCGCCCTCGTAGACCTTGCTCACATCCTGGACTCGAATCATGAACGCCTCTCGGAGTATCCGGCGTCCGCAGTCACCCCAGATGCGGCGCGAGCGGGCAGGTTAGTGGAGGCGGGTATTCACGAAGCGGATTGCCCGTCGGCCGCCTCCTGGGCGGCGCGGCGCCATTGCAGATAGCCGTCGACGAAGGCGTCGATGTCCCCGTCGAGCACGCCCTGGACGTTTCCGATCTCTACCCCTGTTCTCAGGTCCTTGGCCATCTGGTAGGGCTGCAGAACGTAGGAGCGAATTTGGCGACCCCACGCCGCTTGTCCCTGATCGCCGCGGATCGCGTCCATATGGGCCAACTGCTCGCGGCGGGACTGCTCGGCAAGTCGCGCCGCCAGCAGCGACAAGGCGCGGTTGCGGTTTTGCAGCTGGGAGCGCTCCGCCTGACAGGCCACCACGATCCCGGAGGGGAGATGGGTGATGCGTACGGCGGAGTCGGTCTTGTTGACATGCTGGCCCCCCGCTCCGGAGGCGCGAAAGGTGTCGACTCGCAGGTCATCGGGATTGATGGCCACGGCTTCCGTTTCGACCTCGGGGATCACATCGACACTGGCGAAAGATGTGTGACGCCGAGAGGCGCTGTCGAAGGGGCTGATGCGGACCAGGCGATGGACCCCACGCTCCCCCTCCAGGTGCCCGTAGGGGCGATCGCCGCGGACTGTCACCGTCGCCGAGCGGATCCCGGCCTCCTCACCTTCGATGATCTCGTCGACCTCGACCGAAAATCCTCGCGTCTCCAGGTAGCGCAGGTACATCCGGAGCAACATCTCCGCCCAGTCGGCCGCATCGACTCCCCCGGCCCCGGAGTGCACCGAGAGAATCGCCGGGTGCTCGTCGTACTCGCCGAAGAAAAGGGTTTCCCGCTCCAGGTCCGCTAGATCGCGCTCGATCCCGGCCAACTCCACGGCGACATCCGCGGCGGCCCGGGGATCCGACTCCTCGGCAGAGAGCTGGAGTAGCACCGCGGCGTCATCGAGTGCCGCGGTGAGGCGCGCCACCCGATCGACGACGCCCTCATAGCGCGCCAGGGTGCGCGTCACCTCGAGGGCACGAACCTGATCGCCCCACAACCCAGGTTCGGCCGCCTGCCGCCTCAGCTCGGGCAGCGCCTCCAGCTTGCCGGCGACGTCAAAGGAACCTCCGGGCATCGTCGAGGCGAGTACGGAGGTCCGAAGTGGCAGCGCGGGAGTCGTCCATGGAAGCGGGAGAGTAATCGGTGGCTATTGGCTAGCGCGAGGGGCGAGGGGCGAGGGCGTCGGGTCTAACTCATGACTCGGCGGCGGGAGCCGCCGCACCATGACACTTCTTGTACTTCTTCCCGCTGCCGCAGGGGCACAGTTCGTTTCGGCCCACTTTGCCGTCGGCTTTGGCCTGGCGTTTGAGAGCGGCCCCGCCGGTGCCCTGGAGCCGCACCACGGGATCGGGACTCTTCTTCTGTTCCACCATCTGGGCATGGAAGAGGTACCGCACCGAATCGGTCTTGACAGTGTCCACCATGTCCGAGAAGAGGTCGTATGCCTCGCGTTGATATTCGGTCAGCGGGTCGCGTTGTCCCATCGCCCGCAACCCCACTCCGGAGCGCAGGTAGTCCATGTCGGCGAGATGCTCGCGCCACTTGCCGTCGACGATCGACAACACGACTGTGCGCTCGAGCCGCCGCAGTAGCTCTGGGCCGAATTGCTCCCCACGCCTGGTGTAGGCCTCCTGGGCATCCGCGACTACGCGCTCGGCAACCTCCGCGGCATCTCCGGCGCCCGCGGTCAGCGCCGATACGGCAACGGTGGGCGGGTACAACAGCACCAGGCGGCGCTCCAACTCGGCCAGATCCCATTGCGACGGTGACACCTCGGGGGTGACCACCTCGGCGACGGCTGTGCCGACGACGTCGTCGATCCAATCCCGGACCAGTTCCTCGGTGCTCTCCCCGGTGAGGACCTGGTTGCGCCACTCATAGATCACCGAGCGCTGGCGATTCATCACTTCGTCGTACTTGAGGACGTTCTTGCGGATCTCGAAGTTCTGCGACTCCACCTGCCGCTGGGCGCGTTCGATCGCCTTGGTCACCATGCCGTGTTCGATCGGGACATCCTCGGGGATGCGGAGCCGGCGCATGATGCTCTGCACACGATCGGTGGCAAACCGGCGCATCAGGTCGTCCTCGAGCGAGAGGTAGAAGCGCGACTCCCCCGGGTCGCCCTGTCGGCCTGAGCGGCCCCGCAGCTGGTTGTCGATCCGGCGCGCCTCGTGGCGTTCGGTAGCCAACACGTAGAGGCCGCCGAGCTCGATCACCTTGCTCTGCTCCGCCGAGGTCTCGGCCTTGATCAGGGCATGGGTCTCAACATAGGCGGCGGCATACTCCGGTGCGCCGGGGGTGAGCCCCTGTCTGCGCAGCTCCAGCTTGGCCAGCTCTTCAGGGTTGCCCCCGAGCCGAATGTCGACCCCGCGCCCCGCCATGTTGGTAGCTACGGTCACCGCACCGATCCTGCCGGCCTGAGCGATGATCGTCGCCTCCCGCTCGTGCTGTTTGGCATTGAGCACCTCGTGGGGTATCCCGCGCTTGCGCAGCGCCGCTGAGAGCCGCTCCGACTTCTCGATCGAGATGGTGCCGACCAGCACGGGCTGACCCTTGGCATGGCGTTCCACCAGGTCGTCGATGAGAGCATTGAACTTGGCATCCTCGGTCATGTAGACCAGGTCGGGCTGGTCGAGGCGCGCCACCTGGACGTTGGTCGGGATCTCGACCACGCCCAGCTTGTAGATCTCATTGAACTCGCCCGCCTCGGTCATGGCGGTTCCAGTCATCCCGGCGAGCTTCTCGTAGAGGCGGAAGTAGTTCTGCAAGGTGATCGTGGCCAGGGTCTGATTCTCTTCCTTGATCCGCACTCCCTCCTTGGCTTCGATCGCCTGATGCAGGCCCTCGGAGTAGCGACGGCCTTCGAGGATGCGTCCGGTGAACTCGTCGACGATCTTGATCTCGCCGTTCGCCACCACGTAGTCCACGTCGCGGTGATAGAGGGTCTTGGCCTTGAGAGCGACGTCGAGGTGGTGGATCAGATCCACGTTGGTGTGGTCGTACATGTTTTCGATGTTGAGAAATTTCTCGACCTGGGTGACGCCCCCCTCGGTGGTGATCACCTGGCGCTTGGCCTCGTCGACCTCGTAATGGACGTCGGGAAAGAGCCGCTCGGCGATCCGGGAAAAGTCGCGGTACCACTTGGCGGTCTCGCCGACCCGCCCGCTGATGATGAGCGGGGTGCGCGCCTCGTCGACCAGGATCGAGTCCACCTCGTCCACGATGGCGTAGTTGTGCCCGCGCTGCACCTGGAGGCGCGGATCCATCGTCATGTTGTCGCGCAGGTAGTCGAAGCCGAACTCGTTATTGGTGCCATAGGTGATATCGGCGCCATAAGCGGTCTTGCGCTCATTATCGGTCAGGCCATGGACGATGATGCCATAGGACAGGCCGAGGAAATTGTAGATCTGCCCCATCCAGGCGGCGTCGCGCTTGGCCAGGTAGTCGTTGACGGTCACCACATGCACGCCGTCGCCGGTCAGCGCATTGAGATAGACCGCCAGCGTTGCCACCAGGGTCTTGCCTTCACCGGTGCGCATCTCGGCGATGGCGCGCTCATTGAGCACCATGCCACCGACCAGCTGCACGTCGAAGTGGCGCATGCCGAGCACGCGCTTGGAAGCCTCGCGAACGGTTGCGAAAGCCGGCACGATCAGATCGTCCAGCTTGGTGCCGTTGGCGAGTTGCGCTTTGAACTCAACGGTGCGGGCGCGCAGCGCCTCATCGGAGAGTTTTTCCAGTTCCGGTTCCAGCGCATTGATCGCGGCAACCTTTCCCTGGAAGCGCTTCACGTGCCGATCGGACGGAGAACCGAAGATCCGCCGGGCGAGCGCAGCAAGAGCCATGTGTCAGGTCCTTATATTGTCATCGGCGCGAGAGGGGGGCCGTCAGCGGTCAGCGGGCAGAGGTGCGGGCCCGGTCTTGCCTCATCAGCGCGATGTCGAAGCCGTTTTCGGCTCCCTTGTGTTGTCGCATGATCTTGTGACGGAACCATGGGTCCGCTTTCCCGATCATACTCTTGAAAAGCGTTGGAGATGTAAGAGCGAGGCCTTGTCTTGTCAACGTCGCCAAAATCAGCGACATCTGGCTCGCCTTCCCGGAAAGCCAGTTTCTGCTAGGGTTTTCGCGGCGCTTTACTGTCCGCCGCCCTGCTCGGCATATTTTCGCCCCCTTGCCGTGGGAGGGGCACGCCCAAGAGCGCCCACGCGCCGACTGCCGATTACCAACGAGCCAGCGCCGAGGATGCGCGGGCCAAGGAGAATGCATTAATGTCCCATACCACCAAACGTCTCACGGGTGCCCTGAGCGTGCTGGCCCTGTCGCTGGCCAGCTATGCTGTTGCCGCGCCGGCTTTTGCTCAGGACGCAGCCCCTGCCGCGACCGAAGCGCCGGCGGCCGATGCGGCCGCTGAAGCCCCCGCCGTGACCCCTGAAACCGTCGTGGCAACCGTTGGTGGCCAAGCCATCACCGAAGCCGACCTGGCCTTCGCCGCCGAGGACCTGAGCCAGGAGCTCAGCCAGATGGCCCCCGAGGAACGCCGCGCATTCCTGCTGCGCGTTCTCATTGACATGAAAGTGATGTCGGGCGCCGCCAAGGAAGCCGGCATGGACGCCACCCCGCTATTCAAGCAGCGCCTGCAGTATCTCGAAGAGCGCGCGCTGCGCCGGGCCTACTTCGCCGAAGCCATCGCCGCTTCGATCACCGAAGAAGCTGTCCGCGCCAAGTATGACGAATTTGTCGCCGCTTTCGCGCCCGCTGAAGAGATCCGCGCCAGCCACATCCTGGTTGAGACCAAGGAAGAAGCCGACGCGATCAAGGCCGAACTCGATGGCGGCGCTGATTTCGCCACCCTCGCCAAGGAAAAGTCGATCGATCCCGGCGCGGCCAATGGCGGCGACCTCGGCTTTTTCGGCAAGGGCATGATGGTGGCGCCGTTCGAAGCCGCCGCTTTCGCGCTCACCGATGTCGGCCAGGTCTCGGCGCCGGTGCAGTCCCAGTTCGGCTGGCACATCATTCGCCTCGAAGAAAAGCGCCAGTCCGCCCCGCCCGCCTTCGAGCAGGTCGCCGGCCAGCTGCAGCAGCAATTGCTGATGACCACCTTCGACGACACCGTGGCTCGGCTGATGGACGGCGTGACGATCGACATTCCCGATGCGGCGCTCAAGGCTGCCGTTGATGCCCAGTCTGAAACGGAAGCCGGCGCGG
The DNA here is from genome assembly GCA_046714175.1 of Acidimicrobiia bacterium. Lineage (GTDB taxonomy): Bacteria > Actinomycetota > Acidimicrobiia > Spongiisociales > UBA11373 > UBA11373. The sequence continues at coordinate 17 of JBKKBI010000039.1, read as the reverse complement.
AAGCACCGGCACAGTAA
>JBKKBI010000038.1:0-4684 GCA_046714175.1 Acidimicrobiia bacterium | reverse complement strand
ACGACCCCCTGGCCGTTCGGCTGCCGAGAGCCACACCTTTGCTTCCGCCCAGCTGGCAGGGGGACTTCTCCGCCCGCTGCCCCGCCGAGGCGATCACCGCGCTGGGACGGAACGTGCTCGCCGGTCGGGTGGCGCTGGGCGTCTCCTGCTCGACCCTGGCTGGGGACTGGAACATCTGGGTGGACGAAGCCAGCGGAGTCTTGCTCCGCCTGGAGGGCGCGTACGGGGGACGGGGCGACTCGGTCAGCTTGGTCATCGCCGACCTCGGCTGGCTGGAGGTCCAGACCTTCGAGGTCGATCCGGAGATCGATCACGGGATCTTCTCCACCGACGGCATCCCCGACCCCGACCCCGGCCCCGACGCCGCCTGGGTCATCCCCTTCCATGCGACCGTTGCGATCACCACTGATAACGCCGAGGCAGGTGGCCAGGGCGCGGCCCACGCCGTGCTCGAAGCGTGGTACCGGAACCCATCGTCTTGGGAGGTGGCCGTGCTCGAGGCCGATGCTCTCAGCCCATTCGCCGCAGGGCCCGCGATCGAGGTGCAAAGCGGTGACCAACGCGCTGCCTACTACCCCGATCTCGGCGGCTATCACCTGCATGCGGCCACGCCAGGGTTCCCTGGCGGGCTGATTCCCCTCCTCGGCCCAGCCGTTGCGAGCATCGACGGCTGTGCGGGACCCGAGCCCGGAGAGCGCCTGGGGCGACCGGTCGGCATCTATACCTGCACCTCCGTCGGGACGGCGGACACCCGCACCGTCATGATCGACTCGGACACTGGACTCGTCCTCTTCGCTTCCAGCGGGCTCTGGTCGTTCAACGTGCTCGAGTTCGACGCCGACCCGGTGTTTCCGAGCGACGTCGCGGTCTTCGACCTCCCGGGAGATCGGATCGACCCGGAAAACCCGCCGCAGCCGCTGGTCGGAGCGTCGGCCCCGGGGTTGCAGGCATCATCCCTCGATGGCGCTGCCTTCGACCTCGCTGACCTGCGGGGCAGCAGGGTGGCGGTGCTGTTCGGAGCATCATGGTGCCCGCCGTGCCTCGATGCCTTGCAACGGTTCGCCGAGGCCCACGAGATCATGGGTTCCGAGGTCGCCTTCGTGGCCGTCGCCAGCTTCGACGACCCAGCCTCCATCGCCCAGGTGGCGAGCGGGGGCCGACTCGACTTCACGGTGCTCCTCGACCCCGAGGGTCTGGCATCCGACGCGTGGATGGTCCAAGGCTTTCCCACCATGATACTGATCGACCCCGAGGGCACGGTGGTTGCCGGGTTCACCGGCCAGATCCTCACCGAGGACATACTCTCGCTGCTGCTCAACGCCCCCTGGTGAGCAGGGGTGCCCTCACCCGGACTACTTCGCACAACACTCCCGGGCCGCACCGAGAGACACGCCGTTTGGGATGCTTGATACGACCAGGACCCCGATGCCGGAGCGGTGATCGGCCACCCGAAGCCGCCACCACCCGGGTTCGCCACCACCACCTCGACCGGGACATCCTGGACCAGCAGCGACCGATCTGCGTAGACGACGCGTGGCTGGTTCCGATGGCCTACGACGATCCCGGCGCCGTTCAGCTCTCGGCGGCCACCTCCACCCACTCTGCGCCCGCCGCACGCACCAGGTCTTCCAACTTGATCGGGAACACCGTCGTCGGGGTGCCTCCCGCCGACCAGACCGTTTCATGCCGCTGCAGGGCGCCCTCGGCGAACACCCGGATCGGCTGCGGGTAGCCGAAGGGTGGAGTCCCACCGGCGGCAAATCCGGTGGCGGCCCGGGCCTCCTCCAGGGTGGCGCGACGTGCCGTAGTGGCCCCGGCAGCCGCGGCGAGCTTCACCAGGTCGATACGGGTGTCACCCGAAGCGAACACCACTACTTGCTCCCGGTCGTCGAGAGTGAGCACGATCGACTTGGCGATTGCCGACAGCTCGCATCCGATGGCGTCGGCGGCATCTTGGGAGGTCTTGGTGCCCGCGGGGAAGTGATGCATCTTGACCACAACACCGCGTTCCGCACCGGCGGCGACCACCCGGAGCGAGGTCTCCGGGATGTCCGTCATCCCACCTCCCGGGCTCGATCGACACCCGGGATCCCGCGGTGGGCCATCCACAACGTCGCCACACCGGCGCCGATCACATGCCACGCCATGTCCCACATCGTGTTCACGAAGTCACCCACATTGGACTCCTCGACGAATGCGGCAAACGTGTTCTCTGCGGTCTCGTTGACCAGGCCGACCAGTTGGGAGAGTACGAACGCCGACAGCAGGGGACGCTCGGAGTCGCGTGCGGCATGTGCGAACACTGCGGTCGCGGCGCCGATCCCGAACCCGTGCACCACCTGGTCGTAGCGCAGCACGCCGTCGATCAGCCACAACCCGTAAAGGATCTCGCTCTCTCCGGTCGGGTTGGGGAGGAGCCCGCCGGCGAGGTGCATTCCCGCCCAGATGACGAGCAGCCATACCAACACACCGGGAATCGGGCCACGGCGGTGGTCGACGTACACGACTATCGCCACGCTCGCCACCAGTAGCGGCAAGTAGATCCACAGGAACCACACTCCGCGGACCAATCCGATCACGGTGAAGGCGGCAACGCAGGCGGCGAAGAACGCTGCCGCACCGGGATTGCGCCTGATCAGGGCGGCGAGGGCGCTCACAAACCCATTGTGGCGGCGAGAGCGGCACCCAGATCGGCAGCGCGCGTCAGTGCCGCCTTCTCGGCCGCAGGCACCTGGGAGGCAGACGACGCCTCGCCGCGCACATCGACATAGATCTTGAGCTTGGGTTCGGTCCCCGATGGTCGGGCCTGGACCCGTGACCCATCTCCCAGGCGCAACTCGACCAGGGACGCGGCGGGAAGCCAAGGTCGGCGCGAACCGGCGTCACGGGAGTAGTCGATGACCCCCACCACGGGTTCGCCGGCGACCCGATCGGGCGGTGCCGCCGACAGTCGCTCCATCGCGTCTGTGATCTCAGCCACTCCCTGAGGTCCACTACGCCGCAGATTGAGTGAGTGACTGACCCACACCCCGTGGCGGACCCGCAGCGCGGCAAGACGATCGAGCACCGTCTGGCTGGTGGAGGCGCAGCCCGCCGCCAGGTCGGCAAACCACAGCGCCGCCGACAACCCGTCCTTGTCGCGCACCACCGGGCCGATGGTGTAACCCAGGGCCTCCTCGAAGCCAAACACAAAATGTTTCCCTTCTGCCTCCAGTGCCAGACCGGCGTTGCAGATCCACTTGAATCCGGTGAGGGTCACCTCGTGAGCCGCGCCGTGCTCCGCGGCGACCGCAGCCAGCATCGGCGATGACACCACGGTGGTTACGACCAGCCGGTCGGGTCCGGTGGTGCGCTCCAGGACGAAGTCGCCGAGCAGTATTCCGATCTCGTTGCCGGTGAGCCGCCGCCATCCCCCGGAGCCGTCCGGAACCGAGACCCCGAGACGGTCGGCATCGGGGTCGTTCGCCAACACCAGCGCCGCGTCCTCTTCGGTGGCGAGGTGCTCGGCCAGATCCATGGCACCGGGCTCCTCCGGATTGGGAAACGACACCGTGGGGAAGGTTCCGTCAGGAGCCTGCTGCTCTCGCACCGGGATCACATTTCCATGACCACCTGCGGCCAGCAGTCGCAGCGCCATGGCGCTGCCGACTCCGTGAAGAGCGGTGTGCACGATCGAGACGATGCCGGTGTCGGAAGGGGTGCCTCGAAAAGTCAAGACGTCAGCGAGGTAGGCGTCTTCGGCAGCTCCCGGAGCGAGTGCCTCGGGTAACGCTGTGCGAGGCACGAGATCGGTGGTACCCACCGCGGCGATGGCCGACGAGATCTCATGGTCCACCGGTGGCACGATCTGGGCGCCGTTGCGGTCGTACACCTTGTAACCGTTGTCGCGCGGCGGGTTGTGGCTGGCGGTGACCACCACTGCTGCGACTGCACCGATGCGCAACGTCTCGTGGGCCACCAGCGGTGTCGGGGTGACCGCGTCGAACCAGACTGTCTCGAATCCGGCCGCGGCGAGCACCGCGACGGCATCCTCGGCAAAGCGGCGGCTGTCGATCCGCCCGTCGTAACCGACCACCACGGTTCCACCGCCGTTACCCTTTTTCCGGAGCCAGTCGGCCAGCCCCCGGGTGGTGCGGATCACCACTGCTCGATTCATCCGACCCGGGCCAGCCCCGACCTCACCGCGGATCCCGGCGGTACCGAAATCGAGCGGTTGCATCCTCTCCATTAGGGCGGTGCGATCGCCGGAGTCGACGAGTGCCTGCAGCTCGGCCCGCGTCACCGGGTCGGGGTCGGCGGCGATCCAGGCGCGCACCTTGTTCTCGAGCGATGATTCGGCCACCGCGACGACTCCCCTCTCGGTGACGAGGTGGGTCATCCTCCGATCGTGGCTCTCGTGGGACAAAGCCTCCAAGACGAGGGCCTCGGGGGCGACCCCGATCACCACTGCATCGGGGCGTAGTTGCGACAGCAGCCGGTCGTAGTACCCCTTGCCCCGTCCCAGACGAACTCCGGAGCGATCGAAGGCGAGTCCAGGAACCAATGCGACATCGATCTCGGAGGGATCGACCTCCGGTGTACCCGCTACTGGCTGCGAGAACCCCAGGGGATGTCTCTCGCGCGGGGTGTCGAACTCGTGGACGGTGAGCGCCCCATCGTCCGGGGTCCGGGTGACCAGCGCCCG
>JBKKBI010000037.1:0-20699 GCA_046714175.1 Acidimicrobiia bacterium | reverse complement strand
ACAATCTGGCTTCAACTTCGGGCGCACGATGCCGATTAGGAGCTGTGACCACGCAGACCACGCGCCTCCCCGACTGGAAGACCACACCCGGGTACCGGATCCTGCTGGCAGCCTCGTGGGGGGTGATCGGTCTGGCCATGTTCTTCGGAGTCGTGGGCGCGGTATTTCACTCCGGCGCCGCCTGGTGGCTGGTGGCGGGCCTGGCAGTGCTAGTCATCCTCAACGTGCTTTTGCTCCCGGAGCCGGTTCCCCACGACATGCTGACCGGGTACCGAACCCGCATCGACCCGCACTGACCGGCCCTGGCTGTCAGCTCAGCTGCGCAGCCTGAAACCATACGGAATCAGTTCGGCCAGCGTGTGCACCCGCGGCCCTTCTGGAGTTTCGATCACCACCCGATCGACGTCGAATTCCAGCATCAACTGGCGGCAGTTGCCGCAGGGGTAGCCGGGTTCGACGGCATCGATGCACGAGACGGCAACGGTGTCGATCTTGCGCACCCCGGCCGACACCGCGCGGGTGATCGCCGATCCCTCGGCGCAGATCCCCGATCCGAAGGCGCTGTTTTCCACGTTGGCGCCGGTGTGGATGCTGCCGTCCGCCCCCACCACCACAGCTCCGACCCGGAATCGGGAGAATGGCGCATAGGAATTTGTGGCCGCTTTCCGGGCGAGTGCCAGCAATTCGGTGTCGTTCACCAGCCCTCCAGCAACGAGTCCACGAACAGTTCGGGCACAAAGTCTCGCAGATCCCCTGCGGCCTCGCCCAGTCCGATCAGCTTGATGGGCACCCCGAGTTCGCGCTCGATGGCGAGAGCGATTCCCCCACGCGAGGTTCCATCGAGCTTGACAACAGCGACGCCCGTGACCCCGGCCGCGGTGACGAACGCCCGCGCCTGAGCGAGACCGTTCTGTCCGGTGGTGCCGTCGATCACGAGGAGCACCTCCGAGATCGCAGTGCCGTCGCGCCCCAGCACCCGGACGATCTTGGCGAGCTCGTCCATCAGGTTGCGTTTGTCGTGCAGCCGTCCGGCGGTGTCGATCACTACGACGTCGCTGCCGCGGGCGCGCCCGGCAGCAAGTGCGTCGTGGGCGACCGCCGCCGGATCGGCGCCGGGACTCCCCGCCACCACCTCCAAGCCGATCCGATCTGCCCACACCCGCAACTGGTCCGTGGCGCCGGCACGAAAGGTGTCGGCCGCACCGACCAGAACTCGCTTGCCTTCGGACTTCCAGCGCGAGGTCAGTTTGGCGATGGTGGTCGTCTTTCCCGATCCGTTCACCCCGACTACGACGACGATCGCCGGAGCTGCGGACAGCCGCACACTGCGATCTGAGGTGGCGAAGGCAGCCACCATCTCGCTGCGGAGCGCGGCCCGGGCGGCGGCGCCGTCGGCCGGCCGGCGAGCCTGCACCGCTGCCACCAGCGACCGACTGGTGGCAACACCGACGTCTGCCGCCAGCAGCGCCTCCTCCATGGCCTCCCAGGCCCCGGGCCCGGGTCCCCCGCCAAACACCCCCGCCAACCGGGCGCCGAGCGCGGCGCGGCGCGGCGCCGTGGTGGGGGCGTCGCCAACGACCGGTGCGCGGTGCCGTCGCCGCACCACCCAGAACGCGGCGACGACCAGCGCCGCCGCTGCGGCCAGACCCCAAAGCACCGTCGTCACACCGAGGCGAGCCGCTTGGCCAGCACCCGGGACGACTCCCCCGGATCCAGCGTCACCCCGTACAGGAGGTCGGCGGCCTGCATGGTCTGCTGCTGGTGGGTGACGATCACGAGTTGGGAGGTTCCCCGCAAGGTGGCGACCAGTCGGAGGAAGCGGCGCAGGTTGGCATCGTCGAGCGCCGCCTCCACCTCATCCAGGACATAGAAGGGAGACGGGCGGGAGCGGAACACCGCGAACAAGAAAGCCAGCGCGGTCAATGAGCGCTCCCCGCCGGAGAGCAGTTGCAGCCGGCTCACCTTCTTGCCCATCGGCTGAGCGTGGATCTCGACGCCGGTGTCGAGCACCTCCCCCGGTGTGGAGAGGCTCAGCCGTCCGGTTCCGCCGGGGAACAGCAGCGAGAAGTTCTCGGCGAACTTGGTGGCGATATCGTCGAAGGCTTCGGTGAACAGGCGCCCGATCTCCGCGTCGAGGGCCCTGATGACCTTGCGCAGCTCGGTACGGGACTCCTCCAGATCGCCCAATTGGCCTTCGAGAAAGGCGACCTGCTCCGCCAACTCCCGATACTCGTTGGCCGCGAGGGGATTGATCGGTCCGAAGCGACGCAGGCGAGCGGCAAGAGTCTCGGCGTGAGACTCGGGGGTGGCCGCGGACGGTATCTCGGGTCGCACCGCCGCCAGTGCCGAAGCCTCGTCGGCGTCGACCTCGCGCCGCAGGGTTTCGATCGCAGACTCCTCGCGCACCCGCAGCTCGGCACCCTCCACCGCCAGCCGCGATGCCGCCTCGCGGCCACGCTCGATTTCGTCGGCAAGCACCTCTCGCCGGTTCCGAGCCGCCTCCAGGCGAACTCCGGACGCACCCGCCTCAGTGCGCAGTTGCCGCTGACGGACCCGCAAGGTCTCGATGTGGCGGCGCACCGCGACCAATGCACGCCGAGCCGCCTCTTCGACCTCTATAAGACGTCGGGCGGCTCCCTCGTCGCCGGCCGAAACCTGATCGGCCCACCGGCGGGCGACCTCGTCGAGACGCCCCTCTAGCAACTGGCGGCGCTCGGCGGCGGCGGCCACGGCCGCCGCGGCGGCCTGCCGGGCGGCTCGCGCCTCGTCGCGGCGGCTGGTGACGGCGACACGGCGCCGTGCCAGGTCGTCCCAGAGCTCCTGCTGGGCGCCGCCTTCCCCTTCGAGCCCGATGATGCGCCGTCTCAGGTCGGCGACTCGATCGACGCGTTGGGCCGCCGCCTCGGCCAACGCCCGCGCTCGCGCATCGAGACGGTCCAACTCGGCGGTGTGTTCGGCGCGGGACCGCTCCAGCAGGCGCACAGCCTCATCGAGCCCACCGATGCGATGCTCGAGTGTGGTCACAGCCTCGGCGGCGGCGCGTTCGGCAGTTGCGGAGGCGTCGCGGGCCCGAACCGCGGTGGTGCGGCGACTCGCCGCCCGGGACGCCGCCACCTCCGCCGCGGCTGCGGCGCTACGCGCCGCGGTCACCGCCGCCGACTCGAAACCAGGCGGTAACGCGACGACCACACCCTGCGAGGACACCAGATCTCCGCCAAGTGTGACCGCCCGAACCCGGGGACTGGCCGCGACGAGTCGACGACCTCCGGGGATGTCATCCACCAGCACCACATCCCCAAGCAGCCCGGCCGCCAGTCCGCTATCGGCGCGGCCTCCAAGCAGGTCGACGATCGCGGTTCCCACGCCCGCCGCCAGCGCCGCCTGCCGGGCTGGGACCGAACCATCTCCGGAGGCGGCGACCAGCGCCACCCCACCGGCGGCGCCAAGGGTCTGCAGTGCCGCGCCCAGGGCGTCGGGATCGCGCGCCACGAGCGCTTCCAACCACACCCCGAGGGCGGCGCCGACTGCACCATCCAATCGCGCAGGCACATCGAGCCGATCGAACAGCCCCCCGACGATGCCATCGCTGGCCGCGGCGCGTCGGCGCGCCTCGGGATCACCGCGGTGTGCCGGGGTGATCTCCAGGGCTTCCAGACGACCGTGCGCCGCCGCGAGCGTGGCGGTAGCGGCCTGCATCGCGTCCTCGGCGGCGCGAGCCTGGTCGCGGTCGCGGCCAGCCGTGGCTGCGGTGCGCCCTCTCGCGGCGACCGCTGCCTCGGCGGCGATGCGGGCGGCCTCCCGTTCCGCATCGAGGCGAGCCGACTCGGCCACCTCCTGGTCGATAAAGGCGGCTACGGCGCCACGGCGCCGGGCCAGGTCGGCGGACTCCCGGGCGTCACGACCCTCGGCTGCCTCGAGGGCGGCCAGATCGCCGCGTAACGCTGCCGCCAGACCCTCCACCGGCAATCGATCCGACTGGGCGAGCGACCGCTCCTCGTCTTCGAGCGCCCGCAGCGAGGTCTCGGCGCGCTCGGCAGCGTCGATTGCGGCGCTCTCCTCGGCGAGGGTGGCCGTGAGACGGGCCCGCAACTCATCCTCTTCCGCGACGAGACTGGTGCGCCGCTCCACCGCTCCCACGACGCTCCGCTCCACATGAAGACGGCGCTCCCGGGCCACCAGAGAGATGGAGTGCAGCCGTTCGGCGGTGGTCTCGAGCCGGGCGGCCGCGGCGGTGTCGCGTTCCAGGGCCTCCCCCGACTCCCCGGCCGCGGCCTGCAGTCCACCGAGCGAGGCGACGATGGCGTCGCGCTCCGCCACGGCCGCCTCCACGGCGGCGGTGACCGAGGCCTCCTCGGGGGCGATCACGCCCAATCGCTCCCGCACCGACCGCAGTCGGTCGCCACCGATCCACAGGCGCAGCGCACGCCACTCGTCGCGCACGCCCTCGTATTGGGCCGCGGCTCCTGCTTGACGGCGCAGCGGCTTGAGGCGCCGCTGCTGCTCTTCGAGGATGTCGCGGATCCGGGTGACATCCATCTCCGTCGCCTCGAGGCGGCGAATCGATCGGTCGCGCCGTGCCCGATGCTTCACCACGCCGGCGGCTTCCTCGATGACGGCGCGATGCTCCTCAGGCCCGGCGTTCAGCACCGAGTCCACCCGCCCCTGGCCCACGATCACGTGCTGATGGCGCCCCACCCCGGCGTCGGCAAGCAATTCTTGGATGTCGAGCAGGCGGCAGGTCACCCCGTTGATCTCGTACTCGCTGGTGCCGTCGCGAAACAGCCGCCGCGTGATGGTCACCTCGACGGGCCCATCGGCGGGGGCGGCATCGCCGCCGTCGAGGGTCAAGGCCACCTCGGCCCGCCCCAGTGCAGGGCGGATCGTGGTGCCGGCAAAGATGATGTCGTCCATCCGCGAGGTGCGCAGTACCGAAGTCGCCTGGGTCCCCATCACCCAGGCGATGGCATCGACGAGATTCGACTTGCCCGAGCCGTTGGGGCCGACCACGACCGTCACCCCGGGTTCACACTCCACCCGGGTGCGGTCGGCAAACGACTTGAAGCCGACAAGCGAAAGCGTCTTCAGATGCACGGGTGCGCCAAGGTTATCAGAAGGAATGACAGGGCTGTGATTAGCGGGGAGGGAGAGCCCGAGGTCCGGGCGGGGATGTCGGGCATCGGGCAGCGGACTAAGCGGCGAGCCCGCCGATGAACTCTGCCACCCGCTCCCGGTGCTGCGGACAGAGATGGGCTGCCGCTGCCGTCAAGATCGCGCCTGCGGTCACGGACTCGCGGTCGCGGAGTGCTCCGGCGAGGATCTCGTCGAGCGTCGCCTCCGTCCCGAAACCGATCGCGGCGACCGCCACCAGGGCGTCCCCAGGGTCGCCGGCGTCGAGGGCATCGCAGGCGGCGAGTCCGGCGGCGAGGAAAGCCGAATCGTCGATCGGCTCTCCTTCTGCGGCCGCCACAGCTGCGGCGACCGCAACCAAGTAGGCGGTGGTCCCGCCGCTCTCGAACCGCTCCGGACATACCGTGGCCATCCCGGTGAGGACCACTTCGCTGAAGATGGCGTCGTCACCGGGTGGGCCGGAGGGAAGGTCGAGCGCCGCGATCGCGCCCACAACGACCTCCGCGGGAACCCCCCGCCCCGAGCACAGTCCCACGATCACCGCCGCCAGGTCCCCCGCCACCAGGTCGTCGAACCTCGTACCGGCGAGAGCGCGGTCGGCGGTGACGGCGTATTCGGTCGCTGCGCCGACCCGGGGATCGGCCGTGGTGGCTGCGGGGGCCGCACCACCACAGGCACCGATGACGATCACGGCGACGACAAGACGCCTCACGATTGGCACCCGCGGCACCAATGGCTGCTCCGCGCCCGCACCACGACTCGCTCGACGACTCCGCCGCAACGGCGGCACGTTTCGCCCTCGCGTCCGTACACCGCGAGCCGCGGCAGATACTCGCCGGCGCGGCCGTCAGGCAGCAGGTAGGCGAGATCACCCAGGCTGGTGCCGCCGTGGCGGAGACCTGCCCGCAGCACCACCGGGATGGCGGCGCGGAGACGCGCCACGTCTTCGGGGGTCAGCTCACCTCCCGGTCGGTGCGGAGCCACCCGGGCGCGGTGCAGCACCTCATCGGCGTAGATGTTCCCCAGCCCGGCCACCAGGCGTTGATCGAGGAGCAACGCTTTGATCGGGGCGCGGCGTCCGTGGAGTGCAGCCAGCAGCGCCCGGCTCGTGGGGAGCTGGTCGAGAGCGTCGGGACCGATCGATACGAATGCTGCCTCGAGCTCCTGCGGCGTGTAGGCGGCGACGAAGCCGAAGGTACGCGGATCGACCAGACGCACCTCGGGCCTCCCGTCAAGGTGGATGATCACATTGGTGTGCGGCTGTTCGGGAGTGCCGGCCGCGGCGATCTCAAACCGTCCCGACATCCCCAGATGGCTCACCCAGGTGATGCCGCTGTCGAGTTCTCCGAGCAGAAACTTGCCGCGCCGCCCCAGCAGGTGTACCTGGCGTCCGGTCATGCGCTCGGCGACGTCGCGGGGGCGCTCATTGCGCCGGGTCATGCGATCGCGACGGACCTCTACCCGGGTGATCGTGGCCCCCTCGACCACCGGAGCGAGATGTCTCCGCGTGGTCTCCACCTCGGGAAGTTCAGGCATCCTCGCCCATCGCCTCCAGGGCGCGGCGCGCCGCAACCTGCTGGGCGCGCTTCTTCGAGCTTCCGGTGCCGGTCCCGGCCACCTGGCCCGCGACGACCACGCTGGCGCGAAAGGCGCGCTCGTGGTCTGGCCCGGAACCGACGACTGCGTACTCGGGCATCGACCCGGAGCGGGCCAACACCTCCTGGAGCCGGGTCTTATAGTCCCGCTCCCCCGGCGTGGTGGCGCGCTCTTCGATCACCGCCGTCCACAGGCGCCTCACCACCTTGCGCGTCTTCTTGAAGCCGGCGTCGAGATACACCGCCCCGATCACCGCCTCTAGCGCGTCGGCAAGGATCTGGCTCTTGTCGCGGCCGCCGGAGGCATCTTCTCCCTTGCCCAGCCGCAGGGCCTTGCCCAATCCGAGCGTCGTGGCGATGCCGGCCAGCGTCGCCTCGTTGACCACCGCGGCCCGCACCATGCTCATCTCGCCTTCGGTGAGAGCCCACCGGGTGTGTAACTCGGTGGCCACCACCAGGCCGAGCACCGCATCGCCGAGGAATTCGAGGCGCTCGTTGGACGCTTCTTCGGGCTCCTCCGCGGAGAGGGAGCGGTGGGTGAGCGCCTCCACCAGCAGGTCGGCGTCTTCGAAATCGTGTCCGAGGGCGGCTGCCACCGCCCGGACGGCCTTCTCAGCCACGGATGCCGGCCTCGATGCGAGCCACCAATCCCCGCTCCGCCCCCTCACCCGCCATCACCAAAGCATTGGAGATGGCGCGGCGAGTCGACGACCCGTGGGCAATCACCACTACTCCCTTAACCCCCACCAGGTGGGCGCCGCCATAGGCTTCGGGGTCGAAACGCTCCCGCAACCCCATCATCTTGGGAAGGATCACCGCCGCCGCCGCCTGCACCTCGGGCGAGGTGTCCGCGGCCAGGCCCTCCAGCACGAAACGGCCGACCACCCGGGCCACACCTTCGGCGGTCTTGAGCAGAACGTTGCCGGTAAAGCCGTCGGTGACAAAGACGTCCGCCACCCCTCGGCCCAAATCGCGGCCCTCGACGTTGCCCACGAATCGCGGCACCGCGGCCTTCATGAGAGCGTGGGTCGCCTTCTCCAATTCGCGGCCCTTGCCTTCTTCCTCACCGATGTTGAGCAGTCCGACGGTCGGCTCGTCGCGCCCCAAGTAGATCTCGGCCACCACCGAGCCCATCACCGCGAACTGCACCAGATGCTCCGGCTTCACCTCCAAGTTGGCGCCGGCGTCGAGCACGACCGTCGGGGTACCCAAAGGAAAGATGGTGGCGATGGCGGGTCGGGCCACACCGGGGATGCGCCCGATGACGATGGCTGCGGCCGCCATTGCGGCGCCGGTGGATCCCGCAGAGACCATGCCCGCAGCGGCCCCCTCGGAGACGAGCCGGGCGCACACCGTGACCGAGGCGCCCTTCTTCTCCCGAATCGCCGCGGCGGGATCATCCGCCATCTCGATCGTCTCCGGAGCGTGCACCACGGGAAGATCGGACTTGGCCTCGTCGAGGAGGGGTCGCAACACGGCCTCGTCGCCAACCAGGACCACATCGACGCCGCGTCCCATCGCCTCCAGTGCGCCGTGGATCGTCTCCCGCGGGGCGTGATCGCCGCCCATCGCGTCGAGCGCTATGCGAGCCATGCCCTCACCTCGCTAGGAGGGGATGGCCTCCCGGCCCTTGTAGAAACCACACGCGCTGCACACCCGATGCGAAATCTTTGCGGCGCCGCATTGCGGGCAGCGGTTGGTGTGCGGCGTCTCAAGCTTCCAGACGGCCTTGCGCTGCCGGGTGCGGGAGCGGGACATTTTCTTCTTTGGGACGGCCATCGCGTGGCCCTTTCACTGATCAGGTATCGAGCAACCCGCGTAGCGGCGCGAACGGAGAGTCTGGCTCGTCGTCGTGCCCCGGGCAGGAGTCGCCATTCAAGTCGGCTCCACACACAGCGCAAAGTCCACGGCAGTCGGACCGGCAGGTCGGGGAGAGCGGAACGGCCAATAGAACCGCATCCCGCAGCACGGATTCGAGGTCGGCGACATCGCCGTACAGACGGTAGCCATCGGGATCGTCGTCCACTCCCAGAGCTTCCAGGAGGTCCACCACCAGCTCCTCCGACCACTCTTTGAGGCAGCGGTGGCAGGTGTTGGCAACCAGGGCGGTCACCGGCCCCCGGACCACCAAGCCCCCCGATGCCGACTCCAGGACCAGGTCCGCTGCCAGGTGGGGTCCAACCCGGGACAGGTCGAGGCCCCAATCAACGGCGGCTCCCACCTCGACCCGGCGCCGATGCCCGGGATGCGCCAGGAGGTCGGCGACGGGGAACCGGAAGACCGACTCCCGGGTCATCGTCACGGCCCCCCGGCCTGACCCCGCGACTGGTGGAGTTCGGTCCGGAACCGCCGCACCTGCCCCAGCAGGTCGGTGAGCACGGTCTCGGTGGACTCGAACGCCTGCTCGCTGTAGTCCTCGGCCTCGAGTCGGATCCGGGTGGCCTCCGCCTCGGCATGGCGGACCAAGGCGTTGGCCTCGTCGACGGCTTCCTTGACAATGTAGGACTCGCTGACCAGTTCCTCTGACCGTTCCTTGGCCCGCTCCAGCATCTCGCGCGCCTTCTCATTGGTCCGGTCCACGAACGCCTCACGCTCCCGGACCATCCACCGGGCAGCCCGCATCTCTTCGGGGAGGTCGTCACGCAACCGATACAGCATGTCGAGCAGTCGCTCCCGGTCGAGCATCACATTGCCGGAGAGCGGCACCGTGCGGGCCCCTTCGACGGCGATGATCAGTTCGTCCACCAGCTCCAGGAGCTCGCCGGTGGTTGTCGGCACCCCCGACGCGTCCGGTTGACCGAGTTCGAGTTCGTCGCTCATTTTGTGTTCCTCTCGGCCAGGGCACGGGCTACCACCTTCGGAACCAGCTCGTCCACGGAGCCGCCGAGGGCCGAAACTTCCTTGACCAGTGATGAGGATATGTAGCCCCACTCCGGTTTCGTGGCAACGAACATCGTCACGATGCCAGAGAGATGCCGATTCATTTGGGAAAGCTGGATTTCGTAGTCGAAATCGGTCATGGCCCGGAGCCCCTTGACGATCACCGAGGCGCCCATCTTGGCGGCGAAGTCGACCAGAAGGCCGTCGAATCCGGCCACCTCGACATTGTCCCAGGGACAGCACTCCTCGAGCATGGCACTGCGCTCTTCGATGGTGAACAGGGGCTTTTTCGAGGGGTTGGCGACCACAGCCACAACCACGCGGTCGAAAATCGAAGCGCAGCGCGACACCACATCGACATGCCCATTGGTCGGGGGGTCGAAGCTGCCCGGAACCAGGACCGTGATCACCGCTCCTCCTTCACCAGTCGCGTGATCGCCGCGTCGCCGTACCTGCGCCGCCACACCACCACCAGTCCCGATGGGGGCACCGGCTCGCCGCTCCCCGCCCGACGGTGCACGATCACGCTGGCACCACCGGCAAGCCGAGGCAGCAACAGGCCGAGCACCTGTTCCACTGACGGTAGTGGCAGGTCGTAGGGGGGGTCAACGAATGCCAGATCGACGGGCGGACCGGACCGCGGCAGATAGTCCTCGACCTTGGCCGCCACCACCTCCCCACCCAAGCCGACGTTGCGCAAATTGTCGGCCAGTGCCGCTCGGGCCTCCCTTCCCCACTCCACGAAGGTCACCGCCGCCGCGCCCCGGCTCATGGCCTCCAGTCCGAGGGCGCCCGACCCGGCATAGAGGTCGAGTACCACGGCTCCGGCCAGCGTGTCACCCAGGGCGGAAAACACGGCCTCCTTGGCCCGATCCATCATCGGCCGGGTCTCCAACCCGCGCGGAGCCTTGAGCCGGCGACCTCGGGCGCTGCCGGCGATGATTCTCATGAGATGAAGAGCCAGTCCTCGGATCCTCCGAGCAGAGCGTTGGTCTCCTCGGCCAGGTGGCGCTGACCCCGCAGGTCGGGATCAGAAGCCACCAACTCAAACGCCTCGCGGCGGGCCGCGACGAGGATGTCGACGTCGCGCAGGATGTCGGCAATGCGCAGATCGGCCATGCCGGCCTGGCGAGCGCCAAAGACAGTCCCTTGACCCCGGATGCGCAGGTCCTCCTCGGCGAGACGGAACCCATCGGTGGTGGAGACCATCGCTTCGAGGCGGGCCGACCCTTCCGGGGTGGTCGGATCGGCGATGAGCAAGCAGAAGGAGGGATGTTCCCCGCGCCCCACCCGGCCCCGCAACTGGTGCAACTGGCTGAGGCCGAATCGGTCCGCGTCCTCGATCACCATCACGGTGGCATTGGTGATGTCGATGCCGACCTCGATCACCGTCGTCGCCACCAACACGTCGATCGTGCCTGCCCGCATCCCCGCCATCACGGCCTCCTTGTCGCCAGACCGCATCTGGCCGTGGATCAACCCGAGCCGCAGATCGGGGAATACGCCCTGCAGCCGCTCGTACTCGGCGGTAGCGGACGCCGCCTGCAGCTTCTCCGAGTCTTCAACAAGCGGGCAGACCACGAACGCCTGGCGCCCCTTGCCCACCTCGGCGCGGATCAGGTCGTACACCTTCTTCTCTCCCGCAGAGCCCGGGGCGACCAGCGTCGTCTTCACCGGGAGCCGTCCCTTTGGCATCTCGTCGAGCACAGTCACATCCAGATCGCCGTACAGGGTCATGGAGAGGGTGCGCGGGATCGGAGTCGCCGTCATGATCAGCAGGTCGGGCTCAGGACCTTCCGCTTTCTCCTTGAGCTGCACCCGCTGGTGCACTCCGAAGCGATGCTGCTCGTCGACGACGGCGACGCCGAGGCGAGCGAACCGCACCCCCTCCTGGATCAGGGCGTGGGTTCCCACCACCACATCCACGGTGCCATCGGCCACCGCGGTCAGCACCGCGTCGCGATCGGCCGACGATCCGGTGAGCAGGGCCATGCGCACCCCCACCAGGGCACCGAGCGGGGCCAATGCCAAGTAGTGCTGTTCGGCGAGCACTTCGGTGGGCGCCATCACCGCCCCCTGATGGCCCCCCTGCACCGCCAACAGCAGCGCCGCCATCGCCACCACCGTCTTGCCCGACCCGACCTCACCCTGGAGCAGGCGATGCATCGGGTGCGGAGAGCGCATGTCTGTGCGGATCTCGGCGATGGCGCGCTCCTGGGCACCGGTGAGTGGGAAGGGAAGCCCCTCCACGAAGGCCTCCACCAGACCGGCTGCCGCGGTGTGGGCGATACCCTCGGCGGCAGCGATTTGGCGGTGCTTGCGCACCGCCAGCGCCACTTCCAATCGGAACAGTTCGTCGAACACCAGGCGGTGGCGCGCCGGCGCCACGGCGCTCATCTCCTCGGGAAAATGGATGTCGCCAATGGCGGTGTCGCGGGCCACCAGGCCGAGCCGCGACACCATCTCAGGGGGAAGCGAGTCCGGCATCGGGCGCGCCGTCGCCAGCGCGGTATGAATGGCGCGGCGCAGGTGACCCGGGCCCACCCCACCCGCAGTGCTGTGAACCGGCACCACCCGTCCCGTGATGAGCGACTCGCTGGGACGATCGAGGACGTCGGCGTCAGGACTCTGCATCTGCAGGCGTCCCCGATACCGCTCCACCTTGCCCGACAACGCCACTTCGGTTCCCGGAGCGAGCTGCCGTTCCCGAAACGCCTGGTTGAACCACACCACCGCCACCACGCCGTGCCCGTCGTTCACAGTCGCCTCGACGATCACCAGGTTGCGACGGGGACGGCGGGTGGTGACCTTCTCCACCGTTCCGATGACAGTCACCTCCTCCCCGAGCGGAAGCTCGGCCAACGGAACCGTGCGGGAGCGATCGACGTAACGCCGTGGCACATGGAGCAGTAGGTCGGCCACCGTGGCGATACCCGCCTTGCGCAGATCCGCCCCCCGCTTCCCGCTCAGCCCCGGGACCTTCTCCACCGGAACCGTGGCCAGATAGGCGAGCGTGCGGCCGGTCACGAGCCGAAAGTATACGGAGAGGCTCGTCCCGCCCCGGGGGAGGTCGAGATAGCGGGCCGCGGTTTCCAGCAACCTCACCCCTCCTGTTACTCTCTCCGGCACTTCCGAAAGGGTCTTCTCGTGTCTTTCCGGTGTGAGATCTGCGGCAAGGAGCCGTGGGTCGGCAAGCAGGTTTCGTTCTCGCACAAGCGCTCCTCGAGACGCTGGCTCCCCAACATCCAGCGGGTGCGGATCAAGCACGGCATGAACTCGCGCCGGGCCCACGTGTGCGTGTCTTGCATCAAGGCCGGCAAGGTCGAGAAGGTCTGAGGCCGATGCCCCAGGGAGTCGTCAAGGTATACGACCCCACCACCGGCATCGGGATCGTGGTCTCCGACACCGATCGCACCGAGTTCCTGCTCCGCCCCGGCAGTCTCAAAGGCAGCATCTTCCGCACGCTGCGGCAGGGGCAGCGGGTCGTTTTCGAAGTCGAGGAGTCCGGCGGCCAGGCCTTCGCCCACTCACTCCGCTTCGGCGCCGACGGGCACTGAAGACCGACGCCGCCTCCCGACTCCCCCGCTGCGCGCTGCCCGCTGCGCGTTGCCCGTTGCCCGTGATCTGTGATCTGTGATCTGTCATTTGTCATCTGTCATCTCTCGCCTCTCGCCTCTCGCCCCTCGCCCCTCACCCCTCACCCACTCGTTCGCCAGCAACGAATACATCACCGCGTCGGTGGGCACCTCAGCGAGCATCAGCGCCTCGCGCTGCACTCCCTCGAGCCTGAACCCAAGACGTTCGGCGACGGCGCGGCTGCGGGTGTTCTCCACCGCGGCGCGGAGCATGACCCGGTTCACCTCGAGCTCGTCGAAGAGAAACTTCAGCAACTCCCGTACCCCTGCAGTGATGATCCCCCGGCCTTCGTAGGCGTCGGCGAGCCAGTAACCCACCTCGGCTTCACGATTCACCTGGTCCAGGGTCTCCCCAAGACCCCCGACCACGGTCCTGCCGGCAAACAAGCCGCGATGGCACGCGGTACCGGCCTCCTCCTGGCGGGTCGCGGTGGTGATGAACGCGGCGAAGTCCGCCTCGGTGACCGAGTACGGCACCCAGGGCATCCACCGCGCCAGGCGGGCGCGATCAGCATCTATCGCCACCAACAGCGCCGCGGCGTCTTCGGGCCGGTAATGCCGGGCGATGATGCCGGGAACGACGGTTGTGGTCTTCATCTACTGCTCATCACGTTCGAGGGGCGGAGGCGAGGGGCGAGGGAAGACGGGCAACTGGCAACGGGCAACGATCATCGCACCCGCACCCGATACCGAGCGTGAACGTGCTCCAGCACTGCGTGTGCCGCCGCTGCGGTGGCCCGCCCTCGCGGTCCGGCGAAGAAGTCGAAACCGTGGTTGGCCCAGGGCACCTCGAGCAGCGCCGCCTCCGCCCCGCCGATGGCCCGCATCACTGCCACCAGGCGCGCCGACTGCTCGGATCGCACCAGGCTGTCGATCGCACCGTGGATCACAAAGAACGGCGGCCGCCGCGCGGTGACGGCATGAACCGGAGATGACCGCCGCCAACGGTCCGGGTCGGCGGCGACGCTCGCCTTGACCACACTCACCTCCAGGTAGGGCCACAGCGGCCGGCCGTCGCTACCGAGCATGTCGTGCACGCCGTAGAAAGGGATGCACGCCTGCAATGAGGTGTCCACGGACTCGAATCCGGGTTGCAGCGAGGCTTCACCCGCGGTCAGCGCGGCGAGCGCAGCCAGATTGCCGCCGGTGGAACCCCCGGCGACCGCGATGAATCCGGGATCGACCCCGAGCGCGGCGGCGTTCTCCCGAACCCAGGCGATGGCCCGCTTGACATCGATGAGGTGATCCGGAACCGTTACCTCGGGGCTGAGCCGATAGGACGGGGTGAGAACCTGCCATCCCGCGGCGGCGAGGCGGTATCGCAGCGGACGGGCCTGAGTGTGGCGCCGTCCCCGCCACCAACCTCCGCCGTGAACGTAGATCAGGGCCGGACGCGGCCCCGCCGCGGGGTCCGGTCCGCTCCGGTCGAGAAGGTGACGCGGGTGGGGTCCGTATGCGAGGTCGCACTGCTCGGTCACCCGGCGCGGATCCCGTGCCAACGGAAAGAGCGCCGCTCCGATACGCGACCACCGCAGACGATGGGTCGCTCCGGTGAACCGGCTCGTCGCCTTGGCCACGACCGTGGCGGCGCGGTATCCCCGCACCAGGGCAGTCGCAAAGCCGACGACGGATGCCATGAAAAGAACCAGGGCCGCGGTGGCGACGGCACCTTCTCTATTGGCAGTGACCGCCACACCCAACAACGACGCGATCAGCCACCATCCGGCCAGCTCGGCACCGGCCATGGCAACCACCCAAATCCACGGATGACGCCGTACCGCGGCGAACGCCAGAAGTGCAAGGAGCACGCCGCCGGCGAGTAGCAGGTAGGACATCGGCCGGAGGGTAGAAGCGGTCGGTCTCGGACTCGCCACCCGGACGGTGGCAACGGTGTGGAGTTATAGTTCGCGGCCAACAACGAGCCGAGGAGCGCAATGGTCGAAGCGTATGTGTTGATCCAGACCGAGGTGGGCAAAGCCGCCCAGGTCGCCCTGGCCGTCGGCAAGATCGATGGCGTCAAGGCCTCCCAGTCGGTGACCGGCCCGTACGACGCCATCGTGCACGCCGTCGCCGAGGACGTCGATGCCCTCGGGAAGCTCGTGGTGGCCAAGATCCAGGCGATCGAGGGGATCACCCGCACCCTGACCTGCCCCGTCGTCAAGCTGTAGGGAAGCACTTCTCCCCCCGGAAGGGGTGAGAAATCCCGAAGGGTCGAGAGGTGTGTCGTAAAGCTCTCGGCGCGGCGCGCACCGGCGTTACTTTGCCAGCGCCATCCCCACCAACTCGTCGCATAGCTCCGGGTAATCCATCCCGCTGGCCGCCCACATCATCGGGAACATCGACCGCGAGGTGAATCCCGGCATCGTGTTCACCTCGCTGAGTAGGAATCCCCGCCCCCCCTCCTCATAGAAGAAGTCGACCCGGGCCAGTCCAGCGCACTCCAATGCCGTGAAGGCTCGGCAGGCAAGATCGCGCACCGTCTCCGTAGCCGCCGGACCCAGGTTCGCCGGCACCTCGATGCGGGTAGCGTCGTCGCGGTACTTGGCGTCGTAGGTGTACCAACCGGAGGCGACGATGACCTCGCCAGGCACTGACGCCCGCGGCCCCTCCAAAACGGCCACCTCGATCTCGCGGCCCCTCACTTCGGCCTCGACCAGCACTTTGCGATCGTGCTCCAGCGCGAGGTGAATGGCGTCCTTGAGCGATGCCTCGTCTTGGGCGCGGCTGATCCCCACCGACGATCCCAGGTTGGCGGGCTTGACGAAGACGGGATAGCCCAGTCCGCTGCCGACCCGGGTCGCGGTGTCGCCGGGTGCGGCGAGAAAGTCGCCGCGACGCACCAGTAGGTAGTCGCCCACCGGGATCCCCGCCTCCCGGCACAGGCGCTTGGCGACGTCTTTGTCCATCGCAATCGCGGAACCGAGGACCCCCGACCCGACATAGGGAAGTCCCGCCATCTCGAACAGACCCTGGATGGTGCCGTCCTCACCATATGGTCCATGCAGCACCGGGAAGGCAACGTCCACCTCGACCGGGGTTCCATGACCGAGGAGCCTCCCCCCGGGAACCTCGAGCTGCACCGCCGGTCCCTCGGCCACCAGCGGGTCCTCATTCGAGTTGGCGAGATGGAACTCCCCGAACTGGTCGATCCCCACCGTGACCACCTCATGCCCCTTGGATCGCAGCGCCGCGACCGTGGAGACCGCCGAGGTGCACGACACCTCGTGCTCCCCCGACCTGCCACCGAAGAACACCGCCACCCGGGCCACCGCGGCTACTCCTCACCCTTGCCGGCGGCGATGGCGTGGAATCCACCGTCGACGTGGATCACCTCGCCGCTTGTCGATGGAGCCCAGTCGGAGAGGAGCACACAGATCATCTTCGCGACGGGCGAGGCGTCGGCGACATCCCATCCCAATGGCGCCCGCTCGGCCCACACGTGTTTGAACTGGGCGAAGCCGGGGATGTTCTTCGCCGCCACCGTCGCCAGCGGGCCTGCGGATACCGCATTGACACGGATGTGATGCGGTCCCAGGTCGCGCGCCAGATAACGGGTCACCGACTGCAGCGCCGACTTGGCGACGCCCATCCAGTCATAGGCCGGCCACGCCTGGGTGTTGTCGAAGTCGAGGGTCACCAGCGACCCGCCCCCCGCCTTCTGCAGCAGCGGGAGCAGACCCACCGCCAGCGTCTTGTATGAAAACGCCGAAGTCATGAAGGCGGTCGCAGCGCTCTCCGGAGGGGTGTTGAGAAAGTTGCCCCCCAACGCGTCCTCCGGGGCGAAGGCGATGGCATGTAGCGCCCCATCCACGGCACCCCAGCGTTTGGTCAGGTCTGCGATCAGAGCCTCCATGTGCGCCGGGTCGTTGATGTCCAGCTCCAGCACATCGGGAGTCTTAGGGAGACGGCCGGCAACCCGCTGGGTCAGCGCCATACCGCGGCCAAAGCCGGTGAGCACCACCTCGGCTCCCTGCTCCTGGGCGACGCGAGCGGTGTGCCAGGCGATCGAGTCGTCGGTGAGCACCCCGGTGATCAACAGCCGTTTGCCTGCGAGCAGCACCGATCCCTCCTGGTCGGGGTTCATCGTATCGGTCAGTTGAGGTTGGCCCAGGCGCGCAGCCCGAGGCCCATCACGAACAACAGCAGCAGCCCCCAGGCCAGGGCGGGGCGCTTCTCCATCTGGGTGCGGTAGATGTAGGCGAAGGAGAAGGTGAACAGGATCACGAACCCGTAGAACAGGTGGAAGTCGTTGGCGGGCCGGAAGCCCTGGTTGTAGGCGAGGAAACCCAGGGCGACCTGGACCAGCATCGTGGCAATCGCCGAGTACATGGCGATGCGGAAGATGCGGTCCGCGTTGCGCTGGCTGATGGCAAGCATCAGTCCCCACAACCCGACGATGCCGCTTGCGATCACCGCCACGAAGAACCACTTGGCGTGGAGATCGCGCATCGGAAGAGATGGTAACTGGGAGGCACCAGGCAACAGATACGGCCTCGCGCGGGTACGCCATCACCCCACCTTCGTCACGTCCGCCACTTGCGCGCACAGGAAGGCGATCAGCTCCCGCGCATCGAGGTTGATCGCCACGCCGTGGGCTCCCCCTCCGATCGACGCCAATCCACCCATGGCGGCGTCAGCGATCACCGGGAGACTCGTCACGGATCCGAACGGAGTGATGGTGCCCGGTGTGTAGCCGGTGGCCGCCAGTGCTTCCTCGGCCGTGGCCAGGGACATTCGCGTCACTCCGCACACCTTGCGCAGCTTGGCCCAGTCGATCACCCGGTCGCCAGGCACCAGAACCATGAGCAGGTCTGCCTGGCCGCGCCGCACCACGATGGTCTTGATGACCCGGTCGACGGTGATGCCGCGCGCCGCGGCGGCTTCCTCCACCGAGTTCACCTTGCCGTACTCGACAACCTCATGGGCCAGATCCGACGCAGCCACGGCCTGCGTTGCCGGGGTGTCAGCCATCCAACAGCACGTGGCTGAACTGGTCGCGCACCACCTTCTTGTCGAACTTGCCAGTGCCGGTCTTGGGAAGGGTGTCGGTGAACTCGATGACGTCCGGCAGCCACCACTTGGCGACGCGACCCTCGAGGTGCGCCAGCAACTCTTCGGCGGTGACCTCCATACCGGGGCGCTTCACCACCAGTGCCAGGGGGCGTTCTTGCCATTTGACGTGCTTGACCCCGATCACCGCCGCCTCGAAAACCGCAGGGTGAGCCATCAACTCCCGCTCCAGGTCGAGCGATGAGATCCACTCGCCCCCCGACTTGATGACGTCCTTGGCGCGGTCGGTGATGACGATGTATCCCTCTGGGGTGATCTTGCAGACGTCGCCGGTGCGCATCCACCCGTCCACGAAGGTCTCGCGGCGATCGTCGCGGTAGTACTCGGCGGCAATCCACGGGCCGCGAATGAGCAACTCCCCGAAGGCGACACCGTCGTGGGGCAGCGGATTGCCCGCCTCGTCGACGATCTTGACCTGCAGGCCAGCGACAGGGATGCCGGCGGTCTGCAGGATGTCGAGTTGGCGGTCGAAGGGGAGGGCAACGTGTTCGGGGAGCAAAGCTGCGATCGATGCCACCGGATTGGTCTCGGTCATGCCCCACCCCTGCTGCACGACGATGCCGCGCTTGCGATGGAACCACTCGATCATCGCCCGCGGCACCGCGGAGCCGCCGCATAGGAAAGCCCGGATCGACGAGGTGTCCATTTCGGGGTGCTCCATCAGGTACTGCTGGATGCCGCCCCACACCGTGGGGACGCCCGCCGAGAACGTGACCTTCTCCTGCTCGAAGAGCCGGACCAGACTCGGGGCCGAGAGATCGGGCCCGGGATAGACGAGGGTCGCCCCGGCGGTGGTGGCGGCAAAGGGATAGCCCCACGCCGCGGCGTGGAACATCGGCACCACCGGCAGCACCACGTCGTGGGCACTGATGGGGAAGGTGGCCAGCGACGAGATCGTGTGCAGGTAGGTGGAGCGCTGCGTGTAGGCAACCCCTTTGGGGTTGCCGGTGGTGCCCGACGTGTAACACAGCATCATCGGAGACCGCTCGTCGAGCATCGGCCACTGCCCCCAGGGCGCGCCATCGGCGATGAGGTCCTCGTAGGCAATGGTGTTGCGCAAGGTGGTGGTGGGTACGGTGTCACCCATGACCACGAAGTGCTCCACCGCCTCGAGGTCTTCCGCGAATCGCTCGACCAATGGCACCAGGCCGGGATCGACGAACACCACCTTGTCCCCTGCGTGGTTGACGATATAGGACACCTGGTCGGGGAACAGCCGGATGTTGAGGGTGTGGCACACCCGGCCGGTGTTGGCGGTGGCCCAGTACAGCTCGTGATGGCGGATGTTGTTCCAGGCGAATGTGCCGATCGCCTCTCCGGGCTCGACTCCGAGTGCCGCCAACGCGGTGGCGAGACGGCGCACCCGGTGGTCGGTGTCTCCGTAGGTGGTGCGATGAAGGCTGAGGTCGTGCTCCACCGAGACGATGGCGCGACCCGGATGGTGGCGCACCGCGTGGTCATAGAGCGTGGAGAGGAGCAGCGGGAAGTCATCCATCATGTGCGGCATCCCGTCCCCCTCCCCCGACCGGCGCTACTTCTCTTCGTCGCCGAGCAGCTCTCGCTTCTTGCGGTCGAAGTCCTTCTGGGTAATCAGGCCCTGCTCGAGCAACGCGTTGTAGCGCTTCAGCGTCGAGGACGGGTCGGTGGGGGCCTCCCTCGAGCCGCTCTTCAGTTCCCGGGTGCGCATCTCGCGGACGTTGTAGACCAGGCCCTGGAACGCCTCGGGCTCGGGGATGTCGGCAAATCGCTGCTGGCCCTGCTCGCCGGCCGATTCGATCAGCAGGTCACCGGAGTGGAGGACCCGCTCCAGGATCGTCTGCGAGAAGGCCAGGTCGTTGATGTTCTCCAGTGGGATCTCCTTGCCCTTGCGGGACAGGATCCCGCTGCGACGGATGATGCGTTCGGTGGTGAGCACGTAGTGGGTGAACCACCAGGCGATGAAGGGATACAGGCCCTTGGTGAGAAAGACGAACCCGGCGATGGCGGTGACTCCCCAGTCGAATGGTTCGTTGTCCGGGGGCAGGCTCCAGGTGAGCACCACCACCGCCCCGAGAAACACGACCCAAAGGAACGGGATTATGAGGAGACGCCAATGGGGACGGAACTCCCGAATGACGTCCTCCCCCTCGGTCAGCAAACGGCGGGGGTAGGTCATGGCGACAGGGTAATGCCGGGCAAAGGGGCTAGGTGAGGTTGAGGTCGATGAGTCTGCAGTCATGGGTCGAGAGCCAGATGAGAAGGGGGTCAGCGGTCAGCCAGAGAGGCCCCGCGGCCGGGGGGAGCTTCGATCACCCCATCGCGTCTGGCTTCAGACTCATAACTCAAGACTCTCCGGACGCGAGAAACCCCGAGGGAGTCCGGCCGAAGCCTCGCCCTCTCGGGGTTCCCCGAT
>JBKKBI010000036.1:0-2662 GCA_046714175.1 Acidimicrobiia bacterium | reverse complement strand
TCTTCGCCCGCCGTGGTGGCAACGGTGGTCGTCGTGGTGGACTGGTCGCGGATCGAGAACCCGCCGGCTCTCACCCACGACACCTCACCGATGTGACGATCGACCGCCAGCCCGTCGAGGCCGGGGGGCCCGGATACCGCCAAGCCCGGACGCGGTGCCTGCTCTTGCGCCTGAACGGCGAGGGCGAGCACGACTCCCCCGCCGAGAGCAAGCACCCCCACCGCGATCAGACGATTACGCCGCACGGTTGGGCATGCCGATGGACGGGATCAGTTTGAGCGGAGCGCCCGCCGGCGCCACGCCAGGACCCCGATGGCAGCGGCGAACAGTCCCCCGGCGATGATGAAGAGGTGCGGGTCCTCGGTTCCCGAGGTGGATCCGCCGCCGGTACCGACCCCACCATCCGGAGCGCACACCGCCCGGGTTATGGTGTTGGCATCCTTCGTGACCTCCCCGTTACGAGCCAGCACCCGGCCCTCAACGGTCGCCCCGGTCTGCAGAACGATCGAGGTCAAGGCCAGGATGTTGCCGGAGAAGGTGGCCGCAGGCTCGAGCGTCGCCGAGCTGCCCACCTGCCAGAAGACGTTGCACGCCTGGGCGCCGCGGATAAACACGATGTCGCTGGTCCCTTTGGCCAGCAGCGTGCTTTCCATCTGGAAGATCCAAACCGTGTCGGGGTCGTTCTCGCCATCGAGGGTGAGGGTCCCGGTGATCTCGAACGTGCCGTCATCGGAGTCATATACACCACCCACCAGAGTGGCTCCGCCAAGTTCGGTGGCGATGGTGCCCGTCGTTGCGCGTCCAGCCGCGCTGTTGTAGGCAGTCACCAACGCGCTCTTGGCATTTTCGGCGGTGACATTGTCCACGTGGAGGGAGCCGTCGAGGATGGTCACATTGTCGGCGCCGGGACCGAAACCGGTAACGGCCGTGCCGGGATCGAGACCAACGCTGCCGGTGATGGTCGTCGACCCGGTGTTGGTGATCGTCTCGCCGGCCAACACCGCGAATGGATCCGCGTTTCCGAGGAGGACCGGCGGCTCGACGGCCAGCGCCGCGGTCATGATCAGGAGGGCCGCCGCCAGCGTGGCGACCATTACCCCGGTGTGTCGCACCGGACGGCGGTCAGGCTGCAACCGGCTCATTTATTCCTCGCTTGGCTCGTGAAGTCTGGCTTGGTTTCTCAAAGCCTTTTTAGGGCACTCCCCAGCACGGAGAGCGCTGGGCGGGAGGATACACCGCCCGCCGCGGAGGGGCCAAATTGGAAGACAACCCCAGGTGGGTCAGGTTAATGGGGCCGGATGGGCTCGGGGTGGCGACCGGCTCCGATAGTCTTGTCCCTCCCCGTCACCCCTCTCGAGGAGCGCCCATGGCCGACCTGAAGTACCTCTCCGGATTCGGCAACCACCATGCCTCCGCCGCGGTCCCGGGAGCGCTCCCGGTAGGTCAGAACAACCCGCAGAAGCCCCCGCTCGGCCTCTACACCGAGCAGCTCAGCGGCACCGCTTTCACCGCCCCCCGGGGGCAGAATCGCCGCACCTGGATGTACCGCATCCGGCCCTCCGTGCTCCACGTCCACGATCTGCGCCCCGTCGAGCCGGGACTCCTCCGCACCGCACCCTGCCGGGAGTCGGAACCGCCGTTCGGCCAACTGCGCTGGGATCCGCTTCCCGGGGAGGCCGGGCGCACCTGGCTGACCGGGCTGCGCACCATTGCCACCAACGGCGATGCCCATGCCCAGTTCGGGATGGCCGCGCACGTGTACCTGGCGGACACCTCCATGACCGATACCTACTGCTACTTCGCCGATGGCGAGTTGCTCGTGGTCCCCCAGGAGGGCCGGCTGCGCATGATCACCGAGTGCGGCATCCTCGAGGTTCCTCCAGGCGAGATCTGCGTGATCCCCCGCGGTCTGAAGTTTCGCGTCGAACTACCCGATGGGCCATCGCGGGGTTACGTGTGCGAAAACTACGGCGCCTACTTCACCCTGCCCGAGCGCGGCCCCGTCGGCTCCAACGGGCTGGCCAACGAACGCGACTTCCTCGCTCCCACGGCGGCCTTCGAGGACGGCGACAAGGCGTGCACCCTGTTCGTCAAGTTCGACGGCCGCCTGTTTGCCGCCGACCTCGACCACTCCCCGCTCGACGTGGTCGGCTGGCACGGCAACCACGTGCCGTACAAGTACGACCTCAGCCGCTACAACACCCTGGGCTCGATCTCATTCGATCATCCCGATCCGTCGATCTTCACGGTGCTCACCGCGCCGTCGGACCGGCCGGGCACGGCCAACGTGGACTTTGTCATCTTCCCCGACCGCTGGCTGGTGGCGGAGCACACGTTCCGGCCGCCCTACTACCACATGAACATCATGAGCGAATTCATGGGACTCATCCACGGCGTATACGACGCCAAGGTGGAGGGCTTCAACCCGGGCGGGTTCAGCCTGCACAACGCCTACTGGCCCCATGGACCCGACAACGACGCCTGGACCGCCGCCACCCAGCACGATCTCACCCCGCAGAAGCTCACCGGCACCCTGGCGTTCATGTTCGAGACCCGGTATCCCCTGATCCCCACCGCCTATGCCGGCACGCTGCCCGCGCTGCAGGAGGACTATCAAGAGGTGTGGTCGAGCCTGCGGAGGCACTTCGGGCGGTGACGCTCA
>JBKKBI010000035.1:0-3568 GCA_046714175.1 Acidimicrobiia bacterium | reverse complement strand
ATTGCGTGCATCGTGGTGAGCTATCGGAACCAACCGCAGATGGTCGCTGCGGTGCGATCGATCCTCCTCCAGGGTCTTCCGGTCGAGGTGGTGGTAGTCAACTCGGGTGGCGGAGAAGCTGCCGCGACCCTCTCCGCGGCGGGCATCCAAGTGCCTGTCATCCACCGACCCGAGAGGCTGTTCTTCGGCGCCGCCGCCAATCTGGGGATAGCCGCCACCACGGCTCCTTTGGTGTCCCTGCTATCCGCTGATTGCGTCGCCGAGCCGGGCTGGCTGGCGGCTCGCGTGGAACGGCATCGTTCGGGCGCCTCGGTCGTCGCCGGTGCGGTCACCAATTCCTATCCCAAGAATGTGTTCGCCTGGGCGGCCCACGTTCTCTTGTGGTCGACGCGAATGCCGGGGGTCCCTCCCGAGCGGGCGCTGCTCTACAGCTTGTCTTTCAAGCGCGAAGTGCTCGACGAACTCGGTGGATACAGAGCCGACCTGCGAGCCGGGGAGGACACCGATATCAAGCAGCGCCTCACCGCCCGGTACCAGCCGGAGTGGGAGCCCCGGGTCCGCACCGCCCATCGCAACCCCCGGGGTCCAGTCTCGTTGGTTGTCGATCAGTACCGGCGGGGTTCGCGGAGCGTGCGGGTCTGGCAGGACCTGGGCCAACCCCGGGTGAGCCGCATGGTGGCCGGCAACGCGCTGCGCCGCTTTCCCTCCCTCATTCGACTGGCCTGGGTCGCTGCCTCCCCAGGCCAGCGTCGCTGGATCGCCCTGGCCACACCGTTGGTCCCGTTCGGTGCGTTCGCCTATGCCCTGGGGGCGGTGATCGGGCGGGGGAAGGGCGACTGAGTCCAGGCCCATGAACCGAGGCGGTTCCCTGGTTACCGATGCCGATTACGGTTCGGTGGGTACGGCCCCACCACGATCCGGTACAGGGCGGCCAGTGCGGGGTGGCTCCCCAGCCAGGTCCGCAAGCGCACCGCGCGGGAGGAGCGCAGCTGGACCAGCTCGGTCTGGAGAGCCGCCAGTCGAGCGGCCAACTCACCGGCCAGTTGGTCGGAAACCCTTGATGCCTCGAGGGCGGACGCCAACTGCTCTCCAAGGGCTCCGATCTCGGTGCGAGCGGCCGAGACCCGTCGTCCGATGTCGCGCTCACTGACCAATTGGGCCTCGCGCATCGCTTGGGGAATCACCGCGGTCTGGAGCAGGTGCAGATAAGAGCCCAACTCCGCCGTCTCGATGGAAGCATCGAATCCGGCAGCGGACCTAGTCCATTCGTCGATCGCAGCGGTGTACACCTTCTCGATGTGATCGATCGCCGTCCCAAGGCCGGCACTTTGCCTGATCCAAGCCTGCACCGCGGCGGCATCGGCAGGGTCGTACTGACGCAGGCGGGCGCGCACGAGATCGAGGCGAGGTTTGTCGTTCAGCACAGCCAAGCCGAAGTTGGCGGCAGCGAGCTCGACGACCGTGTCGCGGGTCACCATCGGCCCCAGGCCTTCCGTGTCGCACAGGATCACGGCACATCCGACGGCCATCGCCTCCATGGCGGCCCGGCCCCTTGCGAAGACGAGGTCGTAGTCCGCCAGGATGTCCTCTGGCCGGTCGAGCCACCGCCCGGTATGGGCCCCGAGACTGCTGACCTCGATGTTGCGCTCCGCACACGCCGCCACCGCGACCCGGTGAAAGTCCTCGCCCGGGACTGCCTGGTTGCTGAAGACCAGGGCGCGTCGCGGCCGGTGGGGAAGGGGCTGCGGACGCGGTCGGAACCGATCCAGGTCGACAAAGTTGGGGATCACCTCGACCCGTTCGGGCGGTATGCCCTCCTCGGTGATCAGGCGCGCACGGCCCAGCGCGGACACGGCTACATAGCGCACGATGCGGGTGAAACGCGGGGGCATCTCCTGCCACGGCAGCCACCCGTGGCAGAAGAAGACCACCGGGACTCCCGGAAAACGCAGCATGGCCTCGACTGTTGGAAGGTGATGCTGACCGTGGATGAGGTCTGGGGGAGCGTGGAGCCGTGACAGGTCCTGGACTACCGGGATCGCGCACTCCCGCAGGTCGTCGGCGGCCTGTCCCAGAGACGGGGAGTAGGCAATGGGTTGATGGCCTCGTCGCCTGAGCGCACCAGCGACGTCTCGCAGATACAGCTCCGAACCCCCCCTGGTCGAGAGCTGATGGTTGGTGAGCAGGATTCGCACCGCGAATACCATAGATTCCTGCGAGATCATCCTGGAACGGCAACGGAGGGAGAGCCTCATTTCACGGTTTCGTCCGGTGCGACGCTCGCCCAGGCGCCGTCGGTTGCTGGCGCTTCTGGCCTTCCGCGACGAGATGCGCTTCCTGCCGGACTATTTCGCCAGCGTGGCTGGCGAGGTGGACGGGGTTGTGGCGCTCGATGACGGATCCACCGACGGGTCCGCGGAGTACGTGAGCGGTCGGCCCGAGGTCCTCGAGTTGATGCGGCTCCCGGTCCGGGAGCCACATCACTGGGACGATGCCCGCAACCACCGCGTTCTCGTCGAGGCCGCCCGACGTCACCGACCCGACTGGCTTGTGGGCCTGGACGCCGACGAGCGACTGGAGCACGGTTTCCGAGCGCGTGCCGAATCCGAGATCGACCGGGCGCGACGTGAGGGGTACATCGCCTACTACCTATGGTTTCGCGAGGTGTGGGGCTCTCCGACAACCGTCAGGGTCGACGGCATCTGGGGGCGGAAACAGCAAGCCCGCATGTTCGAATCCCGCGGCGACCACGAGTTCCATGAGCAGAGGCTGCACTGTCACTGGGCGCCGCTCAACGGACGCCTGTCCGATGGGAGCTTTCCGTCGGCGGATCTCATCATCTACCACCTGAGGATGCTGCATCCCGCAGACCGGGCCGCGCGGCGGGACCGGTACAACCGCCTCGACCCCGGCCGCGAGATGCAGGCGATGGGATACGACTACCTCACCGACGAGACCGGCATCGAACTGGTCCCGATCGACCCGACCCGCTCCTACCAACCGATCCCCGGCTGAGGGCTGCCTACCACGGTAAGCCCGTACCGTGACCGACCGGTTCAGGCGACCACTTTGACGACCCCGGCCTCTTCCAACGCAACTTGCACGGGTTTTCTGACACCCAGCGCCGTCTTCGACGCCACACGGACCCGCACTCCTTCGATCTCCACCGTGATCAGCCAGTTCGGACCCCGGAAGGCGCTCGAGATCACGAGAGCCTCATGCTGTCCATTGGGATCGATCCGCACCGCATCGGGACGGACCGCCAACGCCTTTCCGGGGCCGGGGGTGACTCCGGCGAACGGTCCCGGAACCACGACATGCCCGAGCAGCCCGGCCACCGCCGCGGTGCCGGGGTCCCGCCACACTTCCTCCGGGGTGCCGGTGCGCACGATCCGTCCCCGGTCCATCACCGCTACCCGGTCGGCGAGCGCAAACGCCTCGTCGGTGTCGTGGGTGACGATCAGCGTCGGTACCGGCTGGGTGGCGAGGGTGGCGGCGAGGTCGGCGGCAAGATCGTGGCGCAGCGCCGGGTCGAGCGATCCCAACGGCTCATCGAGCAGCAACAGCC
>JBKKBI010000034.1:0-2552 GCA_046714175.1 Acidimicrobiia bacterium | reverse complement strand
TGTTCTGCTTGTCGCCGGGTGCAGTGCCGCAGCTCTTGGGTTGATCGCCATCACGTTGAGCGTGACCCGACTCGGACCGCGGTGGGGATTGTGGGAGTTTCCGGCGCACTTGCTGACCCATGGGTTCCTGGTTGGGTTCCTCGCTGTGGGTGCCACGGGCGGGAAGGATCGGGTATGGGTGTGGGCGGCCGCGCTCGGGTTCGAGGCCCTGCTGACCGGCGTGATCGCAACGGTGCGGGTCGTCCGGAGCCTCGCCCTGCTCTCCACCGGGTTCACCGCGGTTGCCGCAGTGTCGCTGGGGATTTGGCTCGAGCTGCCCCTGAATCAGGCGCTGGCCGCCTCCCTCCTCGGGGGAGTCGTGGTTGGCTCATTTGCGGTCGTGCTGATGCTCGTTGGTGCCGGCCCGCACCTGGCGGTGTGGAGGATGCCGGCTCACTGGTTCGCTCAGGCGGCACTACTCGGCCACTTCGCACTGGCGCTGGCCGAATTCAACGAACCCACACTCGTTTACCGGTCACTCACCGCTGTGGCCGCCGTCGAGGCGGTCGGAATAGCCATTCTCGCCACGGCGCGGCGCACCCGAGACTGGACACCTCTTGCCGCCCTCGGCGCGATGGTCGCCATTGTCGCCGGGGGTGCCTGGGCCGATCTGGGGCCGCGCGCCATCGTGTCCTATGCCGGTGGCGCCGCCGGGGCCGCCGCTGCCGTAATGCTGGTTGCGCTCTGGCAGGCGCCGTCGTCGCGGGTGTTCATGTGGTGGCGGGCGCTGGGGGCGATGACCCAGGTGGGCGTGGTCTCGACTGCCGTTGCGGCATTCGATCGCTCAGGTCCGGCCAGCGCGGCGTTTGCCGTGGCGGCACTGCTGCTCGTCGGTGAGAGCGTGCTGGCCGCGGCGGTGGGTTGGCGGATTCCGCAGTGGCGTCGCGGCGCTTCGATCGCGGCCGGGGTGTGTCTCGCTGGCTCTGCCGTCGCCGGCATGTGTGCCATCGAGAGCCAGGGAACAGCCACCGCCATCGCGATCGGGTTGAGCGTCGTCGGTGCTTTGGCCATGGCGGTGTCGTCCTCGGGTGGTGGGTGGTGGCGGCTGCCCGCATACACCAGTTCGTGGTTGCTGACTGCCTTAGTCCCCATCGCCCACACGGCGCGGTTCGATGACCCCGGTCCGCTGGCGGCCATCCTCGTGATCGGCGGAGGCGGAATCGCGGTCAGCTCGATCTATTCGGGACGTTGGCGCACCTCGTATGCGGGTATGGGGGAGTGGCTAGTGGCTGCTTTCGTTTTCGCCGGGCCCGACTGGCCGCCCTCCGACGTCAACGTCGTGGTGGCTCCGGTGGCTGGCGTGATCCTGGCCATCCTCGCGCTGGAGCGAGCCCGGGCCCGATACCTGGAGCAGTCGATCACGCCGGACACGGTCCAGGTGATGTCCGCCGTCGAGGTGATCGCCATGGCGGCTCCCTTGGTGGCCGCCGGGTGGATCGCGTTTGACGATCGGTCGTTGGTACACCTGGCGCTCCTTGCGGTAGAGGCTGTGGGGATCACGGCTTGGTCACTCTTCACCAGGGTGCGGCGGCGACTCGCCGCCGGCGGTCTCGGTCTGGTGGCAGTGGTGCTCTATCCGGCGGTCCGAGCCTTCTCCGGACTGATTACTGGTGAGGCGAGTGGTGGCACGTGGCTGGCGATCGGGGCTGGACTCGCAGTCGTGCTCATCACCGCGGGTTCGATCCTGGAGCGCCATCGGGTGCGCCTCGGCGAGCTGATCAAACGGTTGGTCGACCTCCTGGAGGATTGGGAATGAGCCATCCCCTCGCCGCGCTGATTCCCTTCGGCAAGCGCTACGCCTGGCCCGCCATCGGGTTGGTGGCCACCGTCGTCTCCGTGGTATTGCTTCTCACCTGGGAGGAGGCTCCCCAAGGACTCACCATCATGGCCACCGTCGGCCCTCCGCTCACCGCCCTGGCCCTTGCGGTTGCCGGCGTCGGTCGGGAAGTGAGCCGCCGACGGATGCTGCGCGCCTTTGTGCTCGGAGCCACGCTCATTCCCGTGATCGTGCTCACCATCTACGGATTGGCCGCCGGCATCGTGTTTGCCCTGGCCGAGCCTCTCGCTGATGCCGGCTTCTCGCTGCTCGACGAACTACAGGTGGATCCCACGGTGGTCGCGGTACTCAGCAGTCCCTGGGCCATCGTCTTTCTCATCGAGCTTGCAGTGCTCGCACCCCTGGTCGAGGAGTCGCTCAAACCCGTGGCCGCCAGGATGTCCCGACCGGAAGCGCGCGGTCACGCCTTCCTGCTTGGTGCCGCTGCCGGAGCCGGCTTCGCCGTGATCGAGAACATCCTCTATGCCAGCGGCTCGTTCTTCGGGTTGGACGATCTGTGGTTGCCAGTGAGCGTCCTGCGATCCAGCGGGGCTGCGTTGCATTTGCTCGGGGCGGGCATGATCGCCGTCGCCATGTTCGAGTTCCGCAAAGGCGAGCGAGACTTTGGTGGCGTGTTGCGGTTGTGGGGTGTGGCTCTGGGAATCCACGCGTTCTGGAATGGGTCGATCGCGGTCGC
>JBKKBI010000033.1:0-7574 GCA_046714175.1 Acidimicrobiia bacterium | reverse complement strand
TCCGGCCTCCCCTACTTCTCCGGTGCGGTCTCCGTCGCCGTCTCCGCCCACAGTTCCTTGATAGCGCCTAATGAACTGAGCACGCCGCTCATCTCCATCGGGATGAAGACCTTGGAGGCCCGGCCGTCCGCCACAGCTTTGAGTGCTTCCAGGTAGCGAATCGCAATCAGGTCGGGGGTGGGGTCGCCAGTGTGGATCGCCTTGAAGACCCGCTCGATCGCCTGGCCTTCACCTTCGGCGACCGTGAGCTTCTGGAACTTCTCCGCCTCGGCAACTTCCTTGATCGCCTGCGCCTGGCCCTGAGCTTCGAGAACGCGGGCCTCCTTGACGCCTTCCGCCTTGAGGATGGCTCCCCGCTTCTGACCTTCTGCCTCGGTGACGGTGGCGCGACGGTCGCGTTCCGCTTTCATCTGACGGTGCATCGCCTCGGTGATGTCGGGGGGCGGATCGATGCGCTGGATCTCGACGCGAACTACCCGGGTCCCCCACACATCGGTCGCCTCATCGAGCACCTGGCGCAATTGAGTATTGATCATGTCGCGCGAGGTCAGGGCTTCGTCGAGCTGCAGCTCTCCCACGATGTTGCGCAGGTTGGTCTGGGCGAGCTTGGTGGCGGCCAGGATGAAGTTGGCGACGTTGTACTTGAGCTTCACCGGGTCCGTGGCCTGGTAGTAGACCACGGCGTCGACGGTGACCACCACGTTGTCCTTGGTGATGACCTCCTGTGGAGGTACGTCCACGACCTGCTCACGCATGTCTACCCGGCGGATCCGCTCGACGAAGGGGAGGATGAACCGCAGCCCGGGGTCGACCATGCGGTCGAAGCGCCCGAATCGCTCCACCAGGCCCTTCTCGAATTGGGTGACGATCTTCAGGGCTCGGGCGACGACGATCAGAAAGACGATCCCGACGACGATGATGATGACTGCTAGGGGGCTGATGTCGTTCATCGGTTCTCCTTGTCGAGCGGTGCCACTACCAGGCGTGTGCCGCGTACTTCAACGATCTCGACCTTGGTATTGGCGGCGATCGGACCGGTGTCGCTTATGGCGCGCCAGACCTCCGACCCCATCCGCACCTCGCCGGGACCACCCGCGGGATCGATATCGGCGATGACTATGGCTTGCTGGCCGATGAAGCGGTTCGCCCCCACCGGGTGCTGCTTCTCATCATCGCGATGCACGAACCGGCGCAGGACGAACAGGGCGACGGCCGAAACCACGAGGAACGTGACGAGTTGCGGAATCTCCCCGGCGTCGGCGTAGGCCAACGCCGCCGCCACGGCTGCCCCGACGGCGAACGGAAGCATGAAGAATCCGGCGGTGAAGATCTCGGCGATGGCTAGAAACGCCGCCGCACCAACCCAGAACCAGAGCCAGGCCTCGTTGCTCATAGGAAGCAGGATAACGCTGCGCGTTTGTGGAGAGTCTGGCCGCCTGCCGTTGGAGCGTCAGCCCACAGTCATCCGCCAGAGGTGGTCAGGGTGTCGCGGTGGCAGGGCGCATGGCTATTTCGCTACATCCACCACCACCCGTAGGGGGTCTTGCAGCACCGCGACCGTAAAGGCGCGTTCGCCCGTCAGGCCGATGACCCAGGTCATGGACGCCTCGAAGTCGTCGACAAACACGATCTGTTCCACCGGGCGTAGCCCTGGGTCGAGAACCAGGTCACCGAGGTAGGTGGGGGTTTGGGTGTCGAGGTCATGGCGGCGCGCCGGAGAGATGCGCACTGCGAGAAACGCCTCCCCCTCCACCGGTACCGGGTCGCCCGAGGTGGCCAGGAAGGGCGGCTCCTCGTATCCCACGATGTAGAGGGGAGTACCGGCGCCGCTGAGATCGAACACGATGCGCACGAAGCCGTCGTGGTCCGCGATGCGTACGTCGGTCAGCTGGGGTCCGGGTTCTCCGGTGATCTCGAGATTGGACACCGTCTCGATCCCACCGATGAATACTGTGGTGGTAGTCGCCGCGATGGTCGTTGTGGCCGGAGCCGACGTGGCGGTGACGGCCGTCGTGGTGCTGAAAGTGGTGGGAGCGGCCGCGGGATCGTCGGAGCTGATCACCACCACAGCCACCATCGCCAGCCCAGCGACGAACACGCCAATCAGCATCGGAACCAGCAGCGATGGCCGCGAGCGCAGTGTCATGACAACCTCCCAGGCGGCGAGGTTATCTGGCTCGATGTCAGGATCAGGTCATCTCCGACGGCGTCCCCGGCCACGGTTACTGCCGCTGCGGGGCTCCGGTGTCCGGTCTTCTCGTTCGGGAGGAATCGGACCGCCCGGGGCGGGGTTGTTCCACCATGGTGCGGGCAACGTGGAACGGAGCGGTCATCGCCGAGAGCGGCGACACGGTGGTCGTCGAGGGCAACCACTACTTCCCACCGGACTCCGTGAACCCTATGCACCTCGCTCCCAGCGATCAGCACACCGAGTGCCACTGGAAGGGCACCGCCTCCTACTACGACGTCGTGGTCGACGGGGTCGTCAATGGCGCCGCCGCCTGGTACTACCCCGATCCGTTGCCGGCGGCGCGGGAGATCACTGGCAGGATCGCGTTCTGGCACGGGGTGAAGGTCGAGGCGTGAGTTCCCGGGCAATCGTCCCCTGTCCGACTGTCTCTCGAGCACCCGTCTCGACCTCCGACTGCTATCGAACCGGGTCGATTCGGTAGAGAGCCCCGTCGAGCGTGAGAACGAATACCTCGCCCTCAGGGCCGGTGACGAACGCCGTCGTCCGGATTGTCAGGTTCTCGAGCCAGGTGGTGCCGGGAGTGGCATCGCTGAGATCGGCAACCGGCGAGGTGCGCAGCCAGGCACCACATAGGTCGCTGTAGAAGACCTCTCCGACCAATTCTGGGATTGCACGTCCCCGATAAACCGGACCCACGATCACCGCGCATGGCCCCGGATTGCGGGAGAGAGCGATCTTCGGCGGCATCGCAGGGGTGGCGATGCAATCTCGGTCAGCAAAGCAGGCGCGGCCTTCCCATTCGGACCACCCCAGATTGGCGCCGGCGTCCGTACCGAGGTCGAGGACGTTGATCTCCTCCCAGCTCACAAAACCCACATCACCGATGATCAGGGTCGATCCGTCGAACCAGAAACTCCACGGATTGCGCAACCCATAGGCCCAGACCTCCGGAGCGCCGCCCACGCCGTCGGCAAACGGGTTGTCGGGTGGGATCGAATAGGGGGCAGGCCCGTCCACGTCGATGCGGACCATCGTGCCCGGCAGTGTCGCCGGGTTTTGTCCGTGTCGAAACGAATCCTGGCGCGCCGGGTCGGTGGCCTTTGGATCGGCACCGTCATCACCGAGTCCGATCCAAAGCATTCCGTCGGGGCCGAACCGGATCGAGCCTCCGTTGTGCAGCGGATACGCCTGGGGGACTCGGATCAGCTCGGTCTCCGTCGTCACGTCGAGGTGATTCTTGTCCGCGGCAAAGCGGAACGAGACGACGACCTGATCGCCACTGCTCGCTTCGGTGTACGACAGGAAGACGCGCCCGTCACTTTCGAACCGCGGGTGGAATGCTATCCCGAGCAACCCCTGTTCCCAGCTGGAGTTGGCGGTCTTCTGGCTGATGTCGAGAGCGGGGTCAGCCAGTACCTGATCGCCCTCCACGATGCGCACCCGTCCCAGTCGTTCCACAATGAATATGCGGTCTGTCCCGGGTTGCAGGGCGCCCCCGACGGGAAAGTCCAGGCTGTCGGTGATGCGATTCAGCTCCAAACCGACCAGCGGAGGCCTCTCAGGAGTGAGCAGGATGCTCGCCGCTATCGCGAGCAGGACGACCACGGCCGCAGCGAGGACGAGGCGATTACCAGAGCTAGGCCGCGACCCGTCACCTCCATCACTCTCCGACGATGCTATCGCGGACAGATTCGAGGGCCGCGCTCTCTAACGCCTGTCATCATCCCCATACGTCACCCCGCGGCACATCGGGGAGGTTGCGCACCACTGTGCTTAGTCCCGCGGCCCCGAGGCGCGCCTCGGCCTCGCCGAGGAGGCGACGGAGTCGGGACACCTGATGGCGCAGCCGCTCCACCTCGTCGCGAAGTTCGAGAATCTGGCGCACCCCTTCCAGATTGACCCCATCGGCGGTGAGCTCCTGAATGAGGCCCAACCGTTCCAGGTCGAGATCCGAATAGCGCCGGGTGCCTCCGGGGGTGCGGTACGGGCTGAGCAGGCCGCGGCGTTCGTAGATGCGGAGGGTCTGCGGGTGCACCCCGCCAAGTTCGGCAGCGACCGAGATGATGTAGACGGCGTCGCGGGAGTCGGTCACAGTCACACCCCCAGGTGAGCTCGCGGGTTGGACTCGGTATCGAGGCCGCGCAGTTGCTCCAGCAAGCGGCGTTGGTCGTCATCAAGGTGCTCCGGCACCTGAACGTCGATGATGACGAGCAGGTCGCCGGTACCCTTGTCGGTGGAGACGCCGCGGCCGGTGACCCGAAGTGTCGTTCCGTGCTGGGTTCCCGGCGGGACCTTTAGTGTCACCGTGCCTCCCAGGGTCGGGACCGTGATCGCCGCCCCCAGCGCCGCTTCGGTGAAGGTGATCGGCACCTTGATCTTCAGGTCGCGACCCTTACGAGCGAACAGCGGATGGCGGGCGCTGTGCACCGTCACATAGAGGTCTCCCGGGGGGCCGCCGTCGGTTCCGGGCCGGCCCTGGCCGCGCAAGCGGATGCGAGCTCCGTCGTTCACCCCGGCTGGGACTTTTACCTGCACCTCGCGCCGACCCTCGGGTCCATCCAAGGTCAGCACCCGCGTGGCGCCGTCGATCGCCTCATGGAAGCTCAAGTTGACGTCGGTGCTCAGATCGCCGCCCTGCTGTGGTCCGCGACCGCGGCGGACCCCGCCCCCCAACAGATCTCCCAGTCCGCCGAACATGCCGCCCCCGGATCCGAACAGGTCTCCGATGTCGCCCAGATCTTCCATCCGCACGTACTGGGGTCCGCCGCCACTGGGACCTCCGACGTAGGCGCCGCGGGCGACGGCATCTCGGGCCGCGTCGTATTCGCTTCGGGTCTTGGGGTCGGACAGGACCTCGTAGGCCTGGGTGACATCCTTGAACCGGGCCTCTGCTTGGGCATCACCCGGGTTGTTGTCGGGGTGGTACTGCTGTGCCAGGGCTCGAAAGGCCTTCTTGATGTCCTTGGCCGAGGTGGACCGCTCGACGCCGAGCACCGCGTAGTAGTCGTGCTCGAGCCACTCGCGCCGAATGGTCACTCCGGATCACCACCACCGGGGTCGTCGGCTGCGACCGCGACCAGCGAGGGACGCAGCACCCGGCCTCGAAGTGTGTACCCGCGCCGCATCTCGGCAGTGACGATCAGATGGCCGGTGCCGCCACCACTGACCGCTTCGTGGACCGCAGGATCGAAGGCCAATCCGATAGCGGGGATCGGCTCCAGGCCCTCTCGGGCGAGCACATCCGCCAGAAGCCGGTGCGTGGAACGGATCCCGGCAAGCAGTCGTTCGTCGGTGTCGGCCGGACCCGTTCCGATGGCGCCGTCGAACGAGTCGAGCACCGGAAGCAGATCGGCGATCAAACCCTGGGTAGAACGCGTCACGATCTCGTCGCGCTCCCGACCGACGCGCTTACGGAAGTTCTCGAAGTCGGCGGCGACCCTCTTCAGGTCATCGAGGTAGGACGACGCCTCCTCACGCGCCACCCGCAGCTGGGCGAGAAGATGAACGATCGCCTCTTCCGGGTCTTCGGGAAGGTCATCGGCTTGGTCCTCCGCGATGATCTCTCCCACCATCGGGCCCGTGGCGTCAGGGTCCTCACGGACCTCGTCACTCACCCCTCACCGCCCTCGTCGACGATCTCGGCTTCGACAACTCCGTCGTCGGTGGGTGGGGCGGCTCCGGGGGTGGCCTGCGACGCCTGGTACACCTTTTCTCCGATTATCTGGGCGGACTGGAGCATCTCGGCGGTGGCCTTCTCCAGATCCTTGGCGTCGGCGGCCGGATCTCCCAACAGCTTCTTCACCGCGGCAACCTTGTCTTCGACCCCGGCCTTCTCCTCGGCGCTCAGCTTGTCGCCGTGCTCGGCCAGCTGCTTGTCGATCTGGTACGACGCGTGGTCGGCCTGGTTGCGAGCGTCTGCAGCCATGCGCCGGGAGTGGTCTTCGGCCGCGTGAGCTTCGGCATTTCGCACCATCTCGTCGATCTTGTCCTTGGGCAATGCGGTGCCGCCGGTGATCGTGATCTGCTGAGTCTTGCCGGTGCCCAGGTCCTTGGCGGAAACCGCCACGATCCCGTTGGCATCGATGTCGAATGTCACCTCGATCTGTGGCATCCCGCGGGGAGCCGGTGCGATCCCCGTGAGGTTGAACTTACCCAGGGAGGCATTGCGGTCTGCCATCTCCGACTCGCCCTGCAGGACGTGCACCTCCACCTCGGGCTGGCCATCCGCCGCCGTGGTGAAGATCTCCGACCGCCTAGTGGGGATGGTCATATTGCGCTCGATCATCTTGGTGAAGACGCCTCCCATGGTCTCGATCCCGAGGGTGAGCGGCGTGACGTCGAGCAGCAGGATGTCCTTGACATCGCCCTTGAGCACGCCGGCCTGGAGCGCGGCGCCGGCGGCGACGACCTCATCCGGGTTGACCCCCTTGTGTGGGTCCTTGCCGGTGATCGACTTGACCAGGTCCACAACCGCGGGCATCCGGGTCGAACCTCCCACCAGGACGACGTGGTCGAGATCGGAGACCTTGATCCCGGCATCCTTGATCGCCTGCTCCACCGGGGCGCGGGTGGCGGTCACGAGATCCTCGGTCAGTTTGTGGAACTCGGACCGCGTCAGGGTGCGCTGCAGGTGCAGCGGTCCGTCGGCGGTGGCGGTGATGAAGGGCAAGTTGATGTCGGTGGAGGCCACCTGGGACAGATCGATCTTGGCCTTCTCGGCGGCCTCCTTGAGCCGCTGGCGGGCCATC
This sequence comes from Acidimicrobiia bacterium, assembly GCA_046714175.1. Taxonomy (GTDB): domain Bacteria; phylum Actinomycetota; class Acidimicrobiia; order Spongiisociales; family UBA11373; genus UBA11373. Next base: position 635 of record JBKKBI010000033.1, on the reverse strand, counting down.
GGGTCTTTGCCCAGGTCCACCCCGTGGTCGTTCTTGAAGTCCTTGATCATCCAGTCCATGACTCGCTGGTCCCAGTCGTCACCGCCGAGGTGGGTGTTACCGCTGGTCGCCTTGACCTCGAAGACCCCTTCGCCGATTTCGAGAACCGACACGTCGAAGGTGCCGCCTCCGAGGTCGTAGACCAGGATCGTCTGATCCTCACCCGCCTTGTCGAGGCCGTAAGCGAGAGAGGCCGCGGTGGGCTCGTTGATGATTCGCAGCACTTCGAGACCGGCGATCTGGCCGGCCTCCTTGGTGGCCTGGCGCTGGGCGTCGCCGAAATAGGCCGGGACTGTGATGACGGCCTGGGTGACCGGCCCGCCAAGGTACGCCTCGGCGTCCCGCTTCAGCTTCATCAGGATGCGGGCGCTGATCTCCTGCGGGGTGTACTTCTTGCCATCGATGTCGATGTTCCAGGACTCGCCCATATGGCGTTTCACCGACCGCACGGTGCGATCGGGGTTGGTGATCGCCTGGCGCTTGGCGACCTCGCCGACCAGTACCTCACCACTCTTGGAGAAGGCGACCACCGAGGGGGTGGTGCGGTGGCCTTCGGCATTGGCGATGATGGTGGGTTCGCCACCCTCGAAGACGGC
>JBKKBI010000032.1:0-10965 GCA_046714175.1 Acidimicrobiia bacterium | reverse complement strand
GTTGTCGTGGTGCCAGCGGTGGTCGTCGTAACACCGGCCGTCGTCGTGGTCACCCCGCAACTGGGGTGGCCGGAGTTCCACTCGAGGATCCGCCAGGCCCCCTGATAGCGATGGGCCCATTGCTCGGTCGTCTTGGTGCCGTCGGGGTAGGTGATGTATCGATACACGGTCACCGACCATCCCGGTGAGCCCGCCTGTGCAAGCACGGCCTCGGCCTCGTTGCCAGAGTCGCAATGGCCTGCCCCGAGTTCCGGGTTTTGGCGGCGGATGGTCACGATTCCGGTGTGGTTGTAACGCCCGGAAAGACCGGCCTCGACGACGCGGCCACCGTTGTTGCCATAGATCTTGACCGTGATCGAAGTGCCGGTGTACGAGGTCTTGATGATCACCGCGTGTTCCGTGTCGTTGCGGAACACCAGGTCGGGGTGGCGCCATCCCAGGGTGGCTTCCCGGCCCTCGGGGTAGCGGTTGAACCACACGGTGTGCGGGGAGTGGGCGACCTCCTCGAGTCCGGCGAAGAAGATGGCGTTATAGATCGTGGTGGTGAACTGGCTGGAGCCCCCGCCGATGCAGATCGCGCCCTCGTCGACGAGCTCGTTGCCCATCAGCGCACCGGCGCACACATAACCCTTGGCGGTAGTGCGCTGGCCGACGTGGTCGTTCAGCGACCAGGTATCGCCCGGCATCACCATGGCGCCATCGACGGCGTCGGCGATGAGATGGATGTTGGTGACCCGGGGCTGGCAGCAGGGATGGTTGGTGGTGAACTCGCCGATCACACCGCCGATGCCGAGGGCCTCGGCGTCGGCGGTGGAGAAGTCGGCCTCGCGGCTCACCGCATAGGTGAGCCCACCGCGGCGGTCCGGGGTTCCCAGCGCCTCCCACAGGTGATCGACCAGCATCTCCGGATCGGGGGCCATCACCGGCACGCTGGGGACGACGGTGACGGTCTCGGTCACATCGTCGATCAGCACCTCGGCATCGACCGGTTCGGTCTCCAGGTACGGTCCCAGGGCGGTGACGTAGGCCTGGATGATCGGCTCGTCGAAAACAAAGCTGAATCCCGGCACCAGATCGTCGCCGGGCTCGCGGCCGATGATCAGGGCTTCGGCGAGCAGGTGCCGGGGGAGCACCAGTTCAAAACCCAGCTCCGGCTCGGTGAGGGTGACGTCGCCGGAGATCAGGCGGGATGCGGTCTCCACCGCGGCATCGATCTCGGCATTGGTCGTATCGGGATCGATGAGCCGGGTCTCGATCACCACCGTGGCCCGGGTGGGATCCACCAGCGCGATCTCCAGCACCGCCAGCGCGTCCTCCTGCTCGATGCCGACCCCGGTGGCGGGGTACTCATACACCACCGATCCGCCCTCGATGCGAACATCGCCGGGGAACGGAGCCTGCCCGATGCCTTCGACTTCCCACTCCTGGACGATCGCAGCGAGCTGTTCCTCGTCGAATGAGTACACCGGCTCCACCGTGGCGGCTCCCGAGCCGAAGTTGCCCACCCACCAGCCCAACTCGGCAAGGAGATTGCCGGGTCGGCCATGGTTCATGGCGGCCTCGACCATGACCGCGGAATCGAGACGGAGATCGACCTCCGTCGGGTTCAGCGTGAAGACGTGGTCGCCGGCTTCGACCCGGATCGGGTTGCTGCGGAGGTGATCCTCCAACTCCTCGAGGCGGGCAAGCGCGTCCTCCTCGCCAAGGCCGCCGATGTCCGCACCGCTGGCAGTGACCGAACCGAGGATCTCGCCGCCGTTGGTGAGGCGATCGGCGGCGAAGAGGGTCAGCACCGCAGCGAGGGTGAGGCCGAACGTAGCCGCGCCGATCCGCGCCGGACGCGGCAGACTACGAAACGAAGGGATGGAGAGTTTTGGCATCGCCGAGCGGCGATTGTATCGGGGTGTCGGAATTGGGCGAACGACCGCTCAGGTGAGGTCGCTGAGGAGCCGATCGGCGTGCCCGGAGGCGCGGACATTACGCCAGGCCCCGGTCACGATTCCGGTGTCATCGATCACGAAGGTGGACCGCACGATCCCCTGGTAATCCCGCCCGTAGTTGCGTTTGGTGCCCCAGGCGCCATACGCCGCGGCGACCTTGTGATTCGGGTCGGAGAGCAAAGGGAAGGGCAGTTCCTTTTCGGCACGAAACTTCGTCAGCCGATCCACCGGATCCGGGCTGATGCCGATGACCTGGTACCCGCTGTCGAGGAACCGCTCGTGGCGATCCCGCAGATCGCACGCTTGGGTCGTACACCCTGGGGTGAAGGCGCGGGGATAGAAGTAGATCACCAAGCCGCTGCCGGTGAAGTCGGACAGGGAGACCTTCTTTCCGGAGTCATCCAGGAGGCTGAAACTCGGGGCACGGTCTCCAACAGCAACGGTCACGACAAGCCTCCTGTGGTGAAGTCCGCCAAGGGTCCCAGGTCCCGGTGCGAGGTCAAGTGGCGGCGCGGACCCGCAGCTGCCCACAGGCGGCGTCGATATCCACTCCCCGGGTGTCGCGCAGGGTGCAGGTGGCGCCGTGCCGGTTCACCTCGTCCACGAACTGCCGGGTTCGCTCGGCGTTGGGACGCTTCTGTGGGGCGAGGGGAGTCGGGTTGAGCGCGATGACGTTGACGTGCGCCTGCAGGTCCCGAGCGATGGCGGCGAGGGAGCGTGCCTGGTCCGCCCCATCGTTGACGTCGGCCATCAACGTCCACTCCAGCGTGACCCGGCGTCCGTGACCCTGGCGGAACCGCTCGGCGGCGGCGAGCAGCTCGTCGATGGGGTAGCGGCGGTTCATCGGCACCAGTTGCTCGCGCAGGTGATCGTCGGCAGCGTGCAGGCTCAGGGCCAGGTTCACCGGCCACGGTTCGGCGGCGAGCCGGTCGATGCCCGAGGTGATGCCCACGGTGGAGACGGTGATGGCGCGCCCCGACATGCCGGACACTTCGATCATGCGCCGGATCGACTCGCGCACGTTGTCGTAGTTGGCCAGTGGCTCCCCCATCCCCATGAACACGACATTGCCCACATGAGTCGGCGAGTCGGGCAGCGGATGCGCCCGCAAGTAAGCGTTGGCGTACGCCACCTGGGCGAAGATCTCCCCCGCTTCGAGGTGGCGTTCGAATCCGAACTGGCCGGTGGCGCAGAAGGTGCAGCGCATGGCGCAACCCGCCTGACTGCTGATGCACAGGGTGGTACGACGGGGGTACCCCATTAGCACCGCTTCGACCGCAGCACCGTCGGGAGCCCGGAATAGCCACTTGACGGTGCGCCCGCCGTCACCGGTCTGCATCATCTCCACCGCCATCGGCCACAGGCGGTTGGCAAACGCCTCCCGCAACGGGATGGGGAGATTGGTCATCTCTGCGGTGGTCAGCACCGGATGGCGATACAGCCATTGGCGCATCTGGTCCACGCGATACCGCGGCTGGCCGGGAAGGAGGGTGTCCAGCGCCTCGGGAGCGGTGAGATACGGCACGATCAGACCAGGAGCCGTGCCTGATCGATCCACTCCCGGGCCCGGGTGGCGGGTACGCCGGCGATCTCGGCGATGCGCTCAGGTGAGATGGTTCCCAGTTCGTCGAAACGCGAAATTCCGGCGGCGGCAAGGCGCGCCTTGAAAACAGGCCCGATCCCCCGGATCAGCGACAGGTCGTCGGCATCGGGCCGCTCCCGGGTCGGCGGAGGAGTCACCCGGAAGGCAGCCGCGGTCGGCGGCGCTCCCTTGCGGGCCGGCTGGATGAGCCGGTCGCGCAACATCCACGCCACCGCAGCAATCCCGGCGCCCACGCCGACCACGATCCCGGTGACTTTGGTGGTGCGCTTCATCTAGGAAGGCTACCCGCTACCCGCTCCCAGCTTCCCGCAAGGAAGAGGAAGAACTCGCCACCACTCTTGCGGGCGACGGGTAGCGGGCGACGGGTAGCTGGTTCTCAGCCGCCGACAGCCGTGGCCGTACTCACCCTCGGATCCGCGGCGGCGCGGCGGGTGCCGTCGGGAGCGATGGCGATGATCGCGACCGGACCCCATCCCTGGGGCAGGTCGGGTCCGACGGTGACGGTGTGTCCGCGGCGGCGCAGGCCGTCGACGACGGCCGTAGCAGTCCGCCCCTCGGCGGTGATCGCCGACGCCGTGCCATCCACCGTCTCGACGTGCCAGCGCCCCGCAGCCTGGGCGCCGGCCGGGTCCAGGCCAGCCCACAGCAGCAGCGCCGCTGCCTGCAGCAGGTACTGCGGCTGCTGGTGTCCGCCCCGGGTGCCGAGGACCAACGCCGCGTGTCCGTCCCGCGTCCACAGCGTCGGGGACAGGGTGTGGAGCGGGCGCTTGCCGGGGGCGGCCTCATTGGGATGGCCCGGAATCAGATTGAAACCGGCCCCGCGATTGTGCAGGAACACCCCGGTGGTCCCGGCAGAGATGCCGCTGCCGATTCCGGCAAAGTTGGACTGGATGCACGACACTGCCATCCCGGTGGCGTCGACGGCGCAGAAGTACGCGGTGCCGCCCGGTGCCGGCGTTGGTTGCGGCCAGCGCGCCGCGGCATCGGGGTGGAAGTGGGCCAGGCGGGGAAGCAGGCGCTCCGGATCCAGCAGGCGCTCCCCCGGGAGTGGGGCGAAGCGGTCATCGGCGACCAGGTCGTCGCGTTCCCAGGCGACGGCGCGGTAGGCCTCGATGACGGCGTGATGAAAACGCGGGTCGGAGGGATCGGCGGGGAAGTCGAGCTGTTCCAGCAGCATCGCCGCCGCAATGGTCAGATAACCCTGGCTGTTGGGAGGGACGCTCCAGCCCATCAGCCCCCGCACCGCGGCTCCCACCGGAGCCACCCAGTCGGGGTGGTTGGCCTCCAGGTCGGCAACGGTGAGGATCCCACCGGTCGCCGCTGCCACCTGGGCGGCGACCGTTCCGGTGTAGAAGGCGTTCCGGCCGTGGTCGCGGATTCCCTCCAGCGTGGCGGCGAGGTCGGGGCGACGCAGCACGGCATCGGGGGCAGGCATGGCATCGCCGGGATACAAGGCGGCAGCGGAGGGCTGGCCGCGCACCATTGGGGCGATCACCTTGAGGTCGGAGGAGAACTCCCTGGACACCGGGAACCCTTCGCGGCCGAGCGAGATGGCGCGATCGAGATGTATGCCGGAGAGCGGTCCGCTGCCGTGGCGTTCCGCCAGGGCCACCCACCCGTCCACGCAGCCCGGCACTGTGATCGTCTCCGGGGCACGGTAGGGGAGCACGGTGTTGCCGGCGGCGCGGAGACGATCCGCATCCAGGCCCGAACCGCCCCGGCCCGAGGCATTGAGAACTTCGGGGCGGTCCCATCCCGGCTTGTGTACGAGAGCAAACAGATCGCCCCCGATGCCACAAGTGGTGGGAAGCACCATGCCCAACACCGCATCGGCCGCGATCACCGCATCGGCGGCATTGCCCCCCGCCCGCATCACATCCAGCGCAGCCTCAGTGGCGAGATGATGTGGCGTAACGGCGACCGAAGCGCGTCCCGTGTACGCGGAGACATTCATAAGACCGACGCTAGTGGGATGGAGATTGCCGATTGGCGAAGTCCTGTCCGGCTGTTGCTGATGACTTTTCTTGCGGGCAGCGGGCAGCGGATACCCCGCCGCCCGGTTTTACTCCGGCCTTCCGATCCTGCGGTTGAGAGCATCCAGAACCGAACGCACGGCGGCTTCGGAGTCGTCGCCGGCGCTGATCGCAGAGCCCACTGCGACCTCTTCGCCGCGTTCGCCGGTGGAAACCACTACCGCCACCACGATGGTGCGCATGCCGATCACCGGGGCTCCGATGGAGTCGAGGGCGAATACGTCGCCGTTGACCAGAGACTCCACTGCCCGCACGGCCGCCTCGCCGACGAGGCGCATCCGGGCCGAGGCCGCGGCAGGACCGGTAGCCGTGCCGACGTAGTCCTCGCCATGCCAGGCCAGCGTGACGGCAACCGTGGTGCGGGTTCCTTCGGGGATCTCGTGGACTCCCTTGATCGCCGGGCGATCGTCGGGGGTGGAGATGCGGTCCGGTCCGATCTGGACCACCGAGATGGTGCGGCGATCGATGTTGAGGCCGAAGCGGGCCAACGCCAGCGTCTGCACGTCCCGAACCACCTGTTTGGCCGCTTTGTCCGGGGCGGCGAGCACGTGGACTTCGCGGATCTCGTCCCGATTGGCTGCCACCCGCACCGCATTCACGGAGGGAAGCCTGGCGAGGGTTTCTTCGATTTCCTTGATGTCCACGATGCGAATTCTCTCCCCGCCGCAACCAGGCGGCTTCGACGTACCCGCCACGAAGGGTAGTCAGCCCGGATACCGATCGTCATGAAGGGAAAAAACCGCGAAAACCGCTGGTAACTAGTCAGGGAGGGGCTATCGTGCTGTTCGGGCGGACGTTTCCCTGCAACTCGCGGGGGCGTCCGCTTTTGCGTGTCCGGACTAGTCCGGACGGGTAGCGAAAAGGGGTCACTGCGACCCCGCCTGAAAAGTGAAGGTGGGTGTCGAACGTGCCGAATGATTTGGCACGAACGACCCTCAGGGGTTGTCCGGGTTCACCGTACGGCTATTAGCCCTCGAAAGAGCGAGCGAAGCGAATCTATGCCGGCGTCCGACTAGCGAAGACGCCGAGCCCCTAGAAGGGAAGCGGTAGGTGACATGCGACAGACCGTGGGAAGTGAACGTCGATTGGCCTGCCGACTCACGTGAGCTGGCGGGTCGGTTAATCGAATAATTGCCCGGGCAACCCCAGCTACCAACCACCATGAACCCCAAGAACCTCAGCGGATCGCTTTTGGCGCTGGTGATGGCCGTCCTCGGCATCATCACTCTGGCGTCGCTGTTCGCCATGCAGTCGATCCCGCATCCATTGTGGTTATGGGTTACGTTTGCGGTGGCGTTCGTCGCCCTCGAGTTCTCCTCGGTCGAGGTCAGCGACCGGCTCTTCGTGTCCGGGTCGATCATGCCGGCCTTCACCGCCGCGGTGGTCTTCGGTCGGGACAGCGCGATTCTGGCGGTGGCCCTGATGGCGGCGCTCTCCGCACTGCATGCCGACGACATCCGGCAGCGGCGGTGGAGTCGTCCGGCGGTCAACCTCGGCCAACTAGTGCTTTCCACCACGATCGGGATCCTGGTGTTCCTCCCCTTCCTCCCCGACGGTCCCGTCACCCGTGCCGACCTTCCGATGCTCGCCGCCGGCGCCGCTCTCGCCGCCACGGTGTACGACTGGGTGAACTTCCGCCTGGTCAAGTTCATCGTGCGCCGCCTCTACCCCGGCCGCTCCCTCCTGCCGTGGTCGAAGATGCTCCCCAATCACATCGCCCTCGGTGTGCTCGGCGCCTTTGGCGGCATCCTCGGCGCCGGATACGCGTTGGTGGGACCGGTGATTCTTCCACTCATCTTCGTGACCTTCCTGGTCGGCCAGATGGGGTTCCGCTCCTACTCGCAGTTGCGCCGCGCCCACGAGGACACCATCCGCGGTTTCGTGAAGGCGGTCGAAGCGCTCGACCCTTACACCCGGGGTCACACCGAACGGGTTGCTGGGTTCGCCCGTGCCACTGCGGAGCGACTCGGGTTCGATGCCGATCGTCAGGAACGGTTGCGGTGGGCGGCCCTCCTCCACGACGTCGGCAAGGTTGCGGTTCCAGCGGAGCTCTTGCACAAACCGGACTCTCTCACCGACGACGAATACCGGGAGATGCTGCACCACATGCGCCTCGTCGAAGACCTGCTCGGCGGCGTCGACTTCCTCGCTCCGATGGTGGGGATCGCCAGCGCCCTGCACGCCTTGCTCGACGGCGCTGAGGGAATCGAACTCGAAGCGCGGATCCTTGCCGCGGCCGACGCCTTCGATGCAGTGACCAGCACCCGCTCCTACCGCGCCGCGGTTACTCAGCCGACGGCTTTCCAGCTGTTGCGCGACCGCCGCGAGGTGTACGGCAGCGATGTCGTCGAGGCGCTGATCGCCGCCATCGAGGTCAGCGGGGAGCAGTACGGCTCCCCCGATGAGGAGAGTGCTGCCGAGGTGGAGCGGCTGGTGCGGGAGCGGGCGATCCGTGCCTGACCGCCTGCACCCCGTCGTTCTCGCGACGAGCCTCGCCGTCGGTATCGCCATGGCCATCATGTGGTGGCCAGGCCCGGTGTTGGCGCTGGTCGTGGTCGGCTACGTGCTGGCTTCATTGGTGCCCATGCCAACCCCGTCAGGGCTCGGCGTGTCGGTCGCCCCCGCCCTCGCCGGCGCGGTCGCACTCTCGTCGCACGGATCAGCGGTGCTCGTCCTCGGCGCGGGCGCGGTGGCCCTACCCCTGTCGCGCGCGGTGAAGTGGGCCAGGCATCGCCGCCCCGTCGATGACGGCCGGCTTCCCTCCGAGCCCGCCGGGATCGTGGTGTTCGGCGGCGGATTCGCCATCGCGTCGCTCTTGCTCGATGGCCGTGGGGCCGCCGAGTGGCTGGTCCTCGGCACCTACGCGGCTTGTGGCGTGGCCGGCTATCTGGCTTCGAGTGTGGTGCGGATGCTGGTGTCCGACCGCACGGAGCCCCGCCGCCTGCACCTGATCCGCGCCCTCGCCGACTGGCCGGCCCACGCCATCCTCTATTCGTCGGCTGCGTTGTACGCCATGACTCAGCCGGCGATGGGCTGGTGGGCGTTGCCATTGGCCGGACTCCCTTATGCCTTCGGTCACATCTCACTGCATCGGCTCCAGGCGACCAGGAGTACCTACCAGCAGACCATGCGCGCGCTCGGTCGCATCCCCGAGGCAGGGGGGATGGGTCGGCCCGGTCACGCCGAGCGCACCGCCGACCTCTCCGCCGCGGTGGGAGCCCAGCTCGGGCTCGGCCGCGCCAGCCTGGACCGGATCGAGTATGCCTCGTTGCTGCACGACATCGGGCGCCTGGTTCTGGCCAACCCGGCGGTGGCGGGAGGCCAGTACACGCCCTCCGACGTGTCCGCCTGGTCGGCGGCGATCATCGGTGAGGCGGTCCACCTCGAACCCGTGGCTGATCTCGTGGCCGTCATGTACGACCCCTACCGGCGTCCCGGGGAACAACGCGACCCGGCGTTGTCGCGGGAGGCCCATATCGTGCGCGTGGTCGCCGCCTACGACGAGGAGGTGTGCGGCGGTGGGACACCGCTGGAGGCGATCGAAACCCTGCACCGCGGCGCCGCCTACGACTTCGACCCCGCTGTGGTTGCGGTGCTGCGGAGCGTCCTGGAGAGACGCGGGGCGATCGCGGCCTAACAGCCAATAGCCCTCCCCGCGTTACCCTCCCGCCATGCTTCGTTACGAGTCGGCGCCTCCCCGGGCCACCATCACTCTCGAGGATCCGGAGCGGCGCAACCCGTTGTCGAACGCGGCCGTCGCCGAGATGGCGGACCTGGTGCGCCAGGCCGCCGCCGATCCCGAGGTCAAGGTGATCGTGATCACCGGCGCCGGAGACCAGGCGTTCTCCGCCGGTGGCGACCTCAGCGGAGGATTCGTCGATCGGCCCATCGCCGACCACCAGGCCCGGGGTGCGCTGGCGGACCTGTTTCGGGCGCTGCGAGGATGCGGCAAGCCGACCGTGGCCCGGGTCAATGGCCACGCACTGGCCGGTGGGTTTGGGCTGGCTGCCGCCTGTGACGTCGTCGTTGCCGTCGACGACGCCACCTTCGGCCTCCCGGAAGTGAAGGTGGGTTTGTGGCCGATGATGGTGACTGCGGTTCTGCAGCGGGTCATGCCCCACAAGGCGGTGCTGGAACTGATGATGTCGGGCCGGCGCATCACCGCCGAGGAGGCAATGCGACTCGGCGCGGTGTCACGGGTGGTGCCCCGCAATGAGCTGGATGCCGCGGTCGATTTGGTGGTGGTGTCGCTGGCGGCGGCCAGTCCGGTGGTGATGCGGTTCGGCCGCGACGCTTTCTATGCCACCGAGGATCTTCCGTTCGATGTCGCTCTCGACCGACTCCACCTCGGCCTCACCGCGGTCGCCTCGACCGAGGACGCCGCCGAAGGGGTCGCCGCCTTCAACGAGAAGCGCCATCCGCAGTGGAAGGGCCGGTGACCGAGCGCCGGGCGGAGCGGTTCCGTCCCTCGGCCAAGGCAGTCGTCGTCGTGAGCGGAGCGCTGCTCGCCACCCGCAACCGCACCCACGGGAATAGCGGCCCCGACTGGTACCTCCTTCCCGGGGGCGGGCAGCATCCCGGCGAGACCCTGGCGGCGGCGCTGGTACGCGAAGTGCGCGAGGAGACTGGAGTCGAGGTGGCGCCCGGCCCGCTCCTGTGGGTGCGGGAACTGATCGTGGCGCTCCGAGATGAGACGCCCTTCGATCCTGCGGAACATGCGATCGAGTTCATGTTCGCCGCCGAGTTCGTCGCCGACCATGGCGATCCCACCGAGGCCGATGTCTATCAGGAAGCAGTGGAGTGGCTCACCCCGGAGAGGATGGCCGAGGTCGTCTTCTACCCGAAAGCGCTGGTGCCGTCATTGCTGTCATACCTCCGCGGCGACCCGCCGGGAGCGGTGTATGTGGGGGATGTGGACTAGGCGAGGGGAGACCGGAGACCGGAGGAGGCCCGGAGACCGGAGACCGGAGGCCGGAGACCGGAGGCCGGAGACCGGAGACCGGACAGCTTCTTAGGGGCCAAACGCCTCCTCGATATACGCCGCCAGTTGTTCCTCATCCACCGCGCCGAATATGGTCTTCACGATTTCGCCTTCGCTGGAGATGAAGAAGGTCGTGGGAAGACCCCACGAGGGGTAGCGGCGGCCGACTCGGTCCGCTTCGTCGATCGCCAGTGCGTAGGCGACACCGATCTCGGCGGCGAACGCTTCGGCCGCCAGCGGGTCGTCCTCCACGGCCACGCCCAGGAAGTACACGTCGGGGTGGGCGGCGGCGGCGGCGTCGAGGGCGGGCATTTCCTCCCGGCACGGGAGGCACGACGAGGCCCACAGGTTCATTACCACCGGCCGACCGTCCTCGGCGAGGTGGGTGCTGAGCCGGAAGGTGGTGCC
>JBKKBI010000031.1:0-4483 GCA_046714175.1 Acidimicrobiia bacterium | reverse complement strand
CGTTCCCGGCCGGATCCAAGTAGTTCCACGAGCCGCGTTGGGGGAGGATGCGGTGGTCGAACTCCCGGTCGTCGACGTCGAGTAGAGGAGAGAATCCACCGTGCTGGAGAACCGCCGCGGCATCGTGCACGCGGTCCAGCGGCAGCCAGACGTCGACGTCGGCGAGAGGGCGCAGTCCGCGAGCATGGGTTTCCCCCGTCATCCCGAAGCTCTTTAGAGGTGTGATCGGCCAGCGCGCGGTAAGCGCGGAGAGCACCGGGAGCGCGGCGTGCAGCCGGCCCATGTTGGAGAGGAGGTTGTGACGGTAGATGCCGGCGAGGTACGGCTCGTTGATCCCGGCGGCCGCGAGATTGCGGTGGATGTACCCGCCGGCCCAAGTCAGCAGCCCGGTAGCGTCGGCGATGGCCACGGTCGCCTTCCATTGGCGCCATGCGTCGACTGCTCGCTCCGGCGGAGCGAGAGCGGCGACGACGATCAGCCGTTCCGACTCATCCATTGCCGCACCACCGTGAGGTAGTCGTTGCGATCTCCGATCTGGTTCGCCGTGGTGCTCTCCAGGTGCACGCGACGCTCAATCACGATGTCAGGGATGGCGGCGAACCGCACGTGCTTGAGCCGGGCCCGGAGAGACCAGTCGATGATCTCCCCCGAGCGCAACGTCGGGTCAAAAGGGCCGACGCGGTTCCAACACTCGCGGGAGAGGACGGTGCCCCCAGCGATCTGGGCGGCCCGCACGCCCTCGGGCGCGACCAGGCGCCGCGCGGCCTCGTCGGCGTGAAAGGTGCGCATCATGCCCACAGCCATCTCCGAGCCATTGGCATCACAGGCATCGAGCAGGGAACGCCTACTTCTCGCCGGCCAAAGGTCGTCGGCGTCGAGGAAGGAGATCCATGGGGCGCCCCCAAGTTCCGCGCCGTGGTTGCGGGCTGCCCCGGCGGTGAGCGGCACCTCGCTGCGGACGAGGCGTACCGAGGAATCGTCGCGGAACGGGTCGGGAAGGGTGATCGGCCGCACGCTTCCGGCGTCGACGACGACCACGGCGCAAACAATGTCCCGCTGTTCGCGTACAGATCGCAGGGCCTCGCCCAGATAGCGATCGACGTCCCTCACCGGAATGACGACATCGAGTTCGATCGTCACGGGGCCGAGCCTCCATCTGCGATGTGACGACGCACCACCGCCAGCAGCTCTTCGTTGGAACCGAACTGGGATGAGACGTTGCTGTGATGCACATGCCGCGTTGTGACGGGCACGTCGAGCATCCGATGCGGTACTCCGCGGCGCCGGGCGCGCAAAAACCAGTCGGTGTCGTCTCCTCCATGGCACATGGACTCGTCGAAGTAGCCCAACTCGAGGAATGTGGTGCGCCGAACGAGCAGCGTGCTGGGGAGATACCCCAACTGAAGCCGCTCAAACCACTCGGCGCGGGTCCACGCCGGTCGCTCCTGCCCCTCGTCGAGCTCGATTTGTTGCAGCCCGACAACGTAGCCAAGCGCTGGCTCCGCCTCGATCGCGGCCAACTGGCGCTCGAGCTTGTCGGGCCACCATCGGTCGTCCTGGTCGAGGAACGCAATGAACTCGGCGGATGTCTCCCGGACACCGCGGTTGCGGGTCGCCGCCACACCCTGATTGCGGTCATTGCGCAGGACCTTGATCCGCTCATCGGCGGCGGCGGCGGCGATCAGAACTTCGATCGAGTCGTCGGTGGAGGCATCGTCTATGCACCAGATGGTCAGCGCACCGGCGAAGCGCTGTTCGAGCGCACTGCCGATCGCCCGCCGCACGAAGCGAGCACCGTTGTGTACCGGGACGATCACGTCAACGTTCACGGCTTGACCCGTCTTTGGTTTCGGTGTGTGGAGTGAGCAGGGATCCGACCTGGTGGGGAATGTCTGCTGGTGTCATCTTGCCTGCCGTGACGACGTGGTGGCGACTCAACACCGCCCCGGTGCGTTGCAGTACCTGCTCCTCGAACAACGGGAACTGTCCCACGGTATTTGGTGCCACCTTGAACATGGCTGCGGCGAGGGCCAGCGGCGCCGGCGTCGCTGGAGCCGTGGTGTCGAGGACGAGAACCGCGGCGATCGCTTGCGCCTCGCGGGTAAACCCCGGACCGAGCGCGTTGGCGAGCGAGTAGATGTGTTTCCCGGCCGCCGTGTCCCACTCCGGATGCGGCCAATCCTCGGGGATCGGCACGACTGGATTGGGGCGCACCTTCACCGTGGGGTAGACCCCGATCACCTGCGAGGGTCCGTGCTCGGCCCGGGTGATCTCGACGACATTGTCACCCAGCATCGCGAACCCGGCGGAGAGGCAAGCGCGGATCAGAGTGGTCTTTCCGGCGTTGCCCTCGCCGGCCACGATCAACGCGCGACCGTGCCGGGCAACGGCGCCCGCGTGCAGCACCAAGTTCCCGTCGCGCACCGCCAGCCAGTGCAGCAGGGGTCGGCAGAACTCGGCCCGGTCGCGCGGCGGCACGGGTACACCCGGAAAGTAAATGGAGGAGCCCGCGAGGGTGTCCAGGGCGAGTACGCGGCTGGTGTCGGGGCTCCGCAACACGACCCAGTCGGTCTCCAGACTCTGGCGCACGGCCCCGTAGGCGGAGAGCGCAACCGCAGGGAAGGGCAGCGACTCGGCGGTGGAACGATCGATCAGATGCAGGTCGGCGGTGGGAGCCCGCGGATGCGGAGTGGGGATCTCGATGAGATGACCATGCGGCATGACGCTGCCGTCGTCGGGCGTGCCGTGAATCAGGAGGTCTCGCGCGCCGAAGCCGAAGCGCTGCGAAACGGTGGCCCGCTCTCGGGCGCGATCGCGAGCGCGACGCAGGGCGTCGACGAGACTCTGCATCGTCCGATCAGGCCGGGGCGGCGTGCGGCCAGCCCTTGTCGGGGTCGACCGCGTGGATCGGGTCAAGTCCGAGGATGTCCTCGAGGTCGGTGAACTCCTCGAGCGCGAAACCTCGGAACTCCCACGAGGGTGCGCTGGCCAGGCGGACCGCGTCGTCCGTCGTGCGGTTGGCGTGGCGCAACAGCTGGCGCCCGACCAGATCGGTGACGATGGCATCGAGTTGTGGTCGCAGCAAGTCCGCAGTCGTGCATTCCTCCAGCACCGTCGCCAAGGAGGTGGGAGCGGCAAACCGCTGCCACAGGGCGGTGCTGGGCGCGTCGAGGCGAAAGTAGCGGCCCGTGGTGAGGTCGATGATGACCGCCTCCTCCCCCTGTACGTCGAAGATGACGGACGGGTGGTTGATGGTGAGCCGGGTCGATGGATCCACAACGGTCGAGCCTAATCAGGTGACGGGTGAGCCTGATCCACGATGGCCGCGAGACCGTCGCGGAATCGGCGGGCCGAGAAGGCTTCCCGCACATAGCGATGGCCACTGTTCGCGAGGCGCATCCATCGGTCGTCGTCGCCCAAGGACGCGATTGCGGCGATCCACTGCTCAGCGTTCGCGGCGAGCAGCACTCCGGGGACCTGACCCCCGGTGTCGCGGTCGAGGCCTTCGACGGCGATCTCAGTCCCGACGACCGGCAACCCGTGGGAGAGGTAGTGCAGGGTCTTGCGCTTCATGCCGGCGCCGAAACGGAGCGGGGCGATGCCGACGCGTGCCGAGCGTAACAGCGTGTCGAGTGCGGCGTCCGAGATCACGCCGGTGTAGCGCACGCCGGCAGGCCAGGGCCGTGCCCGGTCCCAGCGCCCCACCACGACAAGCTCTGCCGCCGGATCGCCGCCATGGGTGCCGGGCCACACCTCGTTCAAGAACCAGTCGACCCCGTCGCGGTTGGGCGCATGGTGCTTGCCGCCCACGAAGACGATGCGGGCGCCATCTGGCGGACGCTGGGGCAACGGCTGCTCAGGCATCGCAAAGTACGGCGTCGCCACGACATGCGACCCGGGAAACTCGTGCCGGACTCGATCCACCTCAGCGGCCGTCGGCAGCACAGCGAGGTCAGCGCTGATGAAGCACTGCCGTTCGACCAGGCGCATGGCGTGCGACGCCTGGACGCTCATCCCGCTGTCGTGTCGCGACTGCAGGCCCAAACGCACGAAGTGCAGGTCGTGCGCCCAGTAGATGATCGGCACGCCCAAGGAGCGCAGGTGGGGCTCGAGGCGGGCGAACAGTCCCGGGCGACTGATGATGACGAGTTCGGGTGCAACCGCGGCAGCGCGCTGTGCGGCATCACCCGCGGACTCGATGAGCACGTGGACCTCGTGGCCCAGCTCGCCGAGTCCCGCGATGACATCCGTGACCGCGCGCGAGCCGGCGTCGGACTCCGGAGTGAGTGGATCCGCCTCGAGGACGATGATGCGGATCGGCCGCCCCTATCCGATGTCGCCGGCCACGAGGCCGGCGAGGGTGATCCGCATGGGCTCGGGAGCGAGCATCAGCCGACTGTAGTGCGGCCGCCCAACCAGCCTCAGGAGGCCAGCCGTCGGCTCCGGGCTTCCCGGTACCATCAAGTCATGCCCGTCGACATCG
>JBKKBI010000030.1:0-11861 GCA_046714175.1 Acidimicrobiia bacterium | reverse complement strand
TGACTCAGGACTCATGACTCCTGAATACGAGCGACACATTGTGCCCGCCGAAGCCGAATGAGTTCGTCATTGCGATCGACACCGGCACCTGGCGCGCCACATTGGGCACGTAGTCGAGGTCGCACTCGGGGTCGGGGGTCTCATAGTTGATCGTGGGGGGCACGATCCCGTCCCGGATCGCCAGGATGCAGACGAGGGACTCCAGAGCCCCGGCCCCGCCAAGGAGGTGGCCCGTCATCGACTTGGTCGACGACACCGGCACCCGATAGGCGTGCTCACCGAACACGGTCTTGATCGCCGCCGTCTCCGTGGAGTCGTTGGCCATGGTCGAGGTGCCATGAGCGTTGATGTAGTCCACCTGGGTTGCCACCACCCCGGCATCGTCGAGAGCAGCCTGCATCGCCCGGGCCGCCCCGCCGCCCCCGGGCCGGGGCAGTGTGATGTGATACCCGTCGGCCGACATGCCATAACCGACCAGTTCGGCGTAGATCTTGGCTCCACGCCCGAGGGCATGCTCCCGCTCTTCGAGAATGAGGGTGGCGGCGCCCTCGCCCATGACGAAGCCATCCCGTTCGGCGTCAAAGGGCCGGCTGGCCCGGGCGGGATCGTCGTTGCGCGTCGAGAGAGCGCGCGCCTGGCTGAAGCCTGCGATGGCGAATTCGCACACCGGTGCCTCGCCGCCCCCCGCGACCATGACGTCGGCCGCGCCCCGCTTGATGATCTCGGCGGCATCACCGATGGCGTTCGCCGAGGCGGCGCACGCGGTGACTGCACATGTGTTGGGCCCGTAGAGGTGGTACCGAATCGATACCAGACCCGCCGCCATGTTGGAGATGATCTGTGTGATCGCCAGCGGGCTGACACGGTCGTGACCGCGCTGGCGCATCGTATCGATCCCCTCCTGGAAGGAAATCATCCCGCCGATGCCCGATCCCACCGCAACGCCGGCGCGCAGCGCCGCGGGGTCGTCGGGCTCATAAACGATGCCGGCATCGGCCAAGGCCTGATGGGTGGCGGCCCAGAAGAACTGGTCGTAGCGATCGAGACGGCGCGCCTCTTTGCGCTCGATGTACTCCTCAGGGTCGAAGTCGGGGACCTCGGCGGCGATGTTGACCTTGAGCGCGGAGGCGTCGAAGGCGGTGATCGGACCGATCCCGGAGACCCCGTCGCGGGCGGCCTGCCAGAACGAAGCCACGTCCTTCCCGATCGGGTTCACAGTCCCGAGGCCGGTGACGACGACGCGCCGGCCCACGTCAGCCCGCAAGCTTCTGCATCACCACGTCGACCGCCTGACCGACCGTGGCAATGGCCTCGGCCTCTTCATCGGGGATGGAGACGCCGAATGTGTCTTCGAGCGCCATCAACAGTTCGACCACGCCGAGCGAGTCGACCTCGAGATCCTCCTCGAATTTGGCGCCCATGCTGATCTTCCCGCGATCGAGCCCCAGCTCGTCCACGAGCAGGTCGGTCATCTTCGCTTCAACGGTGGCCCTGTCCATATCGGCTCCCTCTTTGTTGGCGGGGTCTCAGAACCCGAGGCCCCCATCGACGACCAGAACCTGGCCGGTCACATAGGCGGCATCGTCCGAGGCAAGATAGCCCACGGCCGATGCGATCTCCGGAGCAGTTCCAAACCGCCCCAGGGCGATGGAAGGAAGCACCGCCTCCCGCACCGCGGCCCCCAGAGCATCGGTCATGTCGGTTCCGACGAACCCCGGGGCGACCGCGTTGATGGTGATTCCCCGCGATCCGACTTCCTTGGCGACCGACTTGGTGAATCCGATGATCCCCGCCTTGGCGGCGGCGTAGTTGGCTTGTCCGGGGTTGCCGGCGATACCCGCCACCGAAGTGATGCTGACCACCCGGCCCCAGCGCGCCTTGATCATGGCGCGCAACGCAGCCCGGGTGCAGTGATAGACCGAGTCCAGGTTGGTGCGGATCACCGCCTGCCAGGCCTCGGGCTTCATGCGCAGGAGCAGGTCGTCGGCGGTGATTCCGGCATTGTTGACCAGGATCTCGACCGGGCCGAAGGACGACTCGATCGCGGCGAACATCGCAGCCACTGCCTCGCCGTCCCCGACGTCGCCTCCCACCGCCATCGCCTCGCCCCCGGCCGCGGTGATCGCAGCCACCACTTCATCGGCGGCATCGGGGCGGGTGTGATAGTTCACCGCCACCCGGCAGCCGTCGGCGGCCAGCCTCTCGGCGACGGCGCGGCCGATCCCCCGCGAACCCCCGGTGACCAGAGCCACCCGGCCCGGCATCAAATCCCTTTCCCGTGCACCGCAATGTTGGCGGCGAGCAACTCCAGCGCGGTGGCGTCGCTCGGGGCCAGCTCCGCCTGGCTCACCCCGAGTGGCGTGACCCGGTCCCCCCAACGGAACACCGCCGCCGCCCACGTGAACCCACCACCGAAGGCGGCGAATACCAGCACCGCGCCAGGCGTGATCCGGCCCTCCTCGAGAGCCTCCGTGAGCGCGATCGGGATCGTGGCCGCCGAGGTATTGCCATATGCGGCGATGTTGATGAACACCTTGGCGGGATCCAGTGCCAGCCGCCGGGCGGTGGCATCGATGATGCGGATGTTCGCCTGGTGGGGTATCAGCAGATCCACGTCCTCAAGGGAGAGGCCGGCGCGGGCTATTACCCGGGCCGAAGCGTCACCCATGGAGGTGACCGCGCGCCGGAAGACCTCGGGACCCTCCATCATGATCGTCGGCAGCATCGTGCGGAGCGGATTCCCTTCCGTTCCCGACGCGGGCACACACAGCAGGTCGCCGGCGGTGCCGTCCGATCCGAGCTCGAAGGCGAGCAGCCCGCCGGGCTCGTCGGAGGCCTCGAGCACCACTGCCCCGGCGCCATCGCCAAACAGGACGCACGTGGCCCGGTTGGTGAAGTCCAGCCAGTACGAGAGTTTCTCGGCACCGATCACCAATGCGCGACGCGCCCCGCCGGCGCGGATCATCTGGTCTGCGGTGCTCAGGGCGAACAGAAAACCGCTGCAGGCGGCGTTGAGGTCCATGGCAGCCGCGCCGGTGGCGCCGATCTTGGCCTGCACCATCGTCGCGGCACTGGGGATGAGGCGGTCGGGGCTGCAGGTGGCCACGATCAGCAGATCGATGTCGGTGGGTCTGAGCCCGGCTGCGGCCAGGGCCCGCTGCGCGGCGACGGCCGACATGTCGGACACCTCGACATGGGAGATGCGGCGCTCCTTGATGCCGGTGCGGCTGGTGATCCACTCGTCGCTGGTATCGGCGATGGTCTCCAGGTCGGCGTTGCTGAGAACCGCGGGCGGGACACACTTGCCCCAGCCGGTGATCGTGGCGCCGCGCATTCCGTGCTCACTCTCCGTCATGACGCGGCCCCGAACGTGTCGGCCGCGGACTCGATGTCTGCCAGGGTGGACACCACCGTCGCCTCCGCACCCTCTACCGACCTCCGGACCAGCCCGGCGGTTACATCACCGGGTCCGACGTGGACAAAGCGCTCGACTCCGGCCGCAGCCATGGCTTGCACCGACTCGGCGAACCGTACCGGTGATGTGAGCTGGGCGACCAGCGCAGGACCGGGGTCGTCCTCATGGGGGCTGGCGGTGGCGTTGGCCCAGACCGGAAAACGGCTGGCCGCAAATGTGACCGTCGTCATGGCGCGCTGCAGCTCGTCGGCGGCAGGCTCCATGAGGGGGGAGTGGAACGCCCCTGCCACCTTGAGTGGGATGACGCGCCGAATCCCATGTGCGGCGGCGTGCTGCTCGGCCCAGGCGAGCCCCGCGAGGTCACCGGCCACCACCACTTGGCCGGGAGCATTGAGGTTCGCCACCCACAATTGCCCGCCGTCATGCCGACAGGCTGCGGCCAGGGACTCGGCGGCGGCAAAGTCGCCCCCGATGAGCGCCGCCATGCCTGACGCCGTGGTGTCGGCGGCACCGGCCATCGCCAAGCCTCGCGCCGCCACCAGCCGCAGCCCTTCGACAAAGCTCAGTGCTCCCGAGGCGGCCAGCGCGGTGTACTCGCCCAGGGAGTGCCCGGCACCGCAGGCGACCGGCGGAATCCGCGACTCCAGCGCGCTCCACAATGCGTACGAGACCGCATACAGGGCGGGTTGGGCGTGCTCGGTCCGGGTCAGCGCCGCTTCGGGCCCGTCCAGGCACATGGCACGCAACGACCAGCCAAGGGCGTCGTCGGCCGAATCTCCCAGCAGGTCGGGCATGACGTCGAACAGATCGGCGCCCATTCCGACGAACTGGCTCCCCTGCCCGGGAAACAGAACCGCATGACTCAAGCGACTCCTCGGCTGAGAGAGGAAGTGTACGAGGAGCCCGCCACCAGCCACCAACACTCACGACAGTGTTCGAGGCTCTCGCTGGCAACGGGCAACAGGCGCTACCGCCACCTCCCCGCGGCGTGCTTCACCTCGACGCCCCCGAGGGCGACTAGAACCTGCACCTCGAGGCGGGGTGGTGCGCTGCCCACTGCGGAACGGTCGGTGGTGTCGTCCCATCCTCCGAGCAGTGGCAGCCCGCGGATTTCCACCCGCCACCCGCGCGGCACCAGTACCGCCACCCCCGCGGCAAGGCTGGTGATCGCGATCGCGGCGCCTCCCGGGACGGGCAGGGCCTCGGTGAGGTCGAGCGTGACTCCGCCCAGGATTGCCGTGACCGAGGCGCGGCGAAACGACTGTGAGCGCGTGGCCAGGCGGGCGGACCCGAGCACCGCGATCCCATGGACCTCGTCGTCGTCGTTGGGCCGCGACCCGTAGCGGTGGCCCCACCCGAATACGATCCACAAGCCAATCAGCACAAGAGCGGCCGGCCACACGTAGCTCCACGCATCGGAGCCCAGTACTCCGGAGGTGGCGGCGAGCAGGCCCAGACCGACTGCGATCAACACGGTGGCACTGCGAGCCGTGCCGCCACCCGCCGACGCCGAAAACACTCCCAGCGCGACGATCGCCAGCGGCCACCATTCCCCGACCACCTTCCAGCCGTCGATCGCCCCGGCCGAGTCGAGCAGAAATAGAACCCCCAGTCCGGCACACAGGCTTCCGAACAGCACCCGTCCCGGGTTCATCGGTCGACCAGCGAGGCGAGCTTGCGCACCCGCGACGGAATCAGCGAGTCGAGCAGATCCACAGCGCCCAGGAAGGACTCCAGAGCCGCGGCATCACCATCCCAGTGCTCCTGGACTATCTCCGGCCCGGCATCGCGCACCAACCGGACCAGAGCCACCGCCACCAGGCCGAAGTCGTCGATTCGGCCCAGGATCGGGATCCCATCCGGAATGATGTCGAAGGGCAACGCCACATACGCCAGTGACCCGACCGCGAGCAGCCGGGTGCGGGTTGGCACCCGGGAGTCGCGGGCGAGCCGAAACAGCAGCTTGGCGGAGGGGAGCACGGCGTCCAGCGCCGTACGCCAGTTCGGCTTCTCGCTCATACCGCACCTCCTGCCGCCAAAGCGGCGCCCACCAATCCGGCGTCCCCACCGAAGCGGGCGGGCACGATGGGAGTTTCCCGCCGTACCGCCCGGCCCGATGTCGAGTCCATCATCGCGCGCCGCGCCGGACCCAGGAGTGCCTCCCCCGCCGCAGCCACCCCTCCGCCCACCACGATCACATCCGGATCCAGCGCCGCCACCAGAGCGGCCAGGCCGCGTCCCAGCGCGGTAGCCACCACCTCCACCGCCGCAATCGCCCCGGGGTCACCGGCGGCCGCCGCTGCGATCAGGTCGGCTCCGTCTGGGGCGTGTTCCAGTCCGGCCAGCGCCCCGGACGGAGCCGACGCCAGTCGCCGCGCCTCCCGGTCGAGGGCACGGCCGGAGGCCACCGCCTCCCAGCATCCCCGCAGTCCGCAGGCACACTCCGGACCGGCAGGGTCGAGGATCATGTGTCCGATCTCACCGAGATGAGCCCGTCCCCGCTGCAACACCTTGTCGATGACCAGGCCCCCGCCGATCCCGGTGCCGACGGTCACCATCAGCACCATGGCGTGACCCGACCCCGCGCCGAGCATCGCCTCGGCGCGGGCGGCCATGTTGGCGTCGTTGTCCACGACGACCGGAATGCCGAGACGCTGCCTCAAGTCGGCGGCGAGACCGGGAGCGGAGCCACGGCTGTGCGGTGCCCACAACACACCCTCGCCGTCCACCAACCCGGCGACCCCCACACCCAGCGCCTGCGCCGCGCCGGGATCTCCGACGAGTCCGGCGATGACTGCTGCCAGATCGCCCAGTTCGGCGGGAGTGGCGGCCCGGGATACCGCGCCGAGGCGACCTTCGCCAGTGGCCGGGGCCGCCCGGAGATGGCTCCCGCCGCAATCCACCGCGATCACATCCATGAGGGCAACGGTAACCCCGTACGGCGCGCCCTACTCGACTTCGATGTGCTGGGGGCCGCCATCGGGATCGGCTCCTCCGGGACTGGCGGCATTCATCTCCTCGAGAAAGGCGCCGATGCCAGCAACCACCTCGATGGCCGCCTTCATCATGTGGACCCCGGCACGCTGCAAGCCGCGGCGGGCGGCATCACTCAGCTCATGGAACTCTGGGGACTCATCCATTCCGCACCCCGAATCGCACCCACAACTCGCCGTCGGCGAGACGGGCCCCGGTCACTTCGCGCCGGCGCAGCGAGTCGGGAAGGACCAGTGACCGCCGATAGGGGCCGACGGTGACGTACACCTCGTCGTGGTGGCGCACCACGTCGACCTCGCCGCGTTCCGCCAGGGGGAGCCGCAGCGCCAGCACCACTTCGTCATCCTGGTCGAACACCCGGAACGGGGCATTGGTGGCGAGACGCGCCGTCGGATCGATGTCGCCGTAGAGCTCATCCCCGACCAGCCGCAGCTTGTCCACTCCGACCATCTCCTCGTCGAAGAGGCGGAGCCGGAGCAGCGCCAGGTCGGCGAATGCCTCCCGCACCGTCGCGAGGTGCTCCTCCTGCACTTCGCGCCACCGCTTGAAGTAGGGATCCGTGACGGCTTCCGGGATGATGCGATTCACCACCGCGGCATCCACCGCGTACCCGAACAGGCCCAGGTAGGTGTAGGTGCGCCGCGCTTCGGCGATCACCATCTTTTCCAGGTTCACCACCAACCGGGCACTGGTGATGTCCGGATCGGCCAGCACCTTGCGGATGCCCTCTATGCGCCCATAGAAACCCTCCCCGGCCTGAAACACGTCGTCGCCGGGGATCGGCATCGACATGACCCGGGACAGCACCGGACGCACCACCCGCGCCACCTTGCGCTCCAGGGGAAATAGCTTCTCCATGTACCACCCGAGGGCATCGGGAAGACTCAGCAGGCGGAGTGTCTCCGCGGTGGGGGCGCAATCCACCACGATGGTGTCGAAGGCGCCCGAGGTGACGTGATCCTGGACTTCGGCCAGGGCGAACAATTCATCCATCCCGGGGAAGACCATCAGCTCCTCGGCGGCGATCCCACTGGCGCCGCCCCAGTCGAACAGCTCTGTCAGGTAGTCGCGCACCGTCCCCCAGTGCTTCTCCAGGCGCATCTGCGCATCGATCTGCTGACCGAGCAGCCCGGAGACCACCGGCGTGGGATCGTCACCCAGTGCTACCCCATATGCATCGGCCAGGCTGTGCGCCGGGTCGGTGGACATGATCAGAGTGCGGTGACCGTGCTCGGCGGCTCGCAATGCGGTTGCGGCCGCCACTGTCGTCTTGCCGACCCCGCCCTTGCCGGTGATGAGCAGGACCCTCATGCCGTGCCGGTGGCTTCTTCGACGCGGCGGCGCAGTCCGCGCAGGGCCGCTTGCACGATCTGCTTCTCTGCCTGACGGCGCAGAAACCCAGGCACCACGAAAGCGGGCTCGACCCGGAGCGCGTAGACGATTTCGGTCCCGTCCTCGCGGGGCCGAAACTCGTAGTAGCCCTCCATGTCGCGGATGTCGTCGCCGGGAACTGCGCGCCACGAAATGCGATGCGGAAAGTCGTACTCGTAGATCAGCTCGTATGTGATGCGCTTGACGAAACCGTCCACCTCGAAGCGGGCGCGCCGAGGACGCCCGTCGGCATCGGTCTCCAGGACTTCGACCGCGGCCACGCCGGTGGCCCACTCGGGGTAGGCGGCGAGGTCCACCGCCACCGCAAACACGGCCTCCGGGGCGGCGTTGACCTCTGAGGTGCGCACCGTGCCATCCATGTTCAGGAGGGTAGCGACCGAGAGGTTTCAGGTTTCAGTCGTCGGGGGACATGTGCTGGCGCGGGAGATGGCGCACCCCGCGCCCGGTGGCGCGGAAGTAGCCGACGTTGTGGGACGAGGTGGCCCCCACCCTCCACCGTGTTGCCTGGGGTTGATGGATGTCTCCGAAGTAGTGCCATCGCGGCCGGTGGCGGAGGATGTAATCGAGTACCGCCACCGAATGCTTAGGACGCCCGCCGATCACATCGGTGCTCAGTGGGGCCACCGCCGGGGCGACATGGGTGCAGAGGACGTCGACCGGGCCGAGCGCGGCGAGTTTGCCCGCCATCTCGTCGTCGCCGACCTCGCCCGGAACCCCGAGCCCGGGCACCCCTCCCCCGGCAAATCCCACCCGCCACCCCTCGATGGACACCACCTCGCCGTCTACGAAACGCGCCCCGGGGGGAAGATTGGCCGCCAACCGGTCGGGACGATCGACGTTGCCGAAGGTCACGTATGCCTCTGCTCCGCGCAGCGCCGCGGCCATGGCGATGTAGGACTCCTCGGCAAGAGCCTCCAGACGCTCCCTGATCTCGTCTTCGCGGCCCGCGGCCACGTGGCGCCACACCTCGCGGGCCGCGCCGCCGTCGCCGCGGCTGCGCAGTTCGGCCAGCAGACCAACCGCGTCGCGGCCGATCACCTCGGCCAGCATCCCCTCGTGGGTCCGGTGGTCGACGACATTGAGCAGATCACCGAGGACCAGCAGTGGTTCCCCGGCGGCGGCGGCGCGGGCGAGGCTGTCGAAGGCCCCATGCACATCCGCGACCAGGATCACCGCGCCAGAGTACCGGCGAGTCCCGCCGCGGCCTCTGCGACCACCGCAGCATCCGGGTCGGTCGATGCCACCCGCACCAGCACTGCCCGCGCCCGGGAATCGTCGATCCGACCCAGCGCCCAGGCCGCATGACCCCGCAGCATCGGATCGTGGTGGGCGGCGTAGCCAGCCAGCACTCCAATCGCAGCCGCCCCACCACAGTTGCCCAGAACCACCAGCGCGTTGCGGCGCAGCCACCGTCCCTGGTTGCGCGGCACATAGAAGTGTGGGAATGCAGCGCGCAAGGTGCGGTCGTCCACCGCCAGCATCCGATACACGTCTACCCGGCCGGCGAAGACGGACTCACCTGCGACCAGAGCGCGATCCCCGGGCGGGCAGGCCTCCAAGCAGTCGTCACATCCGTACAGCCGATCCCCGACCAGCGGTCGAAGTTGCACCGGGATCATCCCCGGGCTCTGCAGCACTGCCGCCAGGCAGCGGCGGGCGTCGAGGACTCCGGGGGCCACGATCGCCCCGGTGGGGCAGGCGGGGATGCACGCCACACACGTCCCGCACGAGCGGCGCATCGCCGTGGTCTCAGCCAGATCGGCATCGGTAACGACGCCTCCGAGCAACACCCACGGGCCGAACCCGGGAACCAGCACCATGGTGCTCTTGCCCCACCATCCCACCCCCGCCCGCACCGCCGCCGCCCTATCGACCAGGCGGTGATCATCGACCACGACCTCCGCCCGGTGTCCCGAGCCCCGCAAGACCGCGGCGACTGCGTCCAGTGCCTCCCGCAGCGGCCGGTAGTGGTCGGCCTCGGCAAATCGGGCGATCCGAGCGGTGCCGGCGATGCCGGAGCCGGGAGCGCCAGCCGCAGGCAAGTACGAGGTGGCCACCACCACCATGCGATGGGCCCAGGGAAAGGACCGGCGCACGTCACCCGCCGTGGCGGGGTCGGAGAAGGTGAAGGGCAGCCCGCCCGACCGCCCCGAGTCCACCGCAGCAACGAGGTCCGCCACCGTTTCGGGAAACGGCGCCGCGCTGGTCACGCCGTGTCCGGCGACACGGTGCCGATCCAGTGCTGCTGTGATGCCATCTGTCAGTGCGGACACCGTCCGAGGGTAGGCGGGGTCACTCGCCGGAGGCGCGGCGCACCAATCGCAGCCGCGGCACCAATCCGGCGTCGGCCAGCGCGTCGAGCGCCGCCACCTGCTCCCGATCCACCTCGATGGGACCGAGGAGATCCTGCAGCAGATGCCCCACGACACAGTCCGCGCACGTGGCGGTGCCCTGCATGACGCATTCGTCGCAATCGATGTGCATGGTCGCGGCCTCCTCCGGGGCAATGAGGAGAACTTAGGGCGCGGGGATGACAGAAACGGAGGCCGGAAACGGCCAACGGGCAACCTGGGGCGCTCAGCGCCTCCGGCGCGACCAGGCCACGACGGCGTCGGACCACAGCGCCAAGGCCCCGACCCGTTCTGAGCGCTCCCTGACCTCGCGGTCATTGCTGACGACGATCGTGCCCTTGGCTGCGGCCAGAGCGACAATGACATCGTCGGCGCTCGTGCCCGGGGGAGCGAAGTGCACCATCACCCCGGCGGCGCCGCCGCTGCGAGAACCTTCGATGCTGGAGTCGTAGACCACGGTGACCCGCCGCGGCGGCCGGGCAACCGTGCGGATTCGGGCCAGCACCGGGTCGAGACGGGCCCGGACGTCGGCGGCTTTGCCCGCGGCGAGAGCCAGACCAAGGTTGTAGCCGTCGACCACCAAGTGCTTCGGCCCGGACTGCTGCAGGACGTGATCCATCGCATCGGCGGAGTCGGGAAGGACTCCTTCGGGGAGGCGTATCGCCACGGTCCCGGCGGCGACTTCGTTCTCGGGAATGACACGCTCCGCGGATCTCGCCACCTGGTCGAGCCAGCGGGCCAGATCATTGGCGCCCTTCACCCACGCCGGATTGAACCGCTGCTCGTCGAGCTGCTTCTCGGCGCGCGAGCGCGCATTGCGGTCGCGCTTCGCCTCTTCCTTGAGCCGGACGACCTCGACCTGGAGCGCGGTGATCTTCGCCTCGAACTCCTTCACCTGGCCCGAGTGCTTCTCCGCGGCGGCGAGGCGACGTTCGCGTTCACGAGCGGCATTCTGTTGTTCGGATCGGACCGGTTCGGCGGCGGCGCGCTCCAATCGCGTGATCTCGGCACGGGCCTCGGTCAGGTCGCGTGTCGTCTTGCGGAGCCGCTCCCGAGCCTCGGTCACCTCGGCGCGGCCCTTCTCCGCGGCGGTGGCGCCGCGATCGCCCGCGGTGGCGCCAGTCCCCCATCCCATCTCCCAGGCGAGGCGAACCAGCTCGCGCTCCCATCCGTCGGGACGGAGCAGGAACAGCGCGGAGGCCCGGTCTGGGCTGTCCCCGTGCAGAGCCTGTGCGGCGCCGCCCCACTGCTCCACCGCCTTCTCCCGAAGCCAAGGAAGGCCGTCCAGTTCGCGCACCAGACGGGCTTCGAGGTCGGGAGTCAGACCCGACGCCTTCACCACCGGGCGCAGCGCCGCCGGGATCCGGCGGGCTTCGAGGTGCGCCAGCGCCTCACGGGCGGAGTCGACCGCCCGCCGCAGCACCGAGGACATCCGGAAGCGCATAGGGCGACGCTATCACTGGCTGCCCTGCGGGCAGCTTGGGTCTGCCCTACGGGCAGACCACGGCGCTACACGCGGGCTCCTTGGGTCTGCCCCTGCGGGCAGACCACGGCGCCACACGCGGACAGACCCGGGGCCATCGCGGGCAGACCACGGCGCCACAGGCGGGCAGACCCGGGGCCATCGCGGGAAGACCACGGCGCCACAGGCGGGCAGACCAGGGGCCATCGCGGGAAGACCACGGCGCCACAGGCGGGCAGACCCGGGG
>JBKKBI010000029.1:0-32906 GCA_046714175.1 Acidimicrobiia bacterium | reverse complement strand
GACTTCGGCGATCGATTCCTCGGTCACCTCGTTGAAGAGATTGACGCCCTCGGCCTGGAACTCGACTTCCTTGGCCGAGCGGCGCTCGAGCAACTCCTTCTCGCGGTCGCGCAGCGACGCGGCCCGCTCGAACTGCTGGCCCTCGACGGCGGCGTCCTTGTCCTTGCGGACCTGGGCGAGATCGTCCTCGAGCTCGCGGTACGTCGGCGGCGCGGTCATGGTCCTGATCCGCATGCGCGACGACGCCTCGTCGATGAGGTCGATGGCCTTGTCCGGCAGGAAGCGGTCGGCGATGTAGCGGTCGGCCAGGTTGGCTGCCGACACCAGAGCCGAGTCGGTGTATGAGGCGCGATGGTGCGCCTCATACTTCTCGCGTAATCCGTTGAGGATCTGGATGGTCTCGGCCACGGTGGGCTCCTCCACCTTGATCGGCTGGAAGCGCCGCTCCAGGGCCGAATCCTTCTCCAGGTACTTCCGGTACTCCTCCATCGTGGTGGCGCCGATCGTCTGCAACTCACCGCGGGCGAGCATCGGCTTGAGAATGCTGGCGGCATCGATCGCCCCCTCGGCGGCGCCGGCGCCGACCAGCGTGTGGATCTCGTCGATGAAGAGAATGATGTCGCCGCGGGTCCGGATCTCCTTCAGCACCTTCTTGAGGCGCTCCTCGAAGTCGCCGCGGTACCGCGACCCGGCGACGAGGGCTCCCAGGTCGAGGGTGTAGAGGTGCTTGCCCTTGAGAGTGTCGGGAACGTCGTTCTCGACGATGCGCGTCGCCAGACCCTCGACAATGGCGGTCTTGCCCACCCCGGGCTCACCGATCAACACCGGATTGTTCTTGGTGCGCCGACTCAGGATCTGCATCACGCGCTCGATCTCGCGCTGGCGCCCGATGACGGGGTCCAACTTGCGCTCCCGGGCATACTGGGTGAGGTTGCGTCCGAACTGGTCGAGGACTGTCGAACCGGACCCCTCCCCACCCTGACCCGAGGAGGACTGCGAACCGCGCCGACTGCCGGAGGATGGCTCCGCCGGGGCATCCTCGCTGCCCTGAACCCCGGACAGCAGCTGGATCACGGTCTGGCGCACCTTGTGCAGTTCGGCGCCGAGCTTCTGCAGCACCTGAGCAGCGACGCCTTCACCCTCCCGGATGAGGCCGAGGAGGATGTGCTCGGTGCCGATGTAGTTGTGGCCGAGCTGCAGCGCCTCGCGCAGCGACAGCTCCAGGACCTTCTTGGCCCGAGGAGTGAAGGGAATATGCCCGCTCGGCGCCTGGGCGCCCTGGCCGATGATCTCGACCACCTGGCTGCGCACCGATTCGAGCGAAATGCCCATCGACTCGAGCGCCTTGGCGGCGACGCCCTCACCCTCATGGATCAGGCCGAGCAGGATGTGCTCGGTCCCGATGTAGTTGTGGTTGAGAAGCCTGGCTTCCTCTTGGGCCAGGACGACCACTCGTCTGGCTCGATCGGTGAAGCGCTCGAACACGGCTTTCGTCTCCCTCAGATGGCAACGGCGCACCCGGAGTACTCACCGGAGGCGCCCCCGCAACTATAGCGATGGGCGAGTTTGTAATCCGCGGCTTGTAACGCGTGTATCGGTTCGGTTGTTCCGGGGCTGGAGGGGCGAGGGGCAACAGGCAACGGGCAACGGGCACCGGGGCCGGGGAAAGGCGATCGCGCCTGCCCGTACTATGGCACCGATGAACCTCCCCCCGCTGCGGGACTTGGTGCCGATCGAGCGGGTCTGGTCCCGACTCGAGAGTGTGGAGCGGCGCCTGGTCGAGGTGACCACATCCGATGACCCCTATCTCACCGAAATCGCCCAGCACCTTCTGGCGGGGGGCAAGCGGTACCGGCCAATGCTCGCCCAAGTAGCGGCCGAGCTGGGCGGGAAGGACGGGGGCGATCCCATCGAGGCCGGGGTGGCTGTGGAGCTGATCCACCTCGGCAGCCTGTACCACGACGACGTCATCGATGAGGCCGCCAGCCGCCGGGGCACGGTTTCGGTAAACGCCAACTGGACCAACACGATCGCCATCCTCGCCGGCGACTTTCTCCTCGCCCGGGCCTCCGAAGTGGCGGCCCCGCTGGGCACCGAGGCTGTGGCACTGCTCGCCCGGACCTACGCCCTGTTGTGCGAGGGCCAGGTGCTGGAACTGCAACTCGGAGGCCAGGTGGACCAGGACCCCGCGGGCTACTTCACGGTCATCGAGAAGAAGACCGCCAGCCTGATCCGCACCTCGGCTCGCCTCGGGGCGATCGCGGGCGGGGCAGATCCGAGCGTCGTCGCCGCCGCCACCAGCTGGGGCCACGAAGTGGGGATGGTGTTCCAGTTGACCGACGACGTCCTCGACCTGGCTGCGACTGCGGAGTTTCTCGGCAAGCCGGCCGGATCCGACATCCGGGAAGGCACCTTTACGCTTCCCGTGCTCTCCGCCCTCTCCGGCGACCATGGCGCCGAGGTCCGTCGCTTGCTCCAAGCCGGCCGGCCCTACCCGGAAGAGGCGGTGGGCCGGGTGATCGACATCGTGCGCAGCGGGGATCACCTCGACATAGCACTCGCCGAAGCGGAGCGGCGGATGGTGGCCGCCGCGGAGGCGGTGGCGGCCATGCCCGACAGCACCGTGAGCGGGGTGTTCACGCGACTGGGCGACTACCTGATGGAACGGGTGGCCGTAGCGCGATCGTCCTAGGCCCGGCGCTACTCCTCCCGCAGATGCGGAAACAGCACCACTTCGCGGATCGAGGTGTGATCGGTGAGCAGCATCACCAGCCGGTCAATGCCCATCCCCATGCCACCGGTGGGGGGCATGCCGTACTCCAGGGCGCGGAGAAAGTCTTCGTCCATGGGATGCGCCTCGTGGTCGCCGGCGGCGCGAGCTGCGGCCTGGGTCTCGAAGCGACGCCGCTGATCCACCGGGTCGTTCAGTTCCGAGAACGCGTTGGCCAATTCGTTTCCGGCCACGATCACCTCGAAACGTTCGGTGAGACCCGGCCGGGAGCGATGCTTGCGAGCCAGTGGGGAAATCTCCTCAGGGAAATCCATCACCACAGTCGGCTCCCACAGGGTTGACTCCACGAGGGCTTCGAACACCTCGGCAATGATCCGCCCGGTGCCCCAACTCGGCTGTACTGCCACTCCTGCGGTCGCCGCCCGCGTCGCCGCCTCCGCGGTGGGCATCATCGGATCCCAGTCCGCCCCGGTCGTTTGGGCTACCGCGTCGACATAGTCGAGGCGACGCCACGGCGCTGCCAGGGACATGCCCCGTCCGCCGAATGAGATCTCGGTGGTGCCCAGCACGCGGCCCGCCGCCTCGGTGACCAGCGCCTCGGTGAGATCGACCATGTCCCCGTAGTCGGCCAGTGCCTGATACACCTCGAGCATCGTGAACTCGGGGTTGTGCCGGGTGGAGATCCCTTCATTGCGGAACACCCGTCCGATCTCGAACACCCGGTCGGCACCGCCGACGATCAGTCGCTTCAGGTGCAACTCGAGGGCGATGCGGAGGAACATGTCCTGGTCGAGGGCATCGTGATGGGTGGCGAACGGAGTCGCCAGGCCCCCGGAGGGGACGGCGTGCAACACCGGAGTCTCCACCTCGAGAAAGCCGCGGGCGAGCAGCGAATCGCGGATCGACTGGATCGTCGCCACCCGGGCGACCATGGTGCGACGGGCGTCCTCGTTGACTATCAGATCGACGTAGCGCATGCGATGGCGCTTCTCCACGTCCTGCAACCCGGCCCACTTCTCGGGGAGGGGACGCAGCCCCTTGGCGAGGAGGACGAACTGCTCCACCCGGACGCTGAGCTCGCCGCGCTTGGTGGTGATCACCTCGCCGGTGGCCCCGACCCAATCTCCGCCGTCGAGATCGTCGAAGGCTTCAAAACGATCCCCCAGTCCCGATGCCTCGACGAACAGCTGTAGATCTCCGGTGTGATCGCGCAACACCCCGAAGACCAGGCCGCCGACCCGACGGGCATTCACCAACCTTCCCGCCACCGTCACCCGTTCGCCCGTCGCGGCGCCCGCGACAAGGTCCCCCCAGCGATCGCGCACCTCGGCGGCGGAGTGCGACCGCTCGAAGCGAAACGGATAGGGCTCCTCGCCGGCGGCACGCATCGCCTCGACCTTGGCCAGGCGCGCCCCAGTCAGGCGATGCTCTTCGAGTCCGGTGGGTTCGTCGTCAGGCATTCTCAACATTCATCTCGTAGATGATCCGCAGGCCGTCGAGTGTGAGGTTCGGATCCACGATCTCGACCGATCGGCAATGGGGAACGATGGTAGAGGCCAGTCCCCCGGTGGCCACGACCGGCACCACTCCCCCGAGCTCGGACACCAGCCGCTGCACGAGTCCGTCCACCAGCCCGGCGTGGCCGTAGAGCAGCCCGCTCTGAATGGCCTCGACGGTGTTCTTGCCGATGGCGGCTCGGGGAGGCACCAGATCGACCCGACGTAGCGCCGCGGTCGCCCCGATCAAGGCGTTCAACGACACCTCGAGACCGGGGGCAATCGCACCCCCGACGTAGGCGCCGGAGGCATCGACGGCATCCATATTCGTCGAGGTGCCGAAGTCCACAGCCACCACGGGGGTCCCGTAACGATGGGCTGCCGCCACCGAGTTCACCACGCGGTCGGCTCCGACCTCGCGGGGGTTGTCGATGTTGATCGGCATGCCGGTCTTCACCCCGGGTCCGACCACGACCAGTGGCCCGGTGATCATGTCCTGGGCGACCTGGATCATCGCCGCCTTGACGGTGGGCACGACGCTCGACAGCGCGATCCCATCGACCTCCTCGAGCCGATACCCGTCTTGGCGTAGCAAGCCGGCGAAGAACAGCCGATACTCGTCGGCGGTGCGGTCGGGCACCGTGGATAGCCGCCACGAGTCGACGAGTTCGCCTCCGTCGTACAGACCCATCACTGTCTGGGTGTTGCCGACATCGATGGCGATGAGCATCAGGTTCCTCCAAGGATCGAGGGACCATCGAGCCTGGTCCCCCGGTCGGCGGTGCCGTCCGGCTCGAGAACGACGTTGTCGATGAGACGCACCGGGCCGACCCGGGCGGCGATGGCGAGGAATGCGCGACGATCGAGTGCGGCAATCCGCCGGGAGGTGGCGGCGTCGGCGAGGGTGGCGTACTCGACCGCCGCCCCG
This sequence comes from Acidimicrobiia bacterium, assembly GCA_046714175.1. Lineage (GTDB taxonomy): Bacteria > Actinomycetota > Acidimicrobiia > Spongiisociales > UBA11373 > UBA11373. The sequence continues at coordinate 27,751 of JBKKBI010000029.1, read as the reverse complement.
GCGCGGCTGGCGGTGCGCCCGGCAAGCTCCTCGAGGACCGGACCGGAGCGCTCCCCGGCGGCGGCGGCATCGGCGGCCAGGAACAACCCCCGCGACAGGCCTAGCGCCGCCTTGCGATCCTCGATGAAGACGTTGCGGCTGGAGAGAGCGAGCCCGTCGGCATGGCGGACCGTGGGTACCTCGACGATGGTCACCGGGAAGCTGAGGTCGGACACCATGCGACGCACGACCGCGAGTTGCTGGGCATCCTTGCGTCCGAAAGCAGCCTGGCTGGGCCTGATCCCGGCGAACAACTTGGCGACCACCGTCGCCACCCCGTCAAAGTGGCCGGGACGATGCGCCCCCTCCATACCGGCGGCGACCTCGGTCACCGAGACCTTGGTGAGCGGCGGTGCCGGGTACATCTCCGCTACGGACGGAGCGAACACGAAGTCGACCCCGGCCGCTTCGGCCAGTCCCAGATCCCGATCCAACGAGCGGGGATACCGGGTCAGGTCGGCGGGGTCCTCGAACTGCAGCGGGTTTACGAAAACCGACATCGCGACGATATCGGCCCGGCCCCGCACCGCCGCCACGCAAGCAAGGTGGCCCTCGTGGAGATAGCCCATCGTCGGCACCAGCGCCACCGAGCCTGCCACCCACTCGCGGGCCGCCGCGAAGGTCTCGACCACGATCACGGCAACGCCTCCTCGATCAGTTCGCCGGTGCCGGCCACCACCGCGGTGGCTCGTACCAGGGCCACGAAGTGGTCCAGGAGCTCCGGGGCCGCCGCCGCCACTGCGGCCACCTGGGCACGCACGGTGCCCACATCGCCGCGGGCGACGGGTCCGGTCAGCGCCGCCTCTGGTCCCAGGGCGGCTGCGTTGGCGATCACCGCGGCGATCAGAGGCCCGGCAACCGCAAAGTCGACTCCCGCAGCAGCGAACAGACGACGAGAAATGGCGAGCGACGCCAGAGGGAAGTTGGCGGCGGCGGCAGCCGCGGCGTGATAGAGCGGCTTTTGCTCATCGACCAATTCGAATGGATGCCCTCCCAATGAGGCGGCGAAGGCGAAGAGGCGGTCGGCCAACAGATCGTCCTCTGTCGTGACCGCAATCCACGCCCCGCCCAATTGCGCCGCCCCGGACTCCGGGGTGGGAAGGGTCTGCAAAGGGTGCAACGAGCCGATCGGGATGCCGAGCGGTCGCAGCACCCCAACCGGAGTGAGACCGGAGAGATGCACCGCCCCACTCACGTGAGCCACCTGGGCGGCGAGACGGGTCGCCACCGCGCCGATGGCGTCATCGCGAACTGCGATCAGGAGCAGGTCGGTGGGCGGCAAGACCGCGGTCCAGTCGAGCACCGCGCTCTCGAGTCGTTGCGCCGCTGCGGAGCCCGCGGCGGCATCGCGGGCGAGCACCCCGACGATGCGGTGCCCGGCCTCCCGGGCGGCCAGGCTGAGCGCGAGGCCAGCCCTACCGGGGCCGACCAGGGTGAGATCCATGAGAGTTGTTCCAGTCCTCGATGGGTACCAGACAGGAACAGTGTACGGGGTGGCGATCGGGTATCGGCCACACGCGACGGACAACGGACAACGGGTCTACTCGGCCCACTCCCTCCCCTGCACCCAGCGCATTTCCTGATCGGCCACCGCGGCCACGAGGGTGGCGAGGGGACCGTGCCCCGGTACCACCGCATCGGGCCAGACCTCGGCGAGTGGGGCGAGCACGAACCGGCGCTCCGTCATCCGGGGATGCGGCACCCGCAGCCCCGGAGTGTCGATGGTGGCGTCGCCGTAGAGGAGAAGATCCAGATCGAGCGGCCGCGGTCCCCAGCGCTCCCGACGCACCCGACCCGACTTCGCCTCGATCTCGAGGAACCGGTCCAGCAACGGACGCGGCCCCCGCACGGTATCCAGGAGTACGACTGCGTTGAGATAGTCGGGCTGGGGCACCTCCCCCACCGGCGCGGTCTCCCACAACGAGGACACCGCGACCACAACGCCAAGATCACGAAGCCGTTGCACCGCCGATTTCAGCAGGCTTCGGCTGTCGCCGAGGTTGGAGCCGAGGCCAACGGCGGTCTGCGACTCAGACTCCGGTCGCCTGGGGGATGATCGCCCTGGCTTCCGGCCCCAACGGACGACGCAGGATCTCCTGGATCAACGCCGTGGCGATGATCGGGTCGTCGATCCGCCCCGAGTGCACCAGATAACCAGCGAGAACCCCGGCCATGGTGTCGTCGATGATGTCGCGATGCACCAGCAGCACCCGATCCTGCTTGGAGAGCATCCGGCTCATCGCCTTGAGCACCCGCTTGGCGCCATCCACAGTCAAGGAGGGCAGCGGTTCGTTGCCCGAGATCAAGCCAGCCTTCTCGTAGGCGGCGAGGTTCTGGTTGCCCTCGAGCAGCGAGAGGACCGCGTTGACCCCCTGCGACCGCAACCAATTGATCTCTTCCTCGCGCCGCACCCGGCGATGCTGAAAGCCATAGCCGCCGATGCGCTCCGATACGGCGAGCCGCCGGGCGATCACCCAGGTGAAACTTCGGGGTTCGAGCCCAACGGTCATGGCGTGTGTCTGACGATAGCGTCGGCTACGCGCGCTGAGCGCAGTCCTTCGACCACGCTGTGCACTCGAATCGCCGTGGCCCCGGAGGCGATGGCGAGCACATGAGCCGCGGCGGAGGCGCCGTCGCGTTCGGGTGCGGGAATGGGGCCGAGGATCCGCTCCAGGAACGACTTGCGCGAGGCACCAACGAGTACGGGATGGCCGCTGGCGGCGAGCGCGGATACCCCGCTGGTGAGCAGGGTGAGATTGTGGGCCAGGGTCTTGCCGAACCCGATGCCGGGATCGAGGCAGATCCGCTCCGGAGGGATGCCGGCAGCGGCGGCCACGGCCACCCGGAGCCGAAGAAACTCGGTGACCTCGGCGACAACGTCCGCGTAGTGAGGGTCGGACTGCATCGTGCGGGGAGTGCCCTGCATGTGCATCAGCACCAGGCCGCACCCCGACCCGGCGACGACCGCGGCCATCGCCGGGTCGGCGAGCGCCGTCACATCGTTGATCACGACTGCCCCGGCCTCCACCGCGGCAGCGGCTACCGCGGCCTTGGAGGTGTCAACCGAGACTCGCACGCCCTCGGCCGCCAGTGCGGCCACCACGGGCATCACCCGGGCGATCTCATCGGACTCGTCCACCGCGGCGGCTCCGGGACGGGTGCTCTCTCCGCCGATATCGATCAGGTCGGCGCCCTGGCGCCACAGCTCCAGTCCATGCGCAATGCCGGCGGCGGAATTTAGGTAGTGCCCACCGTCGGAGAAGGAGTCTGGAGTCACGTTCACCACCCCCATGACCAGCGTGTGGTCGGCATTGCCGACGATGCCCCCGCGCACCACCCACTGGACCGGGGCAAACGAGGGAATTCCGGAGGTCACCATGGGCGCGCTCCACCCGGGATCAGGTTGCGGTCCCCTCCTCGGCCGAGGCCTGCAGGGCTGCCACCCCGCGTCCGGAGACGGGAGCCACGGGGGCCTGAATGCGCATCGAACCGTTGGGAGCATGCTCCCACTTGGACACATCGTGGAGCACCGCGATCACCTCTTCGGCATCGAGCGTTTCACGTTCGATCAGGTTCGCAGCGAGGCGGTCCAATGCCGCGGCGTGGGTCTTGAGGATCGCGCGGGCCTCGTCGTGCGCCTGGGTGATCAAGGCGCGGATTTCTTCGTCGATGAGCGTCGCCACGTCGTCGGAGTAGTCGGTATGGCGCACGTAGTCGCGGCCGAGGAACACCTCGCTGTCGGGCGAGCCGTACTTCATCGGACCCACCTTGTCACTCATCCCGTACTCCATCACCATCTTCCGGGCCAGGGAGGTGGCCTGCTCGATGTCGTTGGCCGCGCCGGTGGTGGGATCGATGAAGATCATCTCCTCGGCTGCTCGACCTCCGAGCATCATTGCCAGCTTGTCCACGAGCTCGCTGCGACGCATGTAGTTGCGATCCTCATGCGGCACCGACATGGTGTATCCGCCAGCGCGGCCTCGGGGAATGATCGTCACCTTGTGGATCGGGTCGGCATTGGGGAGAGCGAAACCCACCAGGGCGTGGCCACCCTCGTGATAGGCGGTGACCTTCTTGTCCTGTTCGGTCATCACCCGGCTGCGGCGCTCCGGCCCAGCGATGACGCGGTCGACAGCCTCATCGAGTTCCGACATCCCGATCAGGTCCTTGTCGCGGCGCGCCGCCAGCAGCGCCGCCTCGTTGATCGTGTTGGCGAGATCAGCACCGGTGAACCCTGGCGTGGAGCGGGCCAGCGACTCGAGGTCGATGTCCTTGGCGAGGGGCTTGCCCTTGGCGTGCACCTCCAGGATGGCCCGGCGCCCCTTGATGTCGGGACGATCCACCACGATCTGGCGGTCGAATCGTCCCGGGCGGAGCAGGGCGGGATCCAGGATGTCGGGGCGGTTGGTGGCCGCGATCAGGATCACCCCCGTCTTGACGTCGAAGCCGTCCATCTCCACCAGCAACTGGTTGAGGGTCTGCTCGCGCTCATCGTGGCCGCCGCCCAGGCCGGCGCCGCGGTGGCGGCCGACAGCGTCGATCTCGTCCACGAAGATGATGGCGGGAGCCTGCGCCTTGGCCTGTTCAAACAGATCCCGCACCCGGCTGGCGCCAACCCCGACGAACATCTCCACGAAGTCGGAGCCCGAGATGGAGAAGAACGGTACGCCCGCCTCCCCGGCGACGGCGCGGGCAAGGAGAGTCTTCCCCGTCCCGGGCGGGCCGTAGAGGAGCACACCCTTGGGGATCTTGGCTCCCATGGCACGAAACTTCTGCGGCTTGGCGAGGAAGTCCTTGATCTCCCGCAACTCCTCGACGGCCTCTTCGGCACCGGCGACGTCATTGAACGTGACCTTGGGCATGTCCCGCGTCACCTGCTTGGCCTTGGCCTTGCCGAAGGCCATCACCCGGTTCCCCCCGCCCTGGAGCTGCATGAGGATGAAGATGAAAACCCCGAAAATGAGAATGTAGGGCAGGATCGTGCCCAGGAACCACTCGAATAGGCTCGGGTTTTCAGATCGGGTCTCGATGCTGGCCCCGCTGTCGAGCAGCATCGTCGTGAGGTCACCCTCGTAACCATCCGGGAAGGTGGTGCGGAACTTGGTCCCCCCCGCCTCCGGGGTCAGCACCCCCTCGACCACATTGGATTTCTGCTTGATCACCACCGACTCGACCTCGCCAGCGACGACCCGATCGGCGAACTCGTCGAGGGTGAACTCGGCGGGCGCGGTGGCCGAACTCACGAAAGCATTGACGAGCATGATCGCCACGGTGACGACGAGCAGGTAGACCAATACGGTCTTGACCGTGCGATTCACAGGGACATACCTCCGGCGAGCAAAACAGCGGTTGGGAAGAACATGGTATCGGGGCGTGAGCGGTAAAGGGTTAGGGGTTCGATGCGGTTCTGGCTACCCGATTTCGGCTGCCCGCTTCCCGCTACCCGCTTCCCACGGGAGTCTTCGCCGGTTACCGGTTGTCCGTCAGCCGAGTCAGCCGATCGCCAATGGCTACTCCTCCACCATCACCGCCACATGCGGCAGATTCCGCATCTTGCCGTAGAGGTCGAGGCCGTAGCCGATGACGAAGTCGGGCGGGATCTCGAAGCCGACGTAGCGCACCTGCAACGGCACCCGTTGGATACCCGACTTGAGGAGGAGGGTGGCGATCTCCAGGGAGGCAGGGCTCCGCACCTCCAGGTTGCGCCGGAGGTAGTCGAGGGTGAGTCCCGAGTCGATGATGTCCTCGACAATGAGCACATGCCGGCCGGCGATCTCGGCATCGAGATCCTTGAGGATGCGCACCACTCCCGAGGTCTGGGTGGCGTGACCGTATGACGACACCGCCATGAAGTCGATGTCGACGGCCAGCCGGATTTCGCGGGCCAGGTCGGCCATCACCATGAACGCGCCCTTGAGTACAGCAACCAACAACAGGTCCTTGCCGGCGTAGTCGCGGGTGATCTCGTCTCCCAGTTCGGCGAGACGCGCCGAAATCTGTTCCCGGGACACGAGTACCGAGCCGATCTTCACCGCCGCTCCCTCCGGGCAGTCATCGCGACAACCTCGCCCCCGTCACTCGGGGCGACCCGTACGCCCACCACCCAGGCGATTCTTCCATGCGATTCGACCACCGGCCAACGGGAGCGCAATCGCACCGGGATCGCCGCCTCGCGCAGAGCATCGGCCACGGCCTTGGTGCCCCGGCCGATCGAGATGCGATCCCCGGGCCGTGCGGCGCGCACCACGAACGGCCCGGCGGAGGGCACCACGACTCCTCCCCGGCCGGATTCGATGGTCCAGGACCCGAACGGGACCAGGCCGGGCACCGCCAGGGCGGCCGGAGCGGGTGGTACCGGAGGCATCCCGGATACGGCTAGCCACGGGCCTTCCCGCCGCACCCGCAACCCGCCCCGCACAGTTGTCCCCGGACCTCCAGCGGCAGCGGCGAGAACCCCGGCCACCGCGGCAGCATCACCGGCGTGCTCGCCGAGGAGGAGCCGCAGCGCCCGGCGCGCCACCCGGGCGGCCACCGCGACGGGCAGTTGGGTCAGGGCAGCGGCCGGGACCAGGACTGCCTCCTCGTCGCGCTGCAACGGGACCAGTGCCGCCCGGCCTTCCAGTGCTTCGTCATCGGCCGCGATGGCCCGCGCGGTACGCAGCAGGGCGTCCCGCAGCCGGGGGTTGTAGTCGGCGGTCAAACCGGGCAGGGTCAACGCGCGGAGCCGGTTGCGCCGCACTGCGAGATCGTCGTTCTGGGGGTCGTCGAAAAATGGCAATCCCAACTGGGCGGCCACCGACCGGGTCGTCTCGCGGGGGATATCGAGCATCGGGCGGACAAAGCGCCCCTGCCGCGCTGGGATACCGGCCAAACCGGCGGCGCCGGCCCCGCGCAGCAGGTTGCCGAGCACCGTCTCCGCCTGGTCGTCAGCAGTGTGGGCGGTGGCGATCCAGCCAGTGGTGTGAGTCTCCAGCGCGGCGCGGCGAACGATCCGCAAGTCGGCCTCCGACCCAGACCGGGGCACCACTGCGACCACGGAATGCGGGATCCCCAATTGCGCCGCGATGGTTCCCGCCGCCGCCGCCAGCCGCGGCGAATCGGGAAGCCCATGATCGACGGTGAGTGCGGCCACATCGCCACGGTGGGACAGGCACCAGGCGAGTACCGCGCTGTCCGCTCCCCCGCTCAAGGCCACCGTAACCGGACCCGGCGGGATCCGGGGAGACACACAACGGAGCAGTTCGTGCGGCTTCACCCCACCCGTGCCAGCCACCGGTCGGGATGGGCGATCTCATCGAGGGTGGGCAGAGCCTCAGGCCCGGACCATGCCGCGTCGAGGGCGGCGAAGCCGGCGTGTCGCTCCACCCCCTGGATGAAGCGCATCCCACGGTCGTACTGTTTCATCTTCATCTCCAGACCGGTGAGCCGGAAGAAGGCTCGGGCACGGGGTTCCTGACGGCGCTGTTTCAGTACCCGGGACATCCGATCCTGGGTCACAAGTTCTCGGGCTCCGATCCGGTCCATCACCACATGCCCGTGACCCTCGAGAAGGGTCATCAGCGCCTGTACCCGTTCGATCAACCGGCGCTGATCGGGCGTGGCGAGCAATCCCATCAACCCCGACTCGTCCAACAAGGGTTCGCCGCGGCGGGCGGCTTGGCGCACTTCCTCAGAGAGGCGCCGCATCTTGCCCGGTTCCGGTTCGGCCGCGGCCACGAGTTCCTCGACCAGGGCGAGAAAATGGCCGCGCAACCAGGGAACCCCGGTGAACTGCAGTCGGTGCGTGCACTCGTGCAATGCCACCCAGAAACGGAACTCGTCGGGACGGAATTCGTGCTGACGCTCCATGTGCAACACGTTGGCTCCGACGAACATGATCGTGTCGCCGTCATCGTCGTTCTCGGTGGGGACGACGAGCTCGTACTGCCCCAGCACCCGCTTGGCGAGCATCCCCACCAACGCCCCGACCTCGGCGGCGAGAAAGCGCCGTCCCACCTTGCCCGCGAAGCCCTTGCCGGCGTGCTGCTCCAGTTTTGACTCAGCAGGAGCGAGCAAGCGACCGAAGGCGGCGATGTTCGCCTCGGCCCACTCGTTGCGCGTGACCACCCGCACCACCGGCGATCCCACCCAGGGGAGGCCGGTCTCGACGGCGGCAAGGGCGGCGGCGCGATCCACCAGATCGGGCGCCGCCCGGTGCAGAGCCGCAAAGTGATAGCTGCCTTCGAGGGGATGGGTGGCTGCCACGCTCCCGGCGATGCGGGTGGCCAGCCTCCAGTCGATCGAGCTCACCGCACGACGCGGTAGCGGCCGCGGAGGCGAACCCCGTAACCGATGGCGGTCGCCGCAAGAGCCAGGCCACTCAGGGCCAGCACGGTCGGAACCATGAACCGGAAGGTCCAAGCGTCCTCTGCGGGCGGCGCCGCGGGCTCATCGACCACGACCGCCGGGGTGTCGCCACCCTCGGTCTCCTGGGCACCGGCGGTGCCGATGCCGAGAGTCATGGCGACACAGGCGATCGCGAGCAGCGTGCGCAGGCGTGTCATCACACCCGAGGATACCCGGCCCGGCGGACGGCGCCGCTGACGCTCAGGACTCGGGGACCACCCGGCCCCGCAAGCGGGGGAAGCGGGTAGGGGTGTGGGCGTAGCAATAGGTGCGCTTGTTGTACCGGGAGAGCAGGGTCTCGCAGGGGTCGTGCTCGCACACCCGGGTTCCGTCGTGCTGACGCGGTGCGCGGGTCCGACCCTGCACCTTGTTGCCCTTCATGATCTCGGACATGTCACATCCCGTCTTCGGCGTGTCCTTGCAGCAACGTCCGCAGTCGCTCGACGAGTTCCTGGGGCACCTCGTCGCGGCACCCCTCTCGCACTCGCTCCCGCAGCCGCTCTTCGAACACGAGGCCCCCTTTACAGGGCGGGCATTGTCGCAGATGGCGCCTTATACGCCACCGTTGCACCACATTGGCCTCGCCGTCGAGATAAACATAGAGACGATTGGCAGTTTCGTCACATTTCATTGGCCGGCGGCCTCACGATCCTCAGCAAACCTCCACAACGCCTGCTGCAGGGCCTTTCTTCCCCGGTGCAGGCGGGACATGACCGTTCCGATGGGGACGTCCATGATTTCGGCGATCTCCTTGTAGGAGAAACCCTCCACATCGGCGAGGAGGACGGGGATACGGAAGTTCTCCGGCAGCGACTCCAGTGCGGCCTTGATGTCGGCGTCCACGAACCGATCCAGTGCCTCATCCTCGGCGCTGCGCGCCGCCCCGGCGCCTCCTTCCTCACCGAGCCGGCGGAAGAGATAGAGGTCCTCCAGCTCACCCAGCTCCACCTCTTGCGGGCGGCGAGACTGGCGCCGGTACTTGTTGATGAACGTGTTGGTCAGGATCCGGTAGAGCCATGCCTTGAGATTGGTGTCCTGGGTGAAGGTGTGAAACCCACGGTATGCCTTGAGCAGGGTCTCCTGGAGCACATCCTCAGCATCCGAAGGGTTGCGGGTCATGCGCAGCGCAGCGGAATACAGCTGGGGGGTGTACTCCATTACTTGGTCTGTGAAGTCGGCCCGGTCGGCCATGTGACTCCCGTCGCGGTGGAGCCGGAGCGGGGATTTGAACCCCGGACCTGCTCATTACGAGTGAGCTGCTCTACCCCTGAGCTACCCCGGCGTGGGGCGAGCCATGCTACCTGGCGGAAGGCCCGCGGAACCTAGACCGCTTCTTCGCGGCCGTCGTCATATGTCATCCGCAACCGCGCCTGTCCCGGCGAATTCTCGGGAAGCAACCGGAGCTCCATGAAGGTCTGGCCGGGAAAGGCGGGGTCTTCGTAGAGCTCGGCGATGACGTCCTCGGGAAGCAGTGCGGCGATCTTCAGCATCTCGCGGCGGTCCTGCGGCCGAGAGCCGATGAACTTCAACTCCCCCTCGACGTCGAGCCGGTCGACCAACTGGGCCGCGACCCGGCGTCGCCAGGCTCGACGAGATAGCTGCTCACGCACCAGAGGCATGGCGGCATTGTGCGCGATCACACATCACATTCGGGGGATTTGTCGGAAGTCTCGGGTCACAAGAGTCTTGAGTCACACCGGATCGTTCTCGCTGGCAGCCGGCTCTTGACTACTTCGGTACCTTGCTCCACGGCAGGTCCTTGTCCACTCGGGGCTCGCCGGGGAGGCCGAGGACGCGTTCGCCGAGAATGTTCTTCATGATCTCGGAGGTGCCGCCTTCGATCGAATTGGCCCGGGCCCGAAGAAAGGCCTTGGTGCGCGGGTGAACGGTGAACTCGTCGGGGCGCACCGGCTCATAGGTGTCGTAGAGCATCCCGTCGGGTCCCATCAACTCGACCACGAACTCGTAGATCCTCTTGTTCAGGTCTGCATAGACGAGTTTTGCGGTGGAACCCTCCGGTCCCGGGGTGCCCCGGGTCCGCATCTGGGCAGCACGCAGATTGGTGAGCCGGGCCGCCTCCGCTTCCACCCACAGGCTCATCAGCCGGTCGCGGGCCGCGGGATCGTTGTGCCCGTATTCCTTCCAGGTCCGCATCGCCTCACCGATCGGCCCAGAGCCGCGGGGGGCGATGCCGCCGCCAATGGCGACCCGCTCGTTCATCAGCGTCGTCAGCGCTACCCGCCACCCGTCGCCGACGTCGCCGATCCTTGCGGAGTCCGAGATCCGAGCGTCGGTGAAGTAGACCTCGTTGAACTCCGCCTCGCCGGTGATCTGGCGCAGCGGGCGCACCTCGACCCCCGGGGCCTTCATGTCGACGATGAAGTAGGTCATGCCCTGGTGCTTGGGGACATCGGGGTCGGTGCGGCAGACCAGCATCCCCCACTTGGCGACATGGGCGAGAGTGGTCCACACCTTTTGTCCGTTCACCACCCACTCGTCTCCGTCGCGAATGGCGCGGGCGGCGAGTGCCGCCACATCCGATCCCGCCCCCGGCTCGGAAAACATCTGGCACCAGACCTCCGCACCGGTGAACAGCGGCCGCAACCACTGTTCCTGCTGCCCCGGGGTGGCATGAGCCATGAGTACGTGGGCTCCCATCCCCACTCCGAGCGGGTTGAAGCGGGCCGGGTTCGGAGCATCGACGGCGCCGAGGCGCTCCTCCACCACGGTCTGCAGTCCCCGGTCCACCCCAATGCCCCCGCGGCCCTCCGGGTACCAGACCCATGCGAGACCGAGGTCGAACCGGGCCGCAAGGAACTCCTGCGGATCGCCGTGGGGATCGTGCTCAGTGAGCAGGCGCGTCAGCAGCCCATCCACCCGGACCCGGTCTTCGCTCATCAGCGCCTCTCCATCGAGAGCGCAATGTTGCCACACGACATCGCCACCGGAGTCACGCCGCCAGGGCGGCCGCCAGCGACTGCACCAGGTTCGTGTCCTCCCATCGGAAGCCGTCTGCCTGCAGGCGAGCGGGAACGGCGCGTTGTCCGTCGAGCACCAACGCTTCGGCCAGCTCGGTTCCCAGGATGGCCTTGAGGATGAACCGGGGTATCGGGATCACCGTGGGTCGATGCAAAGCCCGGCCCAGCGCCTTGATGAACTCGCGATGGGTGACCGCCTCGGGAGCGACGAGATTGACCGGACCCGACAGAGAAGACGACAGCAGGTGCCGAATCGCCCGCACCTGATCGCGCAACGAGATCCAGGACCAGAACTGTTCACCGCTCCCCACCACCCCACCGAGACCCCACCGATAGGGACTGAACCAGCGCGGCCCCAACGGGGCCAGTAGCCGCCCCACCGCCCCGCCGTGCGCGCTGAGCACGATGCCGCTGCGCAGCACCACGACACGGGCCCCCGCCGCCGTCGCCGGGTGAGTCGCAGCCTCCCAGGCGACGCAGAGCCGTGCCAGATACTCCGCACCGGCCGGCGCCGCCTCGTCGAGTTCGCGATCCCCTCCATCGCCGTAGTAACCCACCGCCGAAGCGTTGATCAGAGCCGGGGGCTCGGGGCGACGGGCGATGGCCTCCGCCAGCACTCTGGTGCTGACAACCCGGCTGTCCCACAGCGCCTGCTTCTCCCGCTGCGACCAGCGCTTCTCGCCGATGCTGCGTCCGGCGAGGTTGACCACGACATCGATCCCGTCGAGCGCACCCGGAGGCAATGACTCCGCAGCAGGATCCCAGCGGATGCCATCGCCGGAACTCTCCGATCGCAACAGTCTGCGCACCACGATCCCATCGGCGCGCAAGGAGTCGGTAAGCGCCCGGCCGATCAACCCCGACGATCCGGCAATGAGAACAGCCATGACGAAAGCCTAGGAACGCGTCCGGAGTTGACATCTGCCAGGCCCCTCGCCCCTCGCCCCTCGGCCCCTCGCCCCTATCCCATCCCCCGCAACCCCAGGTCCACCCGCCTCCGCCACTCCTCCGTCATCGCTGCCAGCGGGGCGGCTGCGGCGGCGTAGTCGGCGGGATGAATCGGGTCGCACACCATGACCCGAACCGGGGAGCGCTTGATCCCGCGCCCACCCCGACCCATGACCTGATCGGTTCCGGTGATGGCGATCGGGATCAAGGGGACGCGGGCGCGCCGTGCCAGCCACGCTGCGCCCCGCTTGGGCACGGCTTCTCCCCAAGCTCCTACCCGCGCTCCCTCGGGGAAGACACCAATGGTGCCTCCGGCGGCCAACTCGGTGAGCGCGGTGCGTAGCGCGCCGAGAGGAGCGCGGGTGCGCGACATGGGAATCGCCCCAAGCCAATGAGTGAGTCCATCGAAGAACCGCGAGCGTCCAAACAACTCGTCGACGGCCAGGAAGCGCACGGGGCGGTCCGCGACCATGCCCACCGCCACGGGATCGACGTGGGAGAAGTGGTTGGCGGCGATCACCACCGGTCCCGCCGGCAGTGCCAGCCCGAACCGTTCGAAGTCCACCCACCACCGCCCCAAGTTCCGCGCCAATGGCATCGCCACCCGCCATGCGGTGCGGGCGCCGCGGGGCAGGCCGGGATCAGCCCGATGCGCCAAGTTCGGCAAACAGCGCGCTGAACGCCAGCTCGGGGCGCTGATTGACCTCGAGGGAATCCGCAGTGATCAGCACCCGCCGAGCATGCCCCACCGCCTGGCGCGCGCCGACACCGGCCAATTCGACGCCGGGGACATCGCGGTTGCGCACCGGGCCGCCGAAGGAGGCAACGGCGGCGTCGCGATACCACGAGGCGAGAATCTCCAGGCCCGAGAGGTGGAGCGCGGCCGCCGCCCGCTTCCGCTCCCGTTCGTGGCGCTCCTTGATGAGTCGCGGATCCCGGCCTTCGGCTTCCGCCGCCGCCAGGTCGCGCTCCTGGCGCTCGGCCAGGCCTTGCAGCAGTGGATCGGCGGCATCGACCATCGCCTCGGCGAGGCGGATCGCATCACCGGGTTGCGCGGTCAGCCGCGACGGCACAGAGAGCCACGCGGTACGAAAAGCCGCAACCGCGGGACTGGTGGCAAGCATCAATGCCAGCCCAGGACGGCCACCGGCGGCGACAGCCACGCGGCGCGATTGATCCTCGTCGACCCCCTGGGCGACGAGCGCGGCGACGATCTCGTCCTCCGCCACTCGTCCGAAGAGGATGGTACGCGAGCGGCTCGCCACTGTGGCCGGGAGATCGTCTTCGGACTCCGCGATCAAGATGAAGATCGTCGACGCGGTCGGCTCCTCCAGCGTCTTGAGGAGCGCATTGGCGGCCTCGTCATTCATCGCTCCGGCATCCTCGAACAAAAACACCTTGTGATCGGCCTCCACCGGGGTCAACACCGCCCGAGCGACGGTTTCCCGAGCCCGATCGACGCCCATCCCAGTGCGCCCGTCCGGCTCGACCATGATCAGGTCGGGATGCAGTTCTGCGAGAACGCGACGGCGACAGGACTCGTCGTCCCCGCAGAGAAGCCGAGCCGCAAAGCGGCGCGCCACCGCTGCTTTGCCGACGCTCCCCGGACCCACGAACAGGTAGGCGTGCGCTGGCCGCGCCGCCTCGGCGGTGAGCAGCTCGATGACCGCCTCGTGGCCGACGACGCCTTCGAAGCCAGTCATCGCGCCCGCTCCACTGCAGCGACCACCGCGGCAACGATCTCGCTCACCGGGAGCGTGGCGTCGATCATCATGAATCGCTCGGGCTCGGCGGCAGCGAGGGCGTCGTACGCCAAAGCAACCACATGTTGCAACTCGATGCCCGCCACCGAGATCCGATCGCGCTCGTCCTCACGCTCCCATCCACGGGCGGCGTCGAGACGCAGCAGCACAACCAGGTCGGGCACCACTCCGCGCAAGCCGATCTCATTGACCGTCCGCACCACCGCGACGCCGAGGCCGCGCCCCCCACCCTGGTACGCGAGGGATGAGTAGTAGGAGCGGTCGCTCACCACGAGATCGCCCCGCTCCAGGGCGGGCGCGATGACCGTCGCCGCGAGCTGGGCGCGGGCGGCTGCGAAGAGCATCGCCTCGGTCCAGTGGTCCAGATCGTTACCCAGCCCGAGCAGGATCTGGCGAATCGATTCGCCGACCTCGGTACCCCCGGGCTCCCGCACGGATACGACGGAATGGCCGGCACCGACGAGCGCCCCGGTGAGCTCCCGGGCCACCGTCGACTTACCCGCCCCATCGATGCCCTCGACGGCGAGATAGCGGATCACTTCTCCGGGCCGCCGCTCTCGACGCGATCGATCTCGGCCGTCTCTTCGAGTCCAGTCACCGTCTTGCGGTAGCGACGGAACGCTTCGGTGGCGGCATCCACCTCGGGCCGCGGAGCATGGCTGAGGGCGATGAGGTTGCGCCGCACGCTCCACAGCGTCAGCGACCCGCTGATCAGCATCGTGATGCCACCCACAAGCAACACGTCGCGGGTGCCGTTGCTCAGCAGTCCGGGCAGGCGGCCGTCGAAGAACCCGGCGAGCGGGAGCGCCAGCATCATCGAGGTGAGCAGACCGATACGCAGCAGCGAGAACAGTGCCGCAAAGGTGCGTCCCCGCACGGCGTCGTCCGCTTGTTCATGGAGATGGGCAAAGCCGAGGACGTACGCGGCACCGGCACCCACCCCCATCAAGCCGATCCAGCCGAGACCGCCGATGAGTGTCTTGACGAAAGCAGCGGCAGCCAGCGCAACCCCGGTCAGCAAAAGTGCGATACCGAAGACCACATCCTTATACCGAAAGCGCGGTCCGAAGATCGTCACCAGCACGATGCCGGTGCCCGCGCCGAGTCCGAACGCGGTGAGCAAGGCGGGAAACCCGGCGGGGCCGGACTCGAGGAGCGTGGCGAAAGGCTTGCCCAACACGACGATGATTCCGCCGCCAGCCAGGGCAGACGTCATCGCCAACACCACGGGACGCACCCGGCGGTGCGAGGCCACGAACACGATCCCCTCTTTGAGGTCGCGCAACACCGCCATCGGATTCCAACGACGCTCCCCGGGTTGGCGGACGCGCCGCGCTGCCGCGGGGAGGGTCAGGATCAGAGTTGCCGATATGAGATACGAGGCGGCGTCGACCAGGAACGCCAGACCCTCCTGGGTGCCGGGAAGAAGCCCGCCCAGAGTGATGTCGTCTCCGATGGAGGCCAAGCCGGTAAAGATCGCCGCCCCCAGCGGGAAAGTGCCGTAGGCGGCGCTGAGTGAGAGGCTGTTCGCCTGCACCAACTCCGCCCGCGACACCAGCGATGGCACTGTCGCCTCCTTGGCAGGCTGGAAGACGAGCGTCAACGCCTCTAGCGCCAGGTTGACCAGAACCAGGTACTGGATCGATTCGGCGAAGGCGAGCGAAAACACCAGCGCCGCCCGCCCCAGTTCGGCCACCACCATCACGTACTTGCGATTCAACCGGTCGGCGATGATCCCGCCGATGGCGGCGAAGAACAGGCCGGGCACGATGCGAGAGGTGAGCGCCAGCACCATGCCACCGCCACCGGCGAGTGAGTCGGCGAGAGACAGCGTCGCCAGCATCGCCACCCAGTCACCGGTACTGCTGATGAAGCCGGCCTTCCATAGGCGGGAGAAGGGCCCTTTTCGCATCAGAGCCCAAGCAGAACGACGCGCTTCCGTCACCGGCTGAGGCTATCAGGGGTCGGCCGTCTGGCGGCGGCCTCTGCGATCGGCGATTTGCCAGAGCGTGTGAGAGCGATGGGCAGGACGCGATGTGCGATGAGCGCTGAGCGCAGGGCTCCATTTCGCCAGATCGCAGCGACGAGGTCGCCGGCCGGTAGCGGGCAGCGGGTAGCGGTTACTTCTTCCCCGGTTTCACGTCCTTGCCTTCCGCGGTGAGTTTCTCGCGCCGCTCGGCGAGGAGGGTCGAGGCGCGGTCCACAGTGATGCGCTCCACCGAGTCTTCGCGGCGTAACGAGGCGTTGACCCCGCCGTCTGTCACGTAGGGCCCGAAGCGCCCGTCGCGAACCACCACGTGCCAGCCAGTGGCAGGGTCGTTCCCGAGATCACGCAGCGGGCCGCGGATCTCCTGGCCGCGCCGGCGCTTGGGCTGGGCGAGGACCGCCACGGCGCCAGGGACATCGAGGGCAAACAGATCCTCCTCGCTCTCCAGACTGCGGGTGTCGGCTCCGCGCTTCACATACGGCCCGTAGCGTCCATTGGCGACCACTATTTCCTCCTCGGTCTCCGGGTCCAGCCCGACGACACGCGGCAGGGTCAGCAGCTGCAGAGCCTGATCCAGGGTGACGGTGTCCGGATGCATCGACTTGAAGAGTGAAGCCGTTGGCCGCTTCTCGCCTTCATCGTTCTCCCCTAGTTGGACGTAGGGTCCGAACCGGCCGTTGCGGACCAACACCTCGACTCCGGACCCGGGGTCGACTCCAAGGACGCGATCACCCGAAGGCGCCTCCAGCAACTCGGTGGCTCGCTCCGGAGTCAACTCGTCAGGGGGGATGTCTTCGGGAACACTGACCCGCTGCTCCCCTTTCTCGAGATAGGGCCCGAAGCGCCCGCTGCGCAGCAGCACCCCTTCGAGGCCTTCGAACGGGAGCGTGTTGATCTCGCGGGCGTCGGCATTCTCGAACGCGCCCTTGACCACATCGACCAGCCCGGGATGACCGTTGCCGAAGTAGAACGCCTGCAGATAAGGCACCATCTCGCGGTCCCCGGCGGCGATCTCGTCGAGATCCTCCTCCATGCGCGCGGTGAACCCGTAGTCGACCAGCTCGGTGAAGTGCTCCTCGAGCAGCCGTACCGCGGAAAAGGCGGTGAAGGTGGGGATCAGGGCGGTGCCCTTCTTCCACACGTAGCCGCGATCCTGGATCGTCTGAATGATCGACGCGTATGTCGAGGGTCGTCCGATGCCGAGGTCTTCGAGCCGCTTCACTAGCGAGGCTTCGGTGTATCGCGCCGGGGGTTTCGTCTCGTGCCCCGCCACTTCCAGACTCTTGGCTCGGGCCGGCTCCCCCTCCGTCATCGCGGGTAGACGCCGCTCTTGATCCTCGAGTTCGGCGTCGGGATCATCGGAACCCTCTACATAGGCGCGCAGAAAACCGGGAAAGGCAATGACTTTGCCCGATGTCGCGAACTCGGCCTCGCGGCCCGAGGCGCCGGAGGCGGCGAGGCGGACCTGCACCGACTCTCCGGTGGCATCGGACATCTGCGAGGCGACGGTTCGCTTCCACACCAGTTCGTAGAGGGACAACTCGTCCTTGTTCAACTGGCCGCGTATCTGTTCGGGGGTGCGAAACACGTCGCCAGCAGGGCGGATCGCCTCGTGTGCCTCCTGGGCATTCTTCACTTTGGACACGTATACCCGCGGTGAATCGGGCACATACTCTTTGCCGTACAACTCGATCACCTGGGAGCGCGCCGCGGCGATGGCATTCTCCGAGAGCGAAACGCTGTCGGTGCGCATATAGGTGATGAAGCCGTTCTCGTAGAGGCGCTGGGCGAGGCGCATCGTGTGCTGCGACGAGAACCGCAGCTTCCGTCCTGCCTCCTGCTGCAGTGTGGAAGTCCGGAACGGCGGATACGGCGAGCGCCGGAACGGCTTGCGCTCGACGGACCGAATGCCGAATTCCGCGCCGGAGAGATCTGCAACCACGGCTTCGGCTCCCGCCCTGTCGAGCAGCACCACGTCGTCTCGGGAAATCCCACCTTCACGGTCGAAGTCCTTCCCCGAGGCGACCCGGACTCCGCCGAGACTGCTCAGGATGGCGGTGAAGTCGCCCGCGGTGACGGAGAACTGGCCTGCGACATCCCAGTACTGCGCCGCCCGGAACTTCATGCGCTCCCGCTCCCGATCGACCACGATCCGAATCGCCGGACTCTGCACTCGACCCGCGGACAGTTTGGGCCGGACCAGGCGCCACAGGACCGGGGACACTTCGTATCCGAACAACCGGTCGAGAATGCGCCGCGTCTCCTGAGCATCGACCAGGCGCCGATCCAGCTCCCGAGGCGAGGCAACGGCATGGTGGATCGCATCACGGGTGATCTCATGGAACACCATCCGCTTCACCGGCACCTTGGGTTTGAGCACCTCCGTCAGATGCCAGGCAATCGACTCTCCCTCGCGGTCTTCGTCGGTGGCGAGGAACAATTCGTCTGCGCCCTTCATGAGCTTCTTGAGGTGATCGATCTGTTTCTTCTTGTCTGCGGGCACGACATAGAGGGGCTTGAACCCATTGGCCGTATCTACTCCAAGACGGGACCACTTTTCCTTCTTGTGGCTGGCTGGAACGTCGGCGGCGTTGCGCGGCAGGTCGCGGACGTGGCCGATCGAAGACTCGACGACGTAACCATCACCGAGGAACCCGGAGATGGTGCGAGCCTTGGCTGGTGATTCGACGATGACGAGTTTCATCGACCTTGTTGGGATAGGGATCAGCCGGACGAAACCGGCGGCCTACTAGGTGTACGCCTGTCGACCGGTGCTTGTCAAGAATGCTCGCCCGCGCCACCCGTCCTGGCAATGCCGCGCAGGGCGCTCACCATGCGGAGCGCCACGGCTTCCCACGAGTACTGAGCCACCACCCATTCCCTGCCCGCCATGCCCATTGCCCGGCTCCGTTCGGGGTCGTCGAGCAAGGAACGGAGTCCCTCGACCATCGAGTCGGTGCCATCGACCACGAAGCCGGTGCGACCCGGCAGCACTGTCTCCGGCGCACCTCCGGAGTCACCGGCGATCACGGGTAGTCCCGTCGCCGCTGCCTCGAGGAATACGATCCCGAGGCCTTCGGCCTCGAGACCGAACCACCGCGAGCGACAGGGCATCGCAAAGATCGTGAACTGTCGGTAGAGCGCGGGTAGGGCAGCAAAGGGAACCGCCACCTCGAAACGCGTCGGGACCGCAAGTCTTGCGGCAAGGCGGCGCAGCGCCCTCTCGTCGCGGCCCGCACCGACGAGAACGACAGACACGTCGCGTCCCTCGGCGCGCAGCGCCGCCACCGCAGCGAGCACGCGGCGCTGGCCTTTACGGGGCACAAACCGGGAGACGCACCCCACCACCGGGTGATCGGGTGACCCCGTGCCGGGCTGGAACCGCGGATCGACTCCGGCGCCAACGACGACCGGGGGACGCGCGACGAGGCGCTGCACCCGGCCCGCGGTGTATCCCGAGGTGGCGAAGACGACATCGGCGCGGCGGAGCGGGAACCTCACCAAGCGGCGCAGCAATGGGAATGCGGCGGGCACCACCACCTCAGCCCCGTGGCACAGCACCGCGTATCCCACCCCGGTGTCCCGCCGCAAGCGCGGTCCCAGCTGGGCCAATGGGTGCGGCGCCCCGAAGAGGATCACCTCGGGAGAGAACTCGGCCACATGACTCGCGATCCAGCGGCGGGTGCGGCGTGTCGGCCACAGGAACCGGCGATGTCCGCGGAAGATCCCCGCCTCGTCTGCCGCGCCGGGGTGGCGGGGAGCCAACACCCGGACCTCGGCGGGCAGGGCGGCGACCAGCCCGGCGAGATACTGCTGAATGCCACCTGGCCGTGGTGGATAGTCGTTGGTCACCAGTAGCAGCCTCATCGCAAGGGGAGGTTGTAATCCACCAGGCGCATCCCGTCCGGGGTCAGCTGCACTCGGCTGAGGCTGGTGTTCGTCGGGAGACCCAGTGAACGGTGGTCGGGCCAGGGCAGACCCATGACTCGGGCGATGAGCGACCAGATCGATCCGCCATGGGTGAAGAGTCCGAGGTGACTCCCGGGGTTGGCATCGGCCAATGCGCGCACCGTCCGTTCCATTCGCTGCCCGGCGGCGCCGAATGTCTCGCCGGTTCCGCCGCGGGGCAGGTCCGCGCCCTGTTCGATGACAGCGTGCCACTCCTCGGGGAACTGCGCTTCGATCTCGGACGTGGTCAGGCCTTCCCAACTGGCGAAGTCGATCTCCACCAGGTCGGGTTGGAGGGAGGCCACCACACCGTGATGGCGGGCGTAGGCCTCGGCGGTGTGGAGGGCGCGCTGCAGGGGTGATGTGAACACGACGCCGAACCCCGAATTGGTGGCAGCAAAACGCTCCGCCTGAGTGCGGCCGTGGTCGCTCAGCGGTCCATCAGTCCGCCCATGCCATCGCCCAACCACATTGGCCGTCGACTCGGCATGGCGCACCAGCGAGATCGTCTCCGGCCCCGGCGGATCGGGCAGGGCGTGGCGGGCGTCGTTGTAGGACTGGAGATGGAACCTTTCCGGCGATGCCACCACCTCGGTGATGGAGGCGTTGCGCACTCGCTCCAAGGGCCAGGTTCGGCCCCGGCCCGTCACCTGCAGTCCCGACCCGACGACGGAGTGCACGATGCCCCCGTGAGTGACCACCAATACGCGCGACCCGGCCGGGGTGCGGGCGAGGAGAGCAGCCAGGGCCTGTGACACTCGAGCGGAGAACTGGTCCCAGCTCTCCCCGCCCCCCATCTGCACCGGACGCCCTTCGCGCAAGGCCGCAGACTCGTCGGGGTAACGGGACTCGACCTCTTCGCGGGTCAGCCCCTGCCAGCGGCCGATGTCGATTTCCCGCCAGGCGGGTTCCGGGGTTGCGGTCACACCGGCGAGCTCGGCGGTCTGCATGGTGCGGGGCAGGTCGGAGGCGAGCACGACGTCGAACTCCTTCGCCGCGAGCAATTCGCCGAGCGCGCGGGCTTGTTCTTCTCCGCGACCGGAGAGCGGGTGATCGCCCTGCCCCTGCCATACGCCCGCGGCGTTGGCGTCGGTCTCGGCGTGACGAACGAAGGTGACTTCGATGCTCAGGGGGGACTCCGGGAGGCGGCGTTCCAGGGTAGACCGCCCAAGCACCTCACCCCATCAGGGACGCGAACGCGATCGCGGTCACCGCCGCGACGAGCAGAAGAACGACAACGCTCGGCGCCACCGCGTCCCTCCACCGCACCCCAATGGTGTCGGCGGCGACGATGGCGCGATGCGCCCTGGAACCGGTGCCCCCGTAGGCGCCGGCCTCGATCAGGCGCCGCGTGTTGTCCCACGCTCCCGAGGCGATGACCAGCGCGAAGGAGAGCGCGAGCGCGGCAGCCGCCAGGCCGGCGACGAGACCCCAACCGGCGGCCGCACTCACAGTCCCCAGCCCTGCGGGTGCCGCCATCGAGATCGCGACCACGAGCAAGGCGCGGCCCGTGCGCGACAAGACGGAACCCGGCTCATGGGCATGCGAGGTCCAACCCGCGGCGTACCAAGCGACGGCGACGCCAATGCCAAACCCCGCCACACCCCACCCCGTCGCCACTCCCGACGGCGCGTGATTTGCCAGGACCGCGATCAGCAGCAATCCGACGGCACCTCCACCGAAGGTAGCCACACTTCGACCGACAGCACCCGCGGCGCTTCCGGCCGCCAGGAGATGAGCGGCGGCCTCGCCGGCCACCGGGTCGGCGTTCGCCACCGCGTCGTCGCCCTGGCGCGCCAGCACCGACAGGAACTCCCCGGAGGCGTTGACCCCGAGAGTCGCCACCGCGGCCACCACCGCCAGCGCCACCCCGAGTGAGCCGTCACCGGCGAGACGACCCGCGCGCTCTGCGGCGATCGCTGCCGCCACGATCCCGCCCAGGAGCCAGCCAGTGGCGCGGGCGGCATCGCCGATCGCCGTCGCGATCACCGCGGCCGGTCCGGACTTGGCCCGGGTGGCGAGGCGCTTGGCGGGACGCCAGCGGTCGGCGGTATACAGCTCGGCGAGTTGGGTCACCGCGGCTGCGCCCACAGCTCCCACCGTGATCGCGATCCCGAGGCCGATCGGCCGCGAGATGCCGGCGGGGGCGGAAGCGAGCATCAGCAGCGGGCCGCCCGCCGCGACCACGGCGGTCCCCAGCCGCGACCGGCTCTGCAACATCACCGCCGGATCACCCGCCCGGAACCCGCGCCCGGCCAATGCCCCCACGCCTCCCAAGGCGAGCACGGCCAACGGCAGCGCCGCCGTCGTGGCTTCGGTGGTGAGCGATCCCGCGGCCACTGCGGCGATCACCACGAGGGCCGCCAACTCGGCAGCGGGAGCCCGGGGATTACCACCGATGCTCGCCAGACGAAACACTGCCGCGGTCACCGCGGCACCCAGCGCCAGCGCCGCCAGCGCCAACCCGGGAGCGGGATCGTCGGCAAGCAGAAGTCGTCCCAACGCGATGGCCAACAGTCCGACGCCATAGGAGGCCGCGGCGAGGTTGCCGGCCTGCAGCCCGGGCCGGTCGAAGAGGGACGAGCGACCCGCAATGATCTCGGCGAGAACTCCGGCGCCGGCGCCGAAGACGCATGCCAAGCCGACGGCGAGCGACCAGTCGGCGATCAGAAGGCGCCCGGCGCTCGCGGCGAGGATCGCAACCCCCACCGCCGCGCACGCCGGCACCCACAAATCGGAACGGAGGCGAGTCATTCCGAGGGGAGGTGCGATCACGACCAGCGCCACGACGACGGCGATCCAGGCCCAAGTGGTGGGGTCCACGGTG
Source organism: Acidimicrobiia bacterium (assembly GCA_046714175.1). Taxonomy (GTDB): domain Bacteria; phylum Actinomycetota; class Acidimicrobiia; order Spongiisociales; family UBA11373; genus UBA11373. The sequence continues at coordinate 4,876 of JBKKBI010000029.1, read as the reverse complement.
CTCCTCGTGCGCTGGCGGGAGTATATGGAGAGCAGCGCAGGCCCCACTCCGAGGGTGGCACCCCGCGGCGCTACTCTCGGCAACCGTGCCGCAACACTCGCCGCCGCACCAGACGTGGATCAACTCCGAGCGCGGCGTACCGGCGCGCTTCGTTCGCCCCCTGCTGCGATTCACCCAAATCGAATCGGCGGGGGGCGCCGTGCTGCTGGTGGCGGCGCTGGTGGCGCTGTTGTGGGCCAACGCCCCCTTTGGCGACACCTACGAGCGGTTCTGGAACACACCGGTCGACATCGGCATCGGCTCGCGCCACCTCGGCGAGACCCTGCGGCTGGTGGTGAACGACGGACTGATGGGCATCTTCTTCTTCGTGGTCGGTCTGGAGATCAAACGAGAGCTGGTCACAGGAGAATTGCACAGCCCCCGGGCCGCGGCGCTTCCGGCCATCGCCGCTTTGGGTGGGATGGCGGTGCCGGCGGGCATCTACCTGGGATTCAACGCGGGCACCAACGCGGTGCACGGTTGGGGGATCCCGATGGCCACCGACATCGCATTCGCTCTCGGGGTGGTTGCTCTCCTCGGCACCCGGGTGCCGATCGGTGGACGACTGTTCCTCCTGGCGCTGGCGATCGCCGACGACATCGGGGCGATCCTGGTGATCGCGCTCTTCTATACCGAGGAGCTGGCACTGGGCGACCTCGGACTCGCGGTGACGAGCCTGGCCGCCATCTGGGTGGCGGCACGAGTTGGAGTCCGCTCCCTCGCCTTTTACGTACCGGTGTCGCTGGCGGCGTGGTTCTTCTTGTTGGAGAGCGGGGTGCACGCCACCCTGGCCGGCGTCGCCATCGGCCTGCTCACTCCGGCGCGGGCGATGTACGGGGACCGCGAGTACCGCATCCGGGCCCGTCGCATTCTCGAGGCGTACGACGTGGAGTCGCAAGCCCCGTTTGCACCCGAGAGAATCGATGAAAACGCCCTGGCTCTGGCGGCGATCGCCCGGGAGTCGGTGGCGCCGCTCGACCGCGTCGAGCGTGCCCTGCATCCCTGGTCGTCATTCGTGGTGGTGCCGATCTTCGCCTTGGCGAATGCCGGGGTGCGTTTCGCAGGAGTCAACATCGGTGATGCGGCTACCAGCCGAGTCGCCCTCGGGGTCGGCGTCGGACTCCTGGCGGGCAAACTGGTAGGCATCACCACGTTCGCGTGGCTGGCGGTACGGCTCCGCCTCGGCATCCTTCCCCCGGCGATGCATTGGCGCCATGTGATCGGCCTGTCCCTCATCGCCGGGATCGGGTTCACGGTCTCGCTGTTCATCGCCAGCCTGTCTTTCGATGACGCCGCCACCGCCGACCTGGCCAAGACCGGGATCTTCGTGGGCTCGGCACTCGCCGGAATCCTCGGCTACCTGGTACTGCGCGCGATGGCCCCGACGCGTCCCGATCCCGCCGCGGAGTGACTTCCCCGGCCACTGGGCGGCTCCGGGAAGCGTTGGCCGCTTGGAAGGCTGACCCCGAGCTCGCCGAGCGAATAGTGCACGTCGAGACTGTGCCCGGCCGCGGTGCCATCTACGCCGAACCCGATCCGCCTTTGCACGACCGATTGCGTGCTGCGCTCACAGAACGCGGCATCGACCGCCTCTACCGGCACCAGGTGGAGGTGATCCGCCGCGCCCGAGCCGCCACGCACACCGTCGTCGTGGCCGGCACCGCATCCGGCAAGTCGCTGTGCTTCCAGGCGCCCATCGCCGAAGCGATCCTTGCCGAGCCGCAGGCAACCGCACTTCTGCTGTTCCCCACCAAGGCGCTGGCCCGCGACCAGTTCCGCTCCCTGCACACACTCGGCATCCCCCCTCTCACCGCCTCCGTGTACGACGGCGACACCGACCTACAGGCGCGAGCCTGGACCCGGAAGAATGCCAACGTCGTGCTCACCAACCCGGACATGCTCCACATCGGCATCCTGCCGTCGCACGCCCGATGGGCCAGGTTCTTCCGTCATCTCCGCTTCGTGGTGGTGGACGAGGTGCACGTGATGCGCGGGATCTTCGGAAGCCACGTCGGCAACATCCTGCGGCGCCTACGGCGCATCGCCCGCCTTTATGGGTCCGAGCCCACATTCCTCGGATCGTCGGCCACCATCGGGAACCCGGGCGAGCTGCTGAGTGCGCTCACCGGGCTCCCGGTTGAAGTCGTGGATCAGGACACCTCGCCGAGCGGGATACGGCACCACGTGCTGTGGAACCCGGAGCTCGGCGAGGGCGATCTGCGCCGGAGCGCGCTTGCCGAGACCACGGATGTCTTCGTCGATCTGATGCGACGGCGCATCCCCACCATCGCCTTCGCTCGCAGTCGCAAAGGCGTCGAGTTGGTCTATCGCTGGGCTCGAGAGCGGCTCGACGACGAGACCGCGGCCCGCATCGCGCCGTATCGCGCCGGCTACCTCGCCGAGGACCGCCGCCGGGTGGAGCAGGCTCTGTTCGCCGGAGAACTCCTCGGAGTCACCGCTACCAATGCCCTCGAGTTGGGGATCGATGTCGGCGGGCTCGATGCCGCGGTGCTCGCCACCTTCCCGGGGACGGTGGCCTCCTACCGACAGCAGACCGGACGCGCCGGGCGCTCCATCGATGAGTCGCTCGCGGTCCTGGTGGCCGGCCAGGACGCACTCGATCAGTGGTTCATGAACCACCCCGAAGATCTGTTCCGCCGGCCGTCGGACTCGGCGGTGATCAATCCTGCGAACCCCGAAGTGCTCGCGGCGCACATGGCCTGTGCTGCCCATGAGATGCCGCTCGAGCCCACCGAGGCGGTGGCGGCGTTCGGCCCCGAGGTCGAGGAGCTTGCCGTCGATCTGGTGGCCTCAGGTCGGCTCCGGATCCACAACGGCCGACTCCATTGGACTGGAAGTCGTGGTCCCGCCGCTGACATCGACATCCGCACCGCCGGAGGCCCGCCGTTCACCATCGTCGACGAGGACGGCGAGATCATGGGGACGGTCGATGAAGGGCGCGTCGCCTCGCAGACCCATCCCGGGGCGGTGTACCTCCACCAGGGTGACACCTACCTCATCGAGTCGCTGGATTGGTCGGGACGGACCGTGCGGGCGCGCTCGGGCGAGGTCGACTACTACACCCAGCCCGAGGAGGACACCACGATCACCGTCCGCGCCACCCATGGCTCGGGATCGTTGGGGCGATTCGGGCATCGTCACGGGATGGTCGAGGTGGAAGAACAGGTAGTGGCTTTCAAGCGAAAGCGCCTCAGCGATCGCAGCGTGATCGCCTATGAGCCGCTCGACCTGCCGGCGCGGCGGTATGTCACCCAGGCGGTGTGGTTCCTCGTCGGCGACGATCTGATCGCCGACGCCCGTGTCACCGCTGCCGACCTTCCCGGTGTGCTCCATGCCGCCGAGCACACGGCCATTGCCATGCTTCCGCTGATCGCGATCTGCGATCGCTGGGATATCGGCGGGCTATCCACTCCCCATCACCCCGAAGTGGGCGGAGCGGTCTGGTTCATCTACGACGGATATCCCGGCGGGTCCGGCATCGCCCCCCTCGCCTTCTCCGCCGGCGAGCGCCACCTCAAGGCGACCCTCCAGGCGCTCCTCGAGTGCCCGTGTGCCGCCGGATGCCCGTCGTGCGTGCAGTCCCCGAAGTGCGGCAACTACAACGAGCCGTTGGACAAGGCGGGGGCGATTCGGTTGTTGGAAACCGCGGTCCGGTAACAGTCGTTGCCCGTTGCCATCTGCCACCTGCCACCTGTCATCTGCCACCTCAGTCCCCGGCGATGAAGTACACCCACTCGCCGGCGGCGGTGATCCCGACGCGGTAACCGGCGTAGCCCCCGAAGTCCGCCCAGAAGGCGAAGTCGTCGTCGTCGTAGAGCGGACGCAACGCCTCGCGGTCGGCGGCGGCGACCGCGCTCCACTCAGTGACGAACGCGGACGGCCAGGCGTAATACGTGATGTCGCCGGCGGTCTGCAGCCCGACCGGCCGATTGAGCAGTTCGGCGAGGTAGAAGATGACACGATCGCCCTCTGCCTCCCGCTCCTGCCAAAAGGCGATGGGATCGGTGTCGACGCCGAACGTGTAGGAGAACGCGTCGGCCAGCAGCGACCCCAGCGTCGCCCACTCGCACGCCACGGCGGCGGCGTGGATCGCGGCTCGCTTCTCGGCCACGGCCTCCGGCAACCCGGACTGCTCGACCAGGTCGGCTGCGTTGGCTCCCGAGCATCCAGTGCCCGGAACCGTGGTGGTGGCTGAACCCTCATAGGGAATCAGCCACACCGGGTGCTCGCGGACATTGGTCTGGCTGCCGTCCATCGCCGAGGCCTCCCATGCGACGAGGCTCCCCAACTGCAGAGAGTCGACCTCGTAGGGAATCGTGATCTCCCACTCGCCGCGACATCCGGTGCCACAGGTGGCAGTCGTGAAGCCCTCCCAGATGACCAGCCCGGCGGCATCGGTGAGCGCCAGGCTCACCGTGGCCTCGAACACGTTGGCGGTGCCGCGCGCCACCAGAGGATTGGCGGTGGCGAAGTCGCGATAGGCCGGGCTCTCGATCATCACCGCGGGGAACAGTTCCCCGAAGTCCGCGGCGGTGGCAGGATCGTCAACCACGATCCCCTCACCGCCGAACACGGTGGTGGGAACGCCCTCCACCAGGAACCGCACACCTTCTACACCGCTGATCCGGTCGAGTGAGAGCACGATCTGGCCGAGCCGGCCCATCATCGACAGACTGCCGCCACCGGAGGTGAACTGGGCGGAAAGGTCGATCGTGACGATTCCGTCGGCAAGCTCATAACCCAGCACGGTGGTCCCCGCCGGAATCGCCGTCGAGATGGCAGGCACCGCGGTCGTCTCGTCGAACGCCGGACCGTC
>JBKKBI010000028.1:0-2588 GCA_046714175.1 Acidimicrobiia bacterium | reverse complement strand
GGCGAGCGCAGTTTGGGGGTCGGCTTTCTTGATTTTGGTGCGGGGGGGGGGGCTCTGCCCGCCGTCCACTCGCGAACCAGATCGCCGAGCAGGTCGAGCGGCACCGGGCCGCTGGCGAGCACCGTGTCGTGGAAGCCCTTGATGTCGAAGCGAGCTCCCATGGCGGCCTTGGCTTCGGTGCGCAGCCGGAACAATTCGCGCTGCCCGGTCTTGTAGGCCAGGGCCTGGCCGACGTAACCGATGTAGCGGTCCACCTCGTTGGCGATGTTGTTCACCGCCTGCGGCGAGTTCTCCACGAAGTAGTCGATGGCCTCCTGGCGACTCCACCCCTGGGCGTGCAGCCCGGTGTCGACCACCAGGCGCCCGGCGCGCCAGGAGTCGAAGGACAGCATCCCCATCCGCGCCACATCGTCCGAGTACAGCCCCATCTCGTCTGCGAGCCGCTCGGTATACAGGCCCCACCCCTCGGTGTAGACCGTGGTGTTGCCATGGCGGCGAAAGGCGGGTACTCCCTCCAACTCCTGTGCGATCGCAATCTGTAGGTGATGTCCCGGGATGCTCTCATGGAAGGCCAGCACCTCGGCCTCGAAACGAGTGCGGGTGGTGGGCTCGCTGAGATTGACGAAGTAGATGCCGGGCCTGGTGCCGTCCTCGGACGGAGGGAAGTAGTACGCAATGGTGGCATCGGCGGCGCCGACGTCGGGCACCGGTTGTACGACACAGGGGGCTTCGGGGAGACGGCCGAACCAGCCCGGTATCGCCTCCCGGGCACGAGACAAGGCCCCTTCGGCGGCGCGATGCACCTCATCGGCGGTCTGGAACCGCAGCGCGGGATCGTTGCGCAGCTTCTGGTAGATCACCGGCACATCATCGGTCTTGAGTACCCGGGTCCCGAGCGCCGCGTATTCATGCTCCAGCGAGGCGATCTCGTCGAGTCCGATCTGATGGATCGCCTCGGGGGTGAGGTCCAGCGAGGTGTAACGGCGGACGGCGCGGTCATAGATCGCGTCTCCGTCGGGCAGCCAGCACACCCCGGAACGCTCGGGGGGCCGGGCCACCGGCAGTACTTCGGCGGCGATGGCGGCGCGATAGCGGGCGAACGCCGGGTTGACCACCGAGGTCACCTGTTCCTCCATCGCCTTGCGCCACCGGGCGCGTTCCAGGTCGTGCCACTCCTCGGGAAGTGCGATCTGGAGGAACGGATTGTTCGCCACTGGGACGCCGGCAAATGCATCGAGTTGGCCGAGCACCTTTTCCACCGAGATGCGGGGCGGAGTGCGCCCGTTCGCCACCCCCTGGCGATGCCGCTCCATCGCCTGGTCGAACATTCCTCCCACCTTGGACGCTTTCTCGAGGAAGGCCGTGGCCTGTTCGGCATTACCGGCGCGCAACTGGGGGACGCCTTGAATGATGCCCATGTGGATGCCGAGCATCGGATCGACCAGGAACTCGGACATCCGGCTCTGCAGCAATCCGACGATGCCCTCGGCTTCGAAGATCAACACATGGCGAGTAATGCGATCCTCGCCGTCGAGGGTGTCGGCGTCGATGGCCCGGGCTCCGGCGGCGATGCCCCCAAAGGCGTCGATCATCGCGTCCTCGTGGTCGCGGCTGAGATCCTCCACCTCGGCATCGAACCGGTGATCGCCGAGAAGGCTGGCCCACATCGGGGAGTTCGCCATGGCCAGATCCCAATGGCGGTCGGCAAGTGTGGCGAGCTGTTCGTTCACGACGGGACTCCCTGCGCGTCTGGTGGCGGGACGATAGAACAGCCGCAATCGGCTCTCGCCGGGACGAGCGGCGTATTCCCGGTGAAGTCGTTGGGTTGCCTCCACCGACCGCGATCCCAGCAGCTTTGAAAACCGATCGAGCGTACCCTTCGCAAGTAACCGGCAGTGCCGTCGCATGACGACGAGAGGAGCACCTATGGCAGAGAAGACCCTCTACGAGCGACTCGGAGGCGTGTTTGCCGTCGCCGCGGTAGTCGACCACTTCAGCGACGCGATCGTCAAGAATCCCATTGTCGGCCAGGCCTCCAAGAACCCTTCCCTACGCGACTGGCACACCAAGCAGCTGGGCAGACTGCCGGGTCTGAAGTTCATGCGGACTCTGTGGGTGTGCAACGTTGCGGGTGGCCCATTCGAATATGTAGGCACGAAGCCAGGGACAACCCCCCTCGGCTTGGAGGCGGCCCATCGCGACCTTCGTATCTCATCAGAGGAATTCGATGAGGTGGCTGCCGAACTCGGACGCACACTCGACTTCGTCGGCGTGCCCGAGAAGGAGAAGGGCGAGGTTCTCGCCGCCTTCGCGGCGCACAAGAGCGAAGTGACCGAGGGCTCGCGCGCCAAGTAGGGCGAGTGTCGATCTAGTCGTTAGGCGCGAGGCTCTGTCGGCTCCCGGCTGATGCTGACGGCTGAAGACTCGCAGCTTCTTGGCGTGCCCGGAGGAACTCGAATCCGCCCCTCGACGGTGTCGGTGACGCTGCGCTGATTGTGCCCGACGGTACAGCCGCTGGGGCGACCGATGGGACGCGGGTGACAGTGATCTTCACCGACCTGAGCGGGAACGGGTTCGGTGGTCTTGAC
>JBKKBI010000027.1:0-4924 GCA_046714175.1 Acidimicrobiia bacterium | reverse complement strand
GCCAATGAAGGCTCGAATCGAGTCGACATCCACACCACCCGTTCCGGTCTCCAGCGCTCCGGCCGCAAACCGCAGGGTCGCCCCGACGTGCATCGGGTTGTTGGGCCCCTCCATCGCCAGGAAGGTGTTGTCCAGGAAGGAGAGGCGTTCGTACATGGGCGCGGAAGGGTATCGGGGGCGAGTAGCTATCGGCGAGAAGGCCAGTGCCCGCTGCCCGTCCGGTTCTCGGCGCCGCTTGGATGAGATGGATCACTCGGCGGCGGTGGGTCGGCGGACGCCCGACACTCGACACCCCATCCGAGTGCAACGCGCCCGGAAGGTAACGGGAAACTAGAAACGGGCAACTGGCAACCCAGACCGCGCGAAGCGGCCGCGCACTCGAGATACGCTTGCCATATGGCAGAGCACTGGTCCGAGATCGCTCCGCAGGTATTCGTTCGCCGCCATCGCTCCCTGGATCTCAATATCGGCGCGGTGATCTGCACCGACGGAGTGCTGATCATCGACACCCGCGCCTCGCACCTCCAGGCCGGTGAGATGGTGGAGAGTCTGCGCGCCGTCACCCGGCTTCCGGTGCGCTGGGTGATCAACACTCATCATCACTGGGACCACACGTTTGGCAATCAGGTGTTCCCCGAGGCGGCGCTGTGGGGTCATGAGCGCTGCGCCCAAGCGATGCTCGCTCACGGTGAACAGATGCGGAACCGGGTGAAGGCGCTCGCCCCCGACCATGCGTCTGTGCTGGATGCGGTCGTGATCACTCCACCCCGCCTCACTTTTTCCACCTCTGTCACGGTGACCTTCGGGGGTACGGTCGTGGAAATGCGGCACCTCGGTCGGGGACACACCGACAACGACATAGCCGTCTCGATCCCCGATCGCGAGGTGCTGTTCGCTGGTGACTTGGTCGAAGAGGGTGCCCCACCGTCATTCAACGACTCCTTCCCACTCGAGTGGCCGGAGACGGTTGCCGCGCTGCTCCCCCTCGCCGGTGGAGTGGTCGTTCCCGGACATGGCGCCACCGTCGACCACGCTTTCGTCGCCGGGCAACTCGATGAACTGCAGGTCGTGGCCCGGCTCGCCCGTGACCGGTTCGCCGACGGCATGGACCCGCACCAGGCCGCGAAGATAGGCGGTCCCTACACCGCCGAGGTACTCGGCAGCGCGTTCGAGCGTGCCTGGGCGCAGATAGGGGCATCGTGAATCCTCCTGCCTGGTTTCGGCGGTCGATGCAGGCTCCGCGTCGGACCCGCTCGATCGACGTCAACTCGCCGCGGTGAAGTGCCGGGTGGCGGTATTGCGCGGCGAGCACTCGGTGGTGGTGCCGCCTGACACGGCCGCCTACATGTACGAGTTGATGGGGCGGGTGTCGCCGGTCGTGACCATCCCCGAGGCGCACCATCACATGCTGCTCGACCAGCCACTCTCGTTCGTGACCGCATTGCGCACCCTGTTGGCGGACTGGGAGCATTCGCTGCCGTTGCAGTAGCCGTTGCCCGTTGCCCGGCATCCGGCATCCGGTCTCGCCTACCTCAGCGGCGCCACACACTCCGGGTAGTTGTTCTTCACATCGTTCACCAGTGTCGCTACCGAGTGCTCGCGGAGCGACCCGTCGCTGGCGGGGACCAGCAGGGACCGCACCTCATCGGGTTCGGTCACCTCGCGATCCAGCCAGCGCTCCCACGACTGCCGCGGCAGAATCACCGGCATCCGGTCATGGATCGGTGCCACCAGCTCATTCGGCGTCGTGGTGAGGATCGAGCACGTGGCGATGCGTTCGCCATCGGGAGACTTCCACGACGACCACACACCGCCCAGTGCCAGCGGGGTGCCGTCACCGTGATGAATGAAGTGGGGCAGTTTTCCGCCCGACTCGCGCTTCTCCCACTCGTAGAACCCATCGGCCGGGATCAGGCAGCGATTGCGGGAGAACGACTCGCGGAACACCGGGCTCGTGGCGACAGTCTCGGCGCGGGCGTTGACGTGACGGGCCGCCCCCTTGGCCTCCTTGGCGAACCAGGGGATCAAGCCCCAGCGAAAGGTGCCCAGCCGCCGCTCCCCTTCGTGTTCAGCCACGCCGTACACCCGGTCGGTGGGAGCGACGTTCCACGATGGATCGAGTGACTCATCGAGCGCAACCACCGCCCCGAAATGAGAGGCGTACGACTGGGCGCTCTGCGCCTGGACGAACCGGCCGCACATGGGCATACCGTAACCATCACCGACCCCAGCCGGCAGGGTGGACCCAGAACTCAGCCACAGCGCGGGCCTGGTTCGTCGCCTACCCTCGCGGCCAGTGAAATCGCGGCCCACCGGCACAGTCACCTTCCTCTTCACCGACATCGAGGGCAGCACTCGCATGTGGGAGGAGCACCGCACCGTGATGCGTGACGCCCTTCAGCGTCACGACGACATCGTGCGCGCCGGGATCGAGCAGGAGGGTGGCTATGTGTTCTCCACCGCGGGTGACGCCTTCTCGGCGGCCTTCAGCGAACCGGTCACCGCCGTGGAGTCAGCGATCGCGGTGCAACGTCGCCTTATTGCGGAAGATTGGGGCGCGCTCGGCGACCTCGCGGTGCGTTTCGCCCTACACACCGGGGTGGCATACGAACGAGATGGCGACTACTTCGGGCCGACACTGAACAGAACGGCGCGAATGCTCGCCGCCGGCCATGGCGGCCAAATCCTCACTTCCAGGGGCACCGCGGAGGTGCTCGGGGAGTCGCTCGTCGGGGTAACCCTGCGCGACCTCGGGGAGCACACGCTCAAGGACCTTGGCCGACCGGAACGAATCTTCCAGGTAGCGGCCGATGGCCTCCGCGACGACTTCCCCCCGCTGCAGTCGATCAACGCCCATCCCAACAACCTGCCAATCCAGTTGACCTCGTTCGTCGGTCGCGAGTTGGAGCTCAACGAGGTGGTCAAGCGGCTCCACGATCACCGACTGCTCACTCTGACCGGTGTGGGCGGATCCGGTAAGACCCGCCTGGCGATCCAGGCCGCCGCCGAGAGCATCGCCGACCATCCGCAGGGGGTGTGGCTGGTCGAGTTGGCGTCGGTTGGCGACCCCGATCTGATCGCCGGCACCATCGGGGAGACCCTCGGTCTGACCCGAAGCCAGGGCGGTAGCGGCAACTCCCAACTCGGGGCCGATCCCGCGTCGAGTCTCGATCAGGTCACCGGGCATCTCAGAACCCGTACCGTGCTGCTCTTACTCGACAACTGCGAGCACCTCATCACCTCCACCGCCAGGATGGTGCAGCATCTCCTTCAGAACTGCCCGAACCTGACGGTCCTCGCTACGAGCCGGGAAGGGCTGGGCGTCCCCGGCGAGGCGTTGTGGCAGGTGCCATCGCTGAGCGCAGTCGGCGACGGGGACGCCTTGGCAAGCGATGCGGTGCGGTTGTTTGTAGAACGGGCTCAAGACGCCAATGCCAGATTCGAGGTCGACCCTTCGACCCTGCATTGGGTACGGCGGATCTGCGAGCGCCTCGACGGGATGCCGCTTGCCATCGAACTGGCGGCGGCCAGGGCCCGGGTACTCGACGCGAAACAGATTGCCGAGCGCCTTGATGATCGCTTTCGCCTGCTTACCGGCGGCAGCCGCACCGCACTGCCACGGCACCAGACGCTCGAGGCCACGGTGGACTGGTCGTATGACCTCATGTCGCCCGCCGAACGGATCGTGTTCCAACGCCTGGCGGCCTTTCGGGGTGGGTTCACCCTCGAAGCGGCCGAAGCGATATGTGCCGGCGACGACGCCGGGGCCTTCGATGTGCTCGACCTGGTCGGCAGGCTGGTAGACAAGTCAATGGTCGTGCGCGATGACATCACTGGGCGATTTCGCATGCTGGAAACGCTGCGTCAGTACGCACTGCGCAAGCTCACCGAGTCTGCGGAGGTCGATGCCGTACGCAAACGGCACGCCACCTTCTTCTGTGGCTATGTCGAGACCGAGGCTCCACACCTCCACGGTTCCCGCGAGGCCGAGGCCTATGAGGCGATCACTCGCGACCATGACAACCTGCGGGCCGCTATGGCCTTTGGTCTCGAGAACCACAGCGAGGCCACCGCGGTGCGCATCGCCGCCTCCCTCGCCTGGTACTGGTGGGCGTCCTCCGACACCAACGAGGGGCTCGACTGGTTACGCAAGGTGATGCCCCATGTCGAGACAGTGGACGTCCGGACTGCATGCGGTGTGCTCGCATTCGCGAGCCTCTTTGCTGGCTTTCGCAAGGACCCCGATGCCCGCATCCTGGCGGACGATGCCATCGCCCGCGCCCGGGAAGCCGGGGACGACTACGCCGAGGCAATGGGGTACATGGCGCTGGCATTCTCCGAGTTTGCCCGGTCGCAGTACGACGCGGCCAATACGCATGCACTCGACATGGTCGCCAGCGGCGAGAAGGCCGGCGACCAGTGGATGATCGGCCAGGGTCACATGATTGCCGCCTACACCGATCGGATGATGAGCCGACTCGATGAGGCTGCCCAGCGACTCGTCCCCGCCGAGGTCGCCTTTCGTAAACAGCAGTCTCCCTCGGGGCTGGCGTGGTGCCTCGTGGTCACCGGACAGGTGGCCCGTTACCGGTTCGAGTTCGAGACCGAGATCCGTAAACAGGTCGAGGCCCGCAAGATTTTTGCCGTAATCGGAGCACCGTTCGAGATCTCCATGACCCTGCTCAACGAAGCCATCGCCCTTACCCTTCTCGGCCGGGCAGCGGAGGCTGTGATCCTCGGGCGACGAGCCGTGGCCATGGAGCGGGAGTTGAGCCTCAATGACCAAGCGATTGAAGGTCTGGTGTTGCTCGGCTGGTTCGAGCACGAGGCTGGGAATGGCAGCAAGGCTCTCGACCTGTATGAGGAGGCGTTTCGCCTCGCCGCCCCGGGCCTCGATCGCTTCACCGTGGAGACGATCGCCGAG
>JBKKBI010000026.1:0-21002 GCA_046714175.1 Acidimicrobiia bacterium | reverse complement strand
CAGCTGATCGCTCCCAAGGAGGGCCCGTGACTCAGCAGCAGCCGACACCACCCCCGCCGCCACCTTCGTCGGCTGGGGGGCAGTGGTATCGCACGACCCCGGGCCGGGTCGCCCTCGTCGCCGTCGCCGGGGTGGGCGCCGTCGTCGCATATCTGCTGTTGCAGGATGACGGCGGTGGCTCGGCGACCACGCTGGCCGGCCCGACGACGGTCACCTCCGCAACCACGCTTGCGGCGACGACCACCACCACGGTCGGCGCCACTACCACGGTCGGCGCCACGACCACGGTCGGCGCCACGACCACGGTGCCGGTGGCCACGACGACCACGGCCGCCACGGCCACGACGGTGGGGGCGACTACTACCACCACGACCGCTGGGGGCGGTCTCGACTTCACCCTGCCGGCGAACTACGCGGAGCCGAGTCTGACCGGCGGTTTCCTTCCCGATCCGACAACGTTCCTTGCCACATCGGGCGGGACGGTGGACGCGTCGTATCTGCCAGGCCCCTGCTTTGGATATGCGACCGCGGCACCCGACTTCAAGGTCACCTACACCGCCGCGGGTTTCTCGCTATTGCGTTTCTACTTCATCTCCGATGACGCCGGTGACACGGTCTTGCTGATCAACGCACCGGATGGCATCTGGTACTGCAGCGACGATTCATTCGGCACCCCGCATCCTACGGTCGACTTCGACAGCCCGATCAGCGGGCGTTACGACGTGTGGGTGGCATCGTTTGCCGCCGGCAACAGCCACCCGGGGACCTTCTACATCACCGAGGCCACGGGCTCCCATCCCTGAGAGCTGCCGTGATCGGTGCGGTTACCACGCCCGGGGCTAGTGTCGATTCGATGCGGGTGATCATCGATGGGAAGGCGCAGGACGCCGCCGTCGCCTCCATCTCCATCTTCGACTGGGCCTTGGTGCGCGGTTTAGCGGTGTTCGAGGTCGTCCGCGTCTACAGCCAGTCGCTGTTCCGAGTCGGTGCCCACCTCGACCGTCTCGCCCGCAGCGCCGCCGCGGTGGGCATTCCGTTTCCCATCCGTGATGCACTCCTCGCCGACATGCTCCGCGTCGCCGGGTGCGGCGACGGCCAGGTTCGGGTGATCCTCACCGGCGGTGGTCGCGATCAGCACGTGGATGCGCCCGGGCGAGTCGTGGTGATGTGGGAGCCGATTCCTTTCGCCCCCGACCGGATACGGGTCCTTCCGGTGGTGGCCCCGTGGCATCCCGCCACGGCGACAGCGGGTTTTCCTGGCGTGAAGTGGACGTCATATGCCCCCAACATGGTGACCACGGATCGGGTGCGTCGCCAGGGCTTTGACGACGCCATGCTGATCACGCCCGATGGTGTGGTGCTGGAGGGACCGACCTTCACGTATGCGTGGCTCCGGGATGGGCGATTGGAGACACCATCATTGGACCTCGGCATCTTGCCCTCGATCACGCGGGATGTCGTATTGGAGTGCTGCGCCCGGAGCGGGATCGAGGTCGACGAGGGCCACCACCATCTCGACCGGGTGATCGCCGCCGACGAGGTGCTGGCCCTGTCCACGATCAAGCAGGTCACTCCGGTTGCCCAAGTCGGGGAGCACGTGGTTCCTGGAGGCCCGGTGGCGAGTTTCCTTGCCGCGGCCTTCGCCGCGGCGGTCGCCGTTGAGGTCGGCGCCAGCCCGGGGGAGGGGAGCACCTCGTAGACTGTCGGTCTTCCCGCCGACGACGAGGGGACACATGGAGATTCGTGCTCGTTCGGTGCTGATGGGACCTGGAGCCGCGGAACTGCGCCAGCTGACCGCAGAGCAGGCCTCGGCCCGTCTCACCGAGTTCGGCAACTACGACGTGACCACCCGGGTCACGGCGCGGTCCAAGGGCTCGACCTTCATCGTGTCGGACGAGCCGCATCTGCACACCGACCCGGTCATCGCCCGCGACAGATACGACGCTCTCGCCGCAGGACAAGATGCGTTCATCGCCGGCCGCGACATGATCGTGCTCGACGGGTACATCGGCGATCATCCGGCGGCGCGGATGCGCACCCGGCTGGTGGTGGAGCGGTCGAATGCCAACCTGGCGGCGATGCAACGGCTGCTGTACTTTCCTGCCGACGACGACTCCGATCCCGAACTGACCATCATCTACACCCCCAACCTCGGGGCACCCGGCTTCCCTGACGACCGCGGAATCCTGGTGGACCTCGATGCCGGGGTGACGCGGGTCTTCAACGCCGACTACTTCGGTGAGTCGAAGATGGGCGGCCTGCGCATGTGGGACGCCGCCATGTACCGCCGCGGCGGGTTGGCGATGCACAGCGGCCTCAAGCTGGTGGGAGATGGGCAGCAGCGCCGGGTCGGAATGGTGGTGGGTCTCTCGGGTACCGGCAAGACCACCACCACCTTTTCTACCGCGGGCGGAGGTGCTCCCGTCCAGGACGACTACGTGGCGCTGTTCCCCGGCGGGAAGGTGTACGGGACCGAAGCTGGAACCTTTGCCAAGGTGTATGGGCTGACGCCGCAGTCGGAGCCTGCGGTGTGGCACGGTGCCACCCAGCCGGGTTCCTACCTGGAGAACGTCGCCATCGACGACCACGGCCGCCTCGACTGGTTCGACCGGACCCACACCGAGAACAGTCGGGCGGTGATCGGTGGCGCGGACATTCCCGGCTTCGTCGCGCCGGCGAATGTCGAGACCGCGGACTTCATGCTCATCCTCAACCGCAACGCCAATATCATTCCCGCGGTGTCACGGCTCACCAAGGACCAGGCAGCGGCGTACTTCATGCTCGGAGAGACCCAGGGAACCAGTGCCGGTGGCGCTGCCGAGGCCGGCAAGTTCCTCAGGGTCCCCGGGACGAACCCGTTCTTCGTCTATCGGCACGAGCTGCAGGCGAACCGTCTCCGCGAACTCCTCGACACCTGTGACATCGACGTGTTCGTTCTCAACACGGGCCGGGTCGGCGGTGGCGATGGCGACGAGCGCTCCCGCAAGATCACCCCTGCGGTTTCGGCCGCGATCGTGTCGTCGATAGCCGACGATGGGATCGACTGGGTCACCGACCCTGACTTTGGCTACGAGGTGGCGGCAGCGATCCCTGGAGTGGATGACGTCGAGCTGCTGCAACCACGGCTGCTCTACCAGCGTCAGCAACGGGCCACCGAGTACGCCGAAGTCGTAGCGGCGCTACATCACGATCGCCGTGAGCACCTCAACGGATACCCCGACCTACTTCCCGAGATCGCCGGGGCGGTGTGAGCGCCAACGATGGCGCCGAGCTCGTCGACGACCTTTACCGGCGCGCCATCGAGACCCCGCACGCCATCGACGATGCCTCGCTCGCCGATTGGATGGAGGCAGCACTCGAGGCGGTGGGATACGACCGCGGGCAGGCCAAGGCGTTGCGGGCTGCCGTGAGACACGCCCGCAAGCTGGCGTTGCGGTTCGCCGCTGGACGGGGGAGTCTTCCCGATTGGCGCAACGGAGTCGATGACGTCCTCGGCGCCAAGGGCTGGGAACCGCAACTCGATCTGGTCCGCGCCCGGCTGGCGGAGTCGCCCGACCCCGAGTTGTTCGCCGCGACGAAGTACCGGCACCGCGCGGTGCACTTCACGGAGTGGATGGAGGGGATGACGTTTGAGGAGTGGAGGGAGCGCCAGGGCTGACGCAGGCAATGGGCAGCGCCGCGCGCCTACAGCAACAGAGTCGCTATCGCCAGGAAGCCGCCGAAGCCGACCAGGTCGGTGACCATGGTCATGAGGATGTTGGCGCCGAGGGCGGGGTCCTTGCCGAAGCGTTCCAGCAGGATCGGGATGCTGGTTCCGGCGAGACTGGCCGCAACGAGGTTGGCCAGCACGGCCAGGCCGACGACGAATCCGATGCGAAAATTGGAGGTGAACACTCCGGCGATGGACCCCGAGATCATGCCCAGGGCAAGACCATTCCAGGCCCCGGTGGCGACCTGGCGTAGCACCACGCCCCTCACCTGGCCGCGGGGCAGTGACTCCAGGGCTGTGGTTCGAATGATGACCGCAAGGCTCTGTGCTCCGGCGTTGCCGCCCAGGGAAGCCACCACGGGCATGTAGGCGGCCAGGATCGTGAGTCGATCAATCACCGGCTCGAAGCGAGTGATCGTGAAGGTGACGAGCAGGGCCGTCCCGAGATTGACCACCAGCCACGGCAGGCGATGGCGGATCGACGTCAGCGACGACGTGTAGATCGATTCTTCGACACCGGCACCCACCAAGGCGGCTATGTCCTCGCTCGCCTCCCGCTGCACTGCCTCGATGACGTCATCCACGGTGACGATGCCGAGGAGCACGCCAGACGTGTCCACCACTGGAAGGGCGAGCAGGCCATAGCGCTGGATTAGCTCTGCCACCTCGGATCGGTCGGCCTCGGGCGGCACCGATACCGGGTTGTGGATCATCACCTCCTCGATCGCGGTGAGGGGCCGAGCGAATACGAGCTCGCGGAACGACACCACGCCAGCGAGGCGCCGGTCGTGTTCGACCACGTAGACGTAGTTCAGGGTCTCCAGCCCCTCATGGAGCCGGCGGAGAGCTTCGATGGCTTCTCCCGCGGAGATGCCGGCCGCGAGAGTGGCCGGATCGGCCATCATCAGACCTCCGGCGGAGTCCGGGGGATAGCGCAGGATGTCCCGGATCTCCTCGACCTGGACATCGGTCATGGCACCGAAGATCGCTTCCCGGGTGTCGGCCTCGAGGTGGCCGACGATGTCGGCGGCCTCGTCGGGGGCAAGTTCCGATACCGCCGCGGCGGCGTCGCTGGGGGAAAGCTCCTCGAGCACGCCCGCGGCCGCCTGGTCGTGCATCTCCTCGAGGACATCGGCGGCGTCGCCCGGTTCGAGATCGGAGATCAGGTCGGCGGCATCCTCTTCAGTGATCGCTTCCAGGATGTCGGCCGCGTCATGCGGGTCGGACTCGGCCAGCGCCGCCCACTCGGCCTCGTGGTCGTCGAGGTACTCGACTGCCTCCCGCGGCCGGCGACGCGCCAGATCGCGTAACACCAGAGCAAGGTCGCGGGGGCGGCGGAATCGCATTCTCATGGGCGCTCCGATTCAAGCACTGCCGTCCGCGGTGGCGGCGATTGGCCCAGCCAAGGATCGGCCCGCGGACTGTGCCGCGGGCCGATCCCGGTGGGTGGCAGGCCCTCGAGGGGGGCACGAGGACCTGCGGGTGGGGTGGCCCGTGGGGTGGGCCACCGTCCCGGAATGCTACCGGAGCATTGCGAGGATTCAAATCACGGGCGCGGCGATCAGCGCAACGCTGCCGCCGTGCCGATGAGGTGTTCCACTATCGAACGCCAGTCGAAGGCCTCGTTGACTTCGGAGGCCTTGACGGTGATGAGGCGGTCATCAGGCACGTACTGGGGCACGATCCGATCCAGAATGGCTTCGATCTCATCGCGGAAGACGTCGCTGGTGCTGCGCACCCCGTCGGGGAGAAGGGCGACGTCGGGGTACAAGCGCACGAACAGGTCATAGGTTCGAGCCCAATTGCGCACCAGTGGCTCGACGCCGAATGGATCCCCTCCGGCGGTGACTCTCAGGAAATATGCGAAGTTGTCGACCACGGCACGATCCGTCACCAATACCTCGGCCCGATGTCGCAACTCGAGTTCTTGCTGGATCTGCGTCATCAACACCCAGAGTTGCGCCTCCGGGGTGGCGCCCTCGTTGAGGCCGAGGGGGTTGAAGCGAACCACCTCCCGTCCCACCTCGACGCTGCGTCCGGTGCGGCCCACCGCCCCGGCGAATGAATGCACCGCATTCGTCTTGCGAACCGAGTGGGAGCCGATGAAGGCGATCTTGGCGGAGAGAAACTCGGTCATCGGTGCCCCCACGGTAGTGGCCCGAGCCGAAGAGTTCCAACGGTGTGATTCCTCGCCCCTCGCCCCTCATCCATACACTCGTCCTTCGAAAGGGGGTGACCCAATGGAGCGTCTCACCAAGTACTCCCACGGGGCTGGTTGAGCATGCAAGCTCGCCCCTGGTGAGTTGGCGCAGGTCCTGCGCCATTTGGACAACCTACCGGCCACCCGCCACCCCGACCTGCTGGTGGGCATCCACGGCTCTGACGACGCCGGTGTTTTCCGTCTCCGTTCCGATCTCGCCCTGGTGCAAACGGTGGACCTCTTCACGCCCATCGTCGACGAGGCCGATGATTGGGGGCGCATCGCCGCGGCCAACGCGCTCTCCGACATCTACGCCATGGGAGGCGAGCCTCTAACCGCGCTGCAAGTGGTGGGATGGCCACGGGAGACGCTTCCCTTCGAGTTGCTCGCCGAGGTGCTTGTCGGCGCGGCCGAGATCTTCGCTTTGGCCGGGGTGACGATCGTCGGGGGTCACTCGATAGACGATCCGGAGCCCAAGGTGGGCTTTGCCATCACCGGGACCATCCACCCGGAGCGTATCTTGCGCAATCGCGGTGGGCATCCCGGGGACATCCTGGTGCTCACCAAGCCGATCGGAACCGGTGTGATCGCCACCGGAATCAAGCGTGGTGTGGTGGACACGGCGGTGCGCGACGCTGCGGTGGCGGCGATGGTCGTCCTCAACGATCGAGCGGGACGGGCCGCGGTGGCGATGGGCGCGTCCGCGGCCACCGACGTCACCGGCTTTGGGCTGGTCGGCCATCTCGGCGAGATGCTGGAAGGGGTGGGAGCCGAGGTCGCCGCCGCGGCAATCCCGCTCCTCCCCGGTGCCTACCAACTCGCCAGCGACGGTGTCATTCCGGGCGGGACCAGACGCAACCTGGAGCACGCAGCAGGCTTCGTGGACTTTGCCGGACTGGATGAACCACTGCGGGTGCTGCTCGCCGACGCCCAGACCAGCGGTGGACTGCTGGTGGCGCTTGCGCCCGATCGGGTCGGTGGCCTACTCGCTCGCCTCACTCGTGAAGGTGTGTTCCCCGCGGTGGTCGGTAGCCTCACCGCCGATCATCCAGGCAGGATCGTGGTGCGATGACCGACGACGTGATGCCGCGACTCGGCGCCATCGCCGATGCACTTTCCATAGGCCGTCTGCGGCGCCACATCTTCCTGTGTGCAGAGTCCTCGAGCGGGAATTGCGCTCCCCCCGAGGTCAGTCGCGCCACATGGTCGTACACCAAGGCCCGTCTCAAGGAACTCGGCCTGACTTCGCCGCCACCGACGTGGCGGGGCGACCCCGAGGCTGCCCCGGAGCGCCAGTCCGGCACCGGGTCTGTATTGCGCACCAAGGTCGACTGTCTGCGGGTGTGCGAGCGGGGTCCGATCGCGGTCGTTTATCCCGATGGCGTCTGGTATCGGGGGGTTACCCCCGAGGTCATGGAGCGGATCATCACCGAGCACGTCGTCGGGGGTCGCATAGTCGCCGAGCACGCCTTCGCCATCGACGACCTTCATTCCGACGCCACCTAGGCTCGGGCTCGTGAGACGCCGCACCGTGATCGCTACCGCTGGCCTGGCCTGGCTGGCCTGGCGGCTCTTCGGTGGGGAGGCCGGACCAAGGGTCACCGGAGTGCAGACCAGGCCCGAGGGTCCCACCGGGCGCACCATCCTCGCCGGCCGCCAAGAGTTCTTTGTGCGAGAGGCAGGAGATCCGGCGGCGCCGCCGCTGTTGCTGCTGCACGGATGGCTCTACGACGGGCACGCCACCTGGCATCGGGTGCTTCCCCGGCTGGCCGCCACCCACCGCGTGTACTCGATCGATCTGCGCAATCACGGCAAGACTGATCAGATTCGGGACAACTTCGACATTGCCGACGCCGCCGACGACGTGGCGCGGGTCATGGACGTCCTCGGGCTGGGCGCCGTTCCGGTGGTTGGATATTCGATGGGGGGCATGACCGCGCAAGAACTTGCGCTGCGCCATCCCGGTCGCGTGACCCGACTCGTGCTCGCCGCGACTGCAGCCCATCCGGTTCCCTACCCGCGCCCGATTACCGTGACCGTGTTCCTGTTGGGCCGTGCCCTCAGCCGCATCGATCGCACTCTGCTGCCACGCATCGCCCATCGCTACCTGATCGCCACCGGAGTCATCCCCGCCGAGCACGCCGGATGGTTGTGGCAGGTGCTTCTGGATCGCGACACCGACCTCTACTACGAGGCCGGATTCGCCATCCTGCGGTTTGACGCCATGGATCGTGTCGACAAGATCAGGGTGCCCACGCTGTCCATCATCCCCACCGACGATCAGCTGATCCCCGCTCGGCAGCAGTTCGCCACCGCGGCGCGCATCCCCGGGGCACAGGTGGTGGAGTTGGTTGGCGCCCGTCACGAAGCCGTCCTCAGCCATCCTGACGACATCGCCAAGGCGATCGCCGACTTCGTCACCTGAGTCGCAGCATCAAATGGCGATCGCCCCGGGTTGACCGGGGCGATCGTTGGTTTCGGGTGCTTCTAGTGCTCGCGTCCGGCGACCTGCTTGGCGATCAGCAGGCCGACGGCAACGACCACGAGGAGCAACAGGATCTTCCTGAACACTGGTTGACTCCTTGTCGTTCTCGTCTGATTGTACCGAAGTCCCATCGCTGCGCCTGGTAGGCCGTCGGCGGCGCCGCTGCCGCCAGGTACCCTCCTCCACCCGTGACCCACCTTCTCCTCCACCCGGTCCTGCGGCGTCCTGGCCGCCGCTCCCGTCTCGGGACGCTGGCCTGATGCGGCGGTGGCGGTCCTGGCTGGCGCTGATCAAGCCCCGGATCATCGAGTTGCTCCTCATCGTGACGGTTCCTGCGATGGTCCTTGCCGCCCGGGGATGGCCCGGGACGGGCCTGGTGCTGGCGACGCTCTTCGGGGGTCTGCTCACCGCCGGGGGTGCCAACGCCATCAACAACGTGGTGGATCGGGACGTGGACGCCAGGATGGAGCGGACCCGGCGCCGCCCTCTGCCCCGGGCCGATCTGGGTCCTCGGGAAGCTCTGGTCGGGGGCCTCGGGCTCGGGGCGGCGGGATTCGCGTGGTTGTGGTTCACCACCACCTCGCTGGCGGCGCTACTGGCGCTGGGAGCTCTTGGCTTCTATGTGCTGGTCTACACCCTCGCCCTCAAGCGCACCACCCCGCAGAACATCGTGATCGGCGGGGCGGCCGGCGCGGCCCCGGCTCTAATCGGGTGGGCCGCAGTCACGGGATCGTTGGCGCTCGAACCCTGGCTGCTGTTTGCAATCGTCTTCTTCTGGACCCCACCCCACTTCTGGGCTCTGGCGATTCGATTCCGCCGCGACTACGAGGCGGCGGGAATTCCGATGCTTCCCGTCGTGGCGGGTGAGACCGTCGCGCTGCGCCAGATCTTGATCTACGCGGTCTCACTGCTGGGAATCACGCTGCTGCTACCTCCGGTCGCCGGACTCGGTGCTGTCTATCTGGCAGTGGCGGTGCCTCTCGGGGCGGGTTTCATCACCGGGGCTGCGTTGGTGATGACACGTCCTGCCCGGGCGATGGCCTTGTTCCGTTACTCCAACCTGTACCTCGCCCTCCTGTTTGGTGCGGTCGCCCTCGACGTATTGGCCGGGACATGAACGATCGCTTGCTCGTGGTGGTGGGTTCGGTGCTGGCGATAGGGGGTCTGATCGTTTCCGCATTGACCACCCGGCCGCGCCCCGATTCGGTGCGGGAGGTGGCGTACCTGGCCCTGCCCCTCGCCGGTGCGACGCTACTGGCGGCGCTTGCCTGGGGGCGGATCTAGCCCAGGAGGGCGCTGGTACGGTTGCTGGCATGTTTGCCGAAATCTCGTATCCGCCGATCCCGATCTTCGAAGTCGGCCCGCTTCGTCTCTCCCTGCACGGCCTCATGGCGGGTGTGGGTTTTGTGGTCGGCGCCGCCCTCATGATCCGGGAGGCGCGTCGGCGCGGCTTTGATGAGGACAAGATCATGTCGGTGTTGAGCTGGGCGCTGATCGGATCCCTGATTGGCGCCCGCTACTTCACCACCCCGGCCCACATCGGGGACGGGTGGGTGGAGGCACTGAAGCCGTTCGGCAATTTCTCCATCATGGGCGGCTTCGCCGGGGGCATCATCGTCGGGTGGTGGCGGATGCGGCGCCTCGGACTCGATGTCATCGCCCACATGGACATGGCGTCCTTCGGACTGGCCATGGGCACCGTGGTGGGTCGAATTGGCGACCTTCTGATCGTCGAGCACCTGGGTCGGGCCACGGATTTCTTCCTTGGCTATGGGGTCAAGCCCGGTTATCAGTTGGCACCGCAGCACGGGGCGCTCGAGTGCACCGCTTCTCAGGCGCGACCGGACGGGCTGTGCCCGGTGCCGGGCTTGGATGGAGTCGCCGGGGTATATCACCACGTTGCGTTGTACGACCTGATCGGTGCCGGGTTGCTTCTCGGTCTGCTCTATCTGCTGGCACGCAACTGGTCATCGATCCGCTACGGCGTGCTGATCTTCACCTGGGGTGCCTGGTACGGCTTGCAGCGCTTCGTCCTCGACTACCTGCGCAACACCGAGTTTGCCGGCGCCGATGCCACTGCTGGCCCCTTCACCTGGAACCAGTGGAGTGGGCTCGCCGCCGGAGTGGCCGCCCTCGCCGTCATGTTGTGGTTGGTGGTGACCAAGCGCACCCCCATCGTTTCCCCCGCCGGCGACGCCGCCCGCGGGGCGGTGCTCCCGGCGGCTGCGGGGTGAGCGACACCGCTCCGATCAGGGACGAGGAGCGGTTCGACGAAGCGGTGGTGGCGGCGCATCTCCGCAGCCAGCTCCCGGATCTGGTCGGGTCGGCGGCGATCTCGTTCTCCCAGTTCCCCGGGGGCAAGGCGAACCTCACCTATCTGGTGACGGCCGGAGATGTCGAGCTGGTCCTGCGGCGGCCGCCGCTCGGTCCGGTGGCGTCGGGCAGCCATGACATGGCCCGCGAGTACCGGGTGTTGGCGGTGCTGCACCGCGCCTACCCGCCGGCGCCGCGCTCCGTGTACTTCTGCGACGACCCCGCGGTGATGGGTAAGCCTTTCTTGGTCATGGAGCGCAGGCGGGGGTTTGTGGTGCGGGGGAAATGGCCGCCTGCGCTCGACGGCTCCGCGGAGTTTCGTCGCGCAGTGGCCGGGCGGCTGGTGGATCGTCTCGCCGACCTGCACCTGGTCGATTACGCCGCTCTCGGTCTCAGTGATCTCGGGCGCCCGGAGGGCTTTACCGATCGCCAGGTCCGAGGCTGGGCCGATCGCTGGGCACGAGCCAAGACCGACGATGTTCCGGAGATGGACGAACTCGGCCGCCAGCTGGGCCGCGCCACTCCGCAGCCGCAACGGTCGGTGCTGCTCCACAACGACTTCAAGCTGGACAACACGATGCTCGACAACGCCGGTGAGGTGGTGGCCGTGTTCGACTGGGACATGTGCACTCTCGGAGATCCTCTGGTCGACTTGGGAACCACCCTGGCATATTGGGGCGGTGATGGCGGGGTGGTGGACCTGGTGGCCGGTGATGCCGTGGCTCTGGGCGACGTGATGGATGCCGCCACAGTGGCGCAGCGCTACGCCGGCCGCACCGGACTGGATCTCACCGATGTTGATTGGTACCGGGGACTGGGCACGTTCCGCATCGCAGTGATCGTGCAGCAGATCTACGCCCGCTTCGCCCGCGGCCAGACGACGGACCGTCGTTTCGCCAGTCTGGGAGCCGTCGTGCAACCGCTGGCGAGGGCGGGTCTGGATCTGGTCGGCTCCTAGTGCCTGGTGCCGCACCCCTCAACCGCCCACCACCCGCCGACATGACCAGTGACTCCACGGATGGGGACCATCCTCGAGCGCGCGTCCGGCGGCGAGGTTGCGCAGCAGTGCGCCGCGTGACTCCCATACCAACAGCGCCGCAACCATGGCGTTGTGCTCCGGCTCGAATGCCGACGCGTCGGTGGGGAAGTCGGGGAACTGGACGCGGACCCGTCTGACCCGCTCCGCCCAATAGGTCATGCGGTGCTGGAACAGACCGGTGACCCCCGAGGACACGTTCACCGCGAACGGGATCCCCTTGCTCTCGCAGTTCATCACCGCCAGCGCTGATTCGATCTGAGGAGGAATGCAAGTGGCGGGTTTGCTGGGATCGGCACAGACAGTGTCATCCAGCCCCCAGCGATCGAAGACCTCGGTGATCATGCTCCGCCACTGCTCGGTGCCGGCACCGGGAACATAACCGGCCGCGTAACCGCGTTCCGCCTCGCGCTCGAACGCGGCGAGGCGCTTGCTGGTCACTTCGTTGAATGCCCCGGCACCGGGCAGCCGGAACGTGGACTGGAACCGTGCCACCGCGGTGGCGGTGCGGTCGCCGTAGCCCCCGTCGCGCGTCCCGGGGGAGAAACCAACCCGCGCCAGCCGGTTCTGCAGCGCCAACACCGCATCGCCGCGATCGCCGAGCTGCAACAACACCGCACCCGGTCCCGTGTCCTCGCGGCGCAACCGGTCGCGGGTGGTCAGGTCGACCTCTCCGGTGACCGGGAGGGCCATTCCGCTCTGAAAAGCCCGCACTGCGGCTTCGGTCAGTAGGCCGAACTTGCCGTCGACGGTCCCTGCCGGATACCCGAGAGCGGTGAGGCGGGTTTGCACCTCGAACACCGCGGCGCCCGACGATCCCCGCCGCAGCAAAACCGTCGTGGTGAAGAGCCGATCCCATGTCGCCTGATCGGCCTTGCCCGTGACGGGGAGCCCGACGGCCCGTTGCAACGCCGAGACCGCCGCTGCGGTCTTGGTGCCGAAGATGCCGTCGCGTGGTCCCGGGTCGTAGCCGGCGGCGAACAGCGCTTTCTGCAGTTCCAGGACGCGGCTGCCCCGGTCGCCGATTGTGAGCACTGCCTCGGCGGAGCCGCCGAGTGCAGTCCAGGTGGCGACATCCACGACTCCGGTGACCGGAAGGGCGCGCGCGGTCTGAAAGCCGCGCACTGCGCTGTGGGTTCGAGATCCGAAGACGCCATCTATGGGGCCGGGGTCGAACGCCGCTGCCTTGAGCCGCGTCTGCAGTTCCACCACAGCAGATCCGCGATCTCCGGAGGAGAGCGGAAGCGACAATGCGGCGTCGGCAGTCGGAACCACCAGCAGCGAACTGGCCGCCCCGAACGCGGTGACGAGTGCCAGGGCCACCCTCACTGATCGGAAGTGCTTCACGCCGAGCACCGTAGGGGGGTTCAGGATTTGTGAGAGATTGATCAGTCAATGCCGTGCAGCTCCGCCTTCGCCTCACGCATCATCAGGCCTTGCACCATTTCGGCAGGGAGTTTTCCGTCCTGGACCACCGCACCGACCATGCGGGCGATCGGCATCTCGATGCCGTGGTGATCGGCGAGGGCGAGCACGGCCGGAGTCGTCTTCACGCCCTCCGCCACCATCGACATCTCGCCGACGATCTGTGCCAGGGGTCGTCCTTTGCCCAACTCCACTCCCACCGTTCGGTTGCGGCTCCTCGGGCTGAAACAGGTGGCAATGAGGTCGCCCATGCCCGCCAGGCCAGCGAAGGTGAGGGGTTTGCCTCCCATGGCCACTCCGAGGCGGGTGAGCTCGGCCAGAGCTCGGGTGACCAGGGCTGCCATGGAGTTGTCGCCGTACCCGAGGCCATGGGCCATGCCGGCGGCGAGCGCCATCACGTTCTTCAAGGCTCCGGCCGACTCGCAACCGATCACGTCGGGGTTGGTGTACACGCGAAACGTCGGACCCATCAACAGGTGTTGCAACCGGGAGGCGCTATCGGTATCGCGCATCGCCACCACCGCCGCGGTCGGCTGCCCTGCCGCCACCTCGGAGGCGAGGTTGGGCCCGGTGAGCACCCCGACATGGTCGCGGTCCGCGCCGGGGACGACCTGATGAATCACCTCGGTCATGCGAAGCAGCGTGTCCCGTTCGATGCCCTTGGTGAGGCTGAGGATCGGACTCCCCGATGGTATGGCGGCCGCCGCCTGACCTAGAACACCTCGGAAACCGTGTGAGGGCACCGCCATGACCACCACCTCGGCACCGGCGAGCGCCTGCTCGATATCGGGCGTTGCGATCACTCGCGCAGGTATGGCGACACCGGGGAGGTAGTCGGGGTTGGTCCCGGTTGCCATGATGCGCGCGGCAAGATCGGCGCGGCGGGACCACAGTGTCGTGTCGGTGGTACGGCCACACATACAGGCGACCGCAGTGCCCCATGACCCCGCCCCGATGACCGCGATTCGCATCCGCTGACCGTACTACCCGGTTGTCGCGGCGGCGATCCTTGACCCGGGGGTCGGAAACGACAAGCCTGTTGTTAGATGCGCCCGGGTGACGAACGGCGAACCTACGTACTCGACACCTGCGTGCTGCTGGCAGACCCGGGGGCTCTGTTCCGCTTCGATGAGCACGACCTGGTGTTGCCCCTCGTCGTCATCGAGGAACTCGACCGCAAGAAGACCCTCATGGACGAAGTCGGCGCCAACGCCCGACGCGCCATCCGGCTGCTGGAAGAACTCGGCGCCTCTCGCCCCGGGGGCCTATCCCGCCCCGTCGCGTTGCCCGGGAGTGGCACGCTGCGTATCGAACTGAACGGGGTGCACTCGGATCGGCTCCCCGAGGTCCTCGACCCGCACACCCCGGATCATCGCATTCTGTCCACGTGTCTTGAGCTGGGAGCCGCCCTCGCCGGAGAGACGGTCCTCGTGACCCGTGACGCGGCGTTGCGCATCAAGGCAGCCCAACTCGGTGTTCCGGTCCAGGACTACCGCGCCGACACAGTGACGGTGGACGAGTCCTACTCGGGCGTCACCGAGGTGAACGTGGATGGTGCCACCGTCGATCGGCTCTACGTCGACGGCAAGGTGACGCTCGATGCCGGCGAGAGCCTCTTCGTCAACCAGTTCGTGGTGCTCCATGGGCCGGGTTCGCAGTCGGCCATCGCCCAGGTCGCCGATGTCGAACCTGCTCCGACGGTGGTGCGGGTGCCGGGCAACCGCCGGGTGTTTGGGGTCGAAACCAAGAATGTTCGCCAGGCCTTCGCCCTCGAGTTGCTCCTCGACCCGGCCATACCGGCGGTCTCGATCATGGGACCTCCCGGCACCGGCAAGACCTTTCTCGCCTTGGCCGCCGGGCTGGAGCAGGTGCTCGAGGCGGGGCGCTATCGAAAGGTATCGGTTTACCGCCCTCTCATCGCGGTGGGACGCCAGGAGGTGGGATACCTGCCGGGTGACCTCGACGAGAAGCTGGCGCCGTGGATGGCGGCCGTCCATGACAACCTGTACGCCCTGTTCTCCGATGGGGGTCCGGCGGCGGCGCGGATCGCGCTGGAGGAGCTCATGGATCGCGATGCGATCGAGTTGGCGGCGATCACCTATCTGCGCGGTCGCTCGATCACCGGGGAATTCGTGATCATCGACGAGGCTCAGAACCTGGAACTGTCCACCCTCAAGGTGATCCTGACCCGGATTGGGCCCGATGCCAAGGTCGTCTTGTGCGGTGACTTCACCCAGGTCGACAATCCGTATGTGTCACCCTTCGGCGGCGCCGCCGCCATGATCGAGAAGATGAAGGGCCATCGCCTGTTCGGGCATGTGACTCTGGAGCGCACCGTGCGCAGCCCCCTCGCCGAACTGGCGGCGACGAT
Organism: Acidimicrobiia bacterium; assembly: GCA_046714175.1. Lineage (GTDB taxonomy): Bacteria > Actinomycetota > Acidimicrobiia > Spongiisociales > UBA11373 > UBA11373. The sequence continues at coordinate 5,463 of JBKKBI010000026.1, read as the reverse complement.
TCTGTGAGTGCCCAATCCTGAGTCAGAGGCCAGAACCGGACTCGCGTCCCGGCCAGGACTCATGACTCAGGACTCGGCTTCCGTTACCTTCTCCTCATGAGCGCGCCGCTGCGCCGCAACATTGCTCGCCGCACCGCCCGTTATGCGGTGCGTCGGGTCGATGCGATGTTCAGCCAGCATGGGGCGGCCTTCAGACAGCTCGGGGTGTCGTGGGCGGCCAACGTCGCCGGTGACACGCTGGTCACAGTCGCCTTAGCCGGGACCCTCTTCTTTTCGGTTCCCACCGCGGACGCCCGGGGCAATGTCGCCCTCTACCTGGGACTCACCCTGGCGCCATTCGCCGTGGTCGCCCCGATACTCGGTGGTCTCTTCGCCCGGATGCGGGGTATCTATCGCGCCGTGCTCACGATTGCTGCGGGTCTGCGGGGCGTGCTGGCGGTGGTGATGATGCTCGGGCTCACCACCCTGTGGCTATACCCATTGGCGTTCGGAATGCTGGTGCTTTCGCGGCTGTTCGGCATCGCCAAGTCGAGCATGCTTCCGGTTGCTCTGCCGCAGCCGATCGCACTTGTCGGGGCCAACGCTCTCCTGGCCCGAATCGGAATAGTCGCCGGAGCGGTAGTGCTGCCGTTGGGGGCGGGATTGGCTTCGGTCGATCCAACCTACGCGCTCGCTGCGGCCGGGTTCTGCTTTGTGCTGGCGACGTTCTTCAGCCTGGGCCTTCCCGACCCGCGCGAGGCACTACGCCTCGACCGCGAGCTCGGGGTCGAGGAGATCCTGGCTCCGGTGCCCCGCGCGGGGTCGTTGCGTCTGGTGCGGTGGGCTACTGCCGAGGTGCGCCTGATCAACGGGTTCCTGCTCTTGCTGCTCGCCTTCGAGTTTCGCGGCGCCCGAGCTGAAGGGCTGGACTTCGCCGCATTGATTGCGGCTGGGGGAGCGGGCTACGGCCTTGCTTCACTCATCAGTCCCCGCTTGGAGCGGAAGGTCAAGGAAGAGCCGATGGTGGTGGCGGCGCTGGCCATCGAGGCCGGGGCGGCCTTCGTGGCCGGCCAGTTCTTCAGCCTTGGTGCCGCCGCGGCGCTTGCCGCCGCCGCCGGCTTGGCGTGGGGCACCGCCAAGTTCGCCTTCGACGGGCTGTTGCAGGCGAATGTCTCTCCGGATGGACGCGGTGCCGCCTTCACCAGGTCGGAGACGATGTTCCAGGTGGCGTGGGTGCTGGGGGCGATCCTGCCAGTCACGGTCCACATCGATGCCCGGGTCGGTTTGGCAGTGGCGGGGTGCGCCGCGTTGGCGGCACAAACCACATTCGTCGCCGGCCTACTGGCGCGACGAGACTGACGCTCCTAAGCGGTGGCTTCGCCGAGGAGGGTCGGCTCGGGAGGCTCGAGCGACACGGTCACCCCGGACAGCAACGCACCCAGGGCGGCTGCGGCCGCCAGGCGGGGAGCAAAGATGATCGCCGCCACGCCGGCAGCAGCGAGATTCAGCGCCTTGGTCTCGACCAGGGTGTGGCCGTCTGCGGAGCGCACCGTCACCGTGTGGGAAGTAGCTTTGCCCATGAATTCGGAGAGTTCGTCGTTCACAGTGCCCAGGGTAGCGGCCGGTCACCACTACTACGTGGGGGGCGGTCCGCTGGAGTTCACCCCACCGTTAGCCTGCCGCGGTGCGCGCACTCCAGATTTCCGCCGTCGGGTCCGCCCTCGACGCGGTCACCCTTCCCGATCCGACACCAGGTTCGGGCGACGTGCTGGTGCGGATCGAGGCGGCGGGGATCTGCCGCTCCGACGTCCACTACCGCTCCGGGCACCGGCCGATCCCCGGGGTTCCCCTCGTGCCCGGTCACGAGGTCGCCGGGGAGGTCGTCGCGGTCGGCCCGGGCGTGTCGCCGGGCCGAGTCGGTGAGCGAGTGTGCTTGCATTACTTGATCACTTGCGGTGAGTGCGCGGCCTGCGTTCGCGGCGCCGAGCAATTCTGCGCCACCGGCCAGATGATCGGCCTTGACCGCCAGGGTGGTTACGCCGAGGCGATTGTCGTCCCTGCCCGAAACGCATTCCCCATTCCCGAACCTGTGACTACCGCGGCCGCGGCGGTGATGATGTGCGCCACCACCACTGCATTGCACGCGTTGCGGCGGGGAGCGATGCACTCCGGCGACCGGGTGGCGGTGATCGGCGCCGGGGGTCTGGGGATCTCGGCCGTGCAGCTCGCAGTCGCTTTCGGAGCGGCAGAGGTATACGCGGTGGATGTGAAACCCGCCAAACTGGCGGCGGCGGAGTCATTCGGCGCGATTGGTGTCGACGGCAACGGCGATGTGGTGGCAGCGCTGCAATCGGTCGGTGGCGTCGATGTGGCGCTGGAACTAGTCGGTGTCGCCGAGCTGGTGCGGGTGGCGGTGGCGTCGCTCGCCCCGGGAGGCCGAGCGGTCGCAGTAGGGATCACTGCCGAGGAGTTCGGACTCGACCCGTTCCGCGATCTGGTACGCGCGGAGCGGTCACTGCTCGGATCCGCCGATCATCTCGGCGCCGAAGTGGGGGAGGTGTTGTTGCTTGCCGCTGCCGGTCGCATCGACCCGGGGGCAGCGATCACCTCGCGGATCCTGCTGGAAGCGGCCCCCGTCAACCAGGCCATGGACCGCCTGGCCGGCTTCGGGGACGACATTCGCACCGTCATCGAACCAAGAGCGAGGTAGGTTTCGATGGTGCAGGTCGCTCCCACCGCGGTTACAGCCATGCTGATTCACGCCCGGCTCGCGGCGCCTGAAGAGGCCTGTGGATTGTTGGCCATCGACACCGCCGGGGATGTTGTCCACGCATATTGCGTGGACAACCTGGATCGATCTCAGGTGCGTTTCACGGTCGATCCCGATGGGCACTTTGCAGCCCTGCAGGATGCCGAGCGCCGGGGGTGGGAACTGGGTGGGGCGTTTCACTCCCATCCGCGGTCGGCGGCTCAACCATCGCGCACCGATATCGCTGGGGCGCTCGACCCGGGGTGGGTGCACCTGATCGTCGGACTCGGCGGAGCGGATCCCGAACTAAGGGCGTGGCGTGTCGTCGCCGGTGAGGCGACGGAGGTACCCGTGGTGATCGGAGTCGGGCAGTGACGGTGAGCTATCACGAGGCCGTGGCCCGCGCCAAGTTGGAGATCCGCGAGGTCACGCCCGCGGAACTCGCAGCGGAGCCGGGGGTGCTGGTCGTCGATGTACGCGAGCCATACGAGTTTCGCAGTGGCACCATCCCGGGCGCGGTGCTGGCGCCCCTCGGTGGCCTTGCGGCTGACATCGAGTCGATCGCTCCCGATCGCAACACTGAGGTGGTGCTGATCTGCTCGGTCGGCAACCGCTCCGCTCTCGCCGCCAAGGATCTTCAGGACCGGGGCTATCGGCGGGTGGCCTCCCTGGCCGGCGGGGTGGTGGGGTGGCGGGCCGAGGGCGGACAACTGCTGGCACCGGAAGGAGACGACTCAGCCCGTCACGCCCGCCAGCGGATTCTCCCCCAGGTCGGCGAGGAGGGCCAACGCCGCCTCGGTGTGGCGCGGGTGATCGTGGTCGGTGCCGGCGGCCTCGGTTCGCCGGTGCTGCTCTATCTGGCCGGGGCCGGGGTGGGGACCCTGGCGATCGTGGACCCAGACGTCGTCGAGCTGTCCAACCTGCACCGCCAGATCGTGCACCGCAGTGACGATGTCGGGCGGGCCAAGGTGGAGTCGGCCGCCGCCGCGATCGCAGCGATCGACTCCGCGGTGCAGGTGGTAGTGGGCCAAACCCGGCTCACCGCAGACAACGCTGGGGAGTTGCTGCAGGGCTTCGATCTGGTGGTGGACGGATCGGACAACCTCGATGCCCGCTACGCCATCAACGATGCCGCGGTGGCCCTGGGAATCCCGATGGTGCACGGTGCGGTCTACCGATGGGAGGGACAGGTGACGGTGCTCGACCCACGCCGCGGGCCTTGTTACCGGTGCCTGTTCCCCGAGCCACCGGGCCCCGGGGTTGCGCCGGACTGCGACGTGGCGGGCGTCTTCGGTGCGGTGCCCGGGGTCATCGGTTCGATGATGGCGGTGGAGGCGGCCAAGGTCCTCCTCGGCGCCGGAGAGCCGCTGGTGGGGCGGCTCCTCGTCTATGACGGGCTCAGCGGAGAATCGACGCTGTTGTCGGTGGCGCGCTCACCCAGCTGCTCGTTGGGTCACGGGTGACTCAGAAGGCACCGATGAGGGTCTTGAGGTCGTCTTCGACTGCGGTGCTGACGACGGCGGTGCCGCCGAGGATGATGATGGGTGGTGGCGCCGAGACGGGTGATCTCATCACTCACCACGGCGAGGAGGCTGGTGCCAGGCACGAGGGAGAACTGGAGCGCCGTACGTTCCGGCAGCCGCGGCTCCGGCGAGGGCGTCGGGGAAGTTGAGCCCGGTGGCGATGTAGACGCGGTTCGAACCACCGGGGAAGGCGTCCTCGCTGATGGCCGCGGCGGTGGCATAGCGGTTGGGACCGGAGATACGGTCCACGGTGTCGCTTCCCTGGAGGGCGTCGAGGGCAGTGAGCACCGCGTCGGAGACCGCGGTGGTGCCGCCGACGACCACGATCCGGTCGGGAGTGAGCCGGACGATCTCGTCGGCCACCGCCTGCAGCAGAGTGGTGCCATCGACGAGCAGCACCGGCCCGTTGCCCGCGGTGGCCGCAGCAATATCAGCCAGTGGTGTCGTGGTGGTCGTCGCTGGGATGGTGGTGGTGGTGGTGACGGTGGCGACGGTGGAGCCGGGTACTACAGAGGTGGTCGGGGACGCGGTGGTACCGCAAGCCGCCACGACGACGACCAACGCCACGAGCCGATGAAGCATGGGACAGATGGTAAGAGTCTGTCGTCTGTCGTCTCTCTAACGCAACCGCGGCACTCCGACCGCCGCCGCATCCACCCCGGCCGCGACCAGGTCCGGGGGCGGTTCGCCATGCGTGATCATTGCGGCGGCGAATCGTGCCATCGCCGGCGAGGTCTTGATCCCGAACCCTCCCTGTCCTGCCAGCCAGTAGAACGCTGGTAGTTCGGGGTCCCAGCCGTTTACCGGCCGATGGTCGGCGACGAAGGAACGCAAGCCCGCCCAGGCGCGAACGATGCTGCGGATGTGAAGGGTCGTCACCGACTCGACACGTTCGATGCCGAGAGCCACATCGATCTCCTGATGGCGGACGTCGTGAGGCTCCATCGGGGTTTCGTCGCAGGGTGAGGCGAGTACGTGCACCCCTTCCGGGCGGAAGTAGAACTGCTCGTCGACGTCGATCGCCATCGGCCACGGGTAGGGCCCTGGCTCCCCGGGAGGCGCGAACGTGAAAGCCGTGCGGCGCGTGGGTACGAGGCCGAGCGGTTTCGCCCCGGCGAGGATCCCGACCGCATCGCACCAGGCACCGGCGGCGTTCACGACGACGTCGAAGCGAGCGACTGTGCCCGCGGCTTCCACTTCCCATCCCGCGCC
>JBKKBI010000025.1:0-25470 GCA_046714175.1 Acidimicrobiia bacterium | reverse complement strand
CTGCAGTCATGGGTCGAGAGCCAGATGAGAAGGGGGTCAGCGGTCAGCCAGAGAGGAACCGCGGCCGGGGGGAGCTTCGATCACCCCATCGCGTCTGGCTTCAGACTCATAACTCAAGACTCTCCGGACGCGAGAAACCCCGAGGGAGTCCGGCCGAAGCCTCGCCCTCTCGGGGTTCCCCGATCGAAGCACACCTTGCGGGGTACTCCTGTCTCTCGCCTCCGAACGAATCTGTGTGCGAGAGCTGGCCCGGCGACCGCAACGATGACTTTCGTCCGCTGCGACCCTCCCTTGCGAGAGCTAGGTCGGTAGCCTCCTCCGGGAGTTGCCCCCCTTCGGCTCCCCGGGTCACCCCGGGTGGTAACGGGAACATACGAGGAGCGCGCGCATTGGTCAACCCAAAATGGTGTTGAGATTTCGCGGCTGAGGCGAGGTTTTCGCGAGGACAGCAGCGTTGAGTCATGGGCCCCAGAGACCGGAGGAAGGGGCTCGGCGCGGCTCCAAGGGCGATGGGCGATAGCACCGACAACGGGGAACAGCACCGACGGTGATGGGAACCGGAAAACGGGCAACGGACAGACGATCGAATGGGCGGATGACTTCCCCCAGACGCGGTGAAGCCCCGAGTGAGTCTCGGCCGAAGCCTGCACCCTCCCGGGGCTTACCGTTTGAAGCGCTCCTTGCGATGCGCTCCTGTCGTCCACCTCGGAACGAATTCGTGAGGTGGAAGCTGGCCCGGCGACCGCAACGATGCTTTCGCCCGCTGCGACCCTCCCTTACGAGAGCTAGGTCGGTAGCCTCCTCCGGGAGTTGCCCCCCTTTGGCTCCTCGGGTCACCCCGAGTGGTAACGGTGAAGATACGACAGCCCTCTACCGAGGGCAAGCCGAAGCGCTCCCCAGATTTCGCGCAACGAGAAGGGTTTTCGCGGAGAAGGAAGCGTTCAGCGGCACCTGTCAGCCAGCCACTCCGGCATCCGGCCTCCGGCATCCGGCATCCGGCGAGGCTCCGCCTCGCCTCTCCTACCCTTCCCGCCGATGCGAACCAGGCTGCTGACGAAGGGGTTCGTCTTGGCGTGGTTGCTCTCGTTCTTCGCCGGTCTGGCGTTCTTTCTGTTCGTCCATTTCCCGCGCTATCTGGACGATCTGGGAGCCGACCCGGCTGAGATCGGGCGCATCGTCGGGGCTACCGCCCTGGCCGCGATCGCCATCCGGCCGCTGGTGGGTCGGACCATGGACCGGCGGGGGCGCCGCCCGGTAGTGCTGGCCGGCAACGCCGTCCATGTCCTCGCCCTGCTGCTGTACCTGACGGTCGACACGATCGGTCCGTGGTTGTACGTGGTGCGGATCCTGCACGGCTTTGGGGAAGCATTGCTCTTTGCGGCCACCTTCACCATCGCCGCCGACCTGATCCCCGAGGAGCGGCGCACCGAGGGTTTGGCCCTGTTCGGGGTGTCGGGCCTCCTCCCCATCGCCGTGGGTGGGGTGCTGGGGGACGCGCTGCTCGCCCACTACGCGTTCCAGGCCATCTTCGTCACGGCGTTGATCCTTGGCGCCGTGGGACTGCTGCTGGCCCTCCCGTTGCCTGAGTCGGTGGTTCCGGCGCACCCCGACGACCACGTGACCTTCCTGGAGTCGCTGCGCCAACGCGACCTGCTGCCGTTGTGGTGGATCACCCTGGTGTTCTCTTTGGCGCTGACCGCGTACTTCACCTTCCTCCGGCTGTACATCGACGAGACCGGCATCGGATCGGTGGGCGGGTTCTTTGGCGCCTACGCCGTCACCGCAGTGCTGCTGCGTCTCTTCGCCGGATGGCTACCGGACCGGGTGGGTCCGAAGCGGGTGCTCTATCCGGCGATGGTGATCTTCGCCGCCGGGTTTCTCCTGCTCGCATCCGCCGAATCGGCCCTGGCGGTGGCGATCGCCGGAGTGTTCTGCGGCGCCGGGCATGGCTACGGGTTCCCGATCCTGTTCGCGTTGACTTTCGGGAGAGCACGACCTGCCGCGCGGGGCACCGCTGCGGTGATCTTCACGGGATTGTTCGACGTGGGTGTGCTTGTGGGAGCGCCTGCTCTGGGAGCGATCGTCGCCCGGTTCGGTTATCCGACCATGTTCCGGGTGGCGTCTATGTGGGTTGGCCTGGGTGTGGTGTCTTTTGCCTTCTGGGACCGCGATCTTCGCGTTCCGGGGCGGGGTCCGAACTACACTCGTGTCACTCCGACCCCGTATAGTCAATCCCATGCCGTTGGAGACCCTGTCCCCGAGTCGGGCGAGTGACTTCAAGCACTGCCCGCAACTCTTCAAATTCCGCGCCATCGATCGGCTTCCCGAGCCGACGACGGTGTATCAGGCACGCGGCACCACGGCCCATCTCGCCCTGCAGCGGCTCTACGACCGTCCCGCTGCCGAACGGACTCCGGAGTTGCTCTACGACCTGTTCCGTCAGGCATGGACCGAGGTGCGCGCCACCGAGTTCGAGGGCCTCTTTGCCACAGTCGAAGAAGAGCGCGCCTGGGGCTTGGAGAGCCTCACCCTGCTGGCGAACTACTTCACCGTCGAGGACCCCACCAAGGTGGAGCCGATCGATCGCGAACTCGACATGCTCGAGGACCTCGGCGGGATCGTGATCCGGGGCATCCTCGACCGCATGGAGGAGACACCCGACGGCCGCCTGGTCATCTCCGATTACAAGACCGGCAAGGCTCCTCCGGAGCAGTATGCGCTGCCGGCGTTCTTCGCCCTCAAGATCTATGCGCTGCTGATCCGGCGCCGCACCGGGCGTACCCCCGACGCGCTCAAGCTGATCTACCTGAACGGACCCACGGTCTACGAGATCGCAGTCAACGATGCGCAGTTGGATGCAATGGATCGCCAGTTGCGGGCGTTGTGGGCCGCCATCGACAAGGCGATCTCCTCGGAACGGTTCCCCCCGCGGGTGAGCAAGCTCTGCGACTGGTGCTCGTTCCAGGACATCTGCCCGGCGTTTGCTGTGGCCTCGCTGGCAGCCGCCGGCTGACTCAGGGGTAGATGCCCCGGGCCAGCTTGGCGTCGGAGACCCGGCGAATGCCCTTGATGAGGGCGGCAGTGCGCATGTCGGTCTTGTGCTTGCGGGCCACCGCCTGCACCTCTTCGTAGGCCCTGCTCATGATCTCGCGCAACCGGCCCACGATCTCGGACTCCGACCATAGGTAGTTCTGCAGGTCCTGCACCCACTCGAAATAGGACACGGTGACACCGCCGGCGTTGGCGAGGACGTCGGGGACGATCAGCACCCCCATCCCTTCCAGGATCCGGTCCGCCTCGATCGTGGTCGGTCCGTTGGCGCCCTCCATGATCAGCTTGGCCTTGATATCAGCGGCATTGTCCTTGGTGATCACGCCCCCGGTGGCACATGGCATGAGCACGTCGCAATCGATGGCGAGCAGGGTGGCGTTGTCGATGGGGTCACCCCCGCGGAATCCCTCCAGGGTGCGGTGCTCATCCATGTGCTTCATGGCGGCCTCGATGTCCACACCCTTGCCGTTGTAGACCCCGCCGGCGACATCGGAGATCGCGACGACGATTGCTCCCGCCTGGCTGGCCGCCAGGGCGGCGTAGCGGCCGACGTTGCCGAAACCGTGCACCGCGACCCGCGCTCCTTCGGCCGCAAAACCCCGCTGGGCGGCTGCGGCGGGGAGGAGGCTCACCATTCCCCGTCCCGTCGCTTCGCGGCGGGCGATCGAGCCTCCGAGTGCCGGCGGCTTTCCGGTGACCACGGCGGGCTCGGTGTGCCCCACCTGCTGGCTATAGGTATCCATGATCCAGGCCATCACCTGTTCATCCGTGCCCATGTCCGGTGCCGGGATGTCCTTGTTGGGACCGATGAAGTCGATGATTTCGGCGGTGTAACGACGGGTGACGCGCTGCAGCTCCGTCCGCGACAATGTGGTGGGATCGACGCGCACCCCGCCCTTGGCCCCGCCGAAGGGGATGCCCACAATGGCGCACTTCCAGGTCATCAGCATCGCCAGCGCCGCCACCTCGCCGAGGTTGACGTCGGGGGCGTACCGAATCCCTCCCTTGGTCGGGCCCATGGTGAGCACGTGCTGCACTCGATAACCGAAGAGGGTCTCGACCTCGGTCATCTCGTCCTTGCGGTACGGGATGGTGACGATGATCGAGCGCTGCGGAACCCGGAGCCGCTCCGAGATGTTGGGGTCGAGATCCATCATCTCGGCAACGCGGTCGAACTGGCTGAGAGCCTCTGAATAGAGGGGGGAATTCCACTCCCGGAGCCCATCGCTGAGGATGTCGGTGGCCATGAACCTTCCCTGGGTGACATGCCAATCTACCGAAGCCGTCACCGCGTCCCGCCGGGGTTTCCGTCGGTGCCGGCGGTTAGCTTGACGGGATGACCGAGGTCCGGCTCCACCCCGAGGACTGGGACGGCGCCATTGCCGATGCCTCCGGCCCGCAATTGGTGGTGGCCGGACCAGGCGCCGGGAAGACCGAGTTCCTGGTCAGGCGCACCCGCCACCTGATCGCCACCGGGGTTCCCCCGGAGAAGATTCTGCTGCTCTCCTTCTCTCGCCGCGGCGCCGCCGACCTGCGCACGCGGATCGCCGCTGGCATGGAGCGCTCCTTCAGCGTCATCGCCGCCTCGACCTTCCACTCGCTGGCGATGCGCATCCTTGAGGCTCACGGGCCACAGGGAGGTTGGGAGCAGACGCCGACATTGCTCACCGGACCGGAGCACGTCGAGCTGGTGGCGACACTGCTCGGGGCCGAAGACCCGGCGGGATGGCCGCTGCCGTTTCGCCCGGTGCTGGCCAATCGCGCCTTCGCCGAAGAAGTCGCCGACTTCGGTCTGCGGGCCGCAGAGCGGCTCGTCGATCCCGACCAGCTGCAGGCGCTGGGCCGCGACGACTGGCGAGCCTTGCCCGGCTTCTTTCGCCGCTATCGGGAAGCCCTGGTGGAGCGAGGGCGCATCGACTACGGGACGCTGCAGGTCGAAGCGCTTCGTCTGCTCGAGCATCCCAACACCTCTGCCGCATTGGCGGCGGCATTCCAGTTCGTGCTCGTCGATGAGTACCAGGACACGACGGTGGCCCAAGCCCGCATGGCCGAGAGCCTGGCGGCGACGCACCGCAATCTCACCGTCGCGGGTGACCCGTATCAGTCGGTGTACTCGTTCCGCGGCGCCGAACTCACCAATGTGGCCGGTTTCCCTGATCGGTTCCGCGATTCCGGTGGCGTTCCGGCGCGCCGGATCGTGCTCACCCGTTCGTTTCGGGTGCCAGCGGCGATCCTGAAGGCGGCGGTACGGCTCACCGCCGGCGCCGGATTACCCGGATCCGCAGGACCTGTGGAACCTGCTCCCGGAATCGGCTCGGTGGAGACCTACGGCTTCGATCAGCAATCGGCGGAGGCGGAGTGGATCGCCGCCGAGTTGCAACGGCTGCACCTCGCCGACCGCATCCCGTATCGACGGATGGCAGTGCTGGTGCGCTCCAAGCGGCGCTTCCTCCCCGAGTTGTCTCGTGCCCTCGACCGGCGCCGGATTCCGCATCTGCGCCCCGACTCGCGTCTCGCCGACCACGGGGCGGTGCGCCCGGTACTCGACCTGGCCGAGGCCGCCACGGGCGACACCGCCGCGCTGCGCCGCGTGCTCATGGGGCCGCTGGTGGCACTCACGCTTTCCGCCACCCGCGAGATCGAGCGCCGCGCCACCGGTAAGGGATGGCCCGAGGCGCTCCAACATGCCGGGGAGCAGGTGCGGGTGGTGGCAGAACTTCTGCGGGAACCCGACTGGGCGGTGGCAGCCCCTGCGGCCGAGGGGTTCTGGAAACTGTGGACCACCGTGGCGGCATTGCCGGCGCTGGCGCTGAACGCGGTCGAGAACCGCCGCGCCCTGTCGTCCTTCTCCCAGGCGCTCGACCGGCTCCGCGAGCGCGATCCCGGAGTCGGTCTGGCCGGATACGCCGCGCTGGTGCGCTCCGAAGACTTCGAGGCCGAACCTCTGATCTCGTATCGCGACGGCGACGCCGACCGCGTGACCCTGACCACGCTGCACCAGGCCAAGGGCATGGAGTTCGACATAGTGGTGATCGCCGACGCCCGGGAGGGTGTGCTGCCCGACCTGCGCTCCCGGGACTCGCTGCTCGGAACACGACATCTGTCCCCCACCTCGGCAGGCGACGATCAGACCTATGCCCGCTTCCGGGTTCAGGAGGAGCGGCGGCTCGCCTACACCGCGATGACCCGGGCGCGTACCCGGGTGGTGTGGACCTGCACCGTCGGCTCACCCGACCACAGCGACGGCGCCCCGAGCCGGTTCCTCGCCCTGGTAGCGGGACGGCCGCTCGCCGAGGCAGTGCGTCCGCCCCGCGACGACACGTCGCCGACCACCCCCCGCGATGCCGAGGCATGGCTGCGGCGCCGCGTCGGAGACCCGGCCCTCCCCGCAGTAGACCGCCTTGCCGCGCTCGGAGCGCTGGCGGCCGACGATCCGTGGCGGCCGCGTCCGATCGACAAGTTCGCCGGTGTTCTCACCCCCGGTCCCGACTCGGGGCTGCTCGATGCCGAGACCCGCATGTCGCCGAGCCAGGCGGACTCCTATACCGCATGTCCGCGCCGCTACGCCTTCGAGCGGCGGCTGCGGATATCCGATGGGGGTTCCAAGTACGCCGACCTCGGCAGCCTGATCCACCGCGTCCTTGAGATCGTCGAGCGTGAAGCCGTCGCCGCAGGACGGGATCACGGTGACACCGCCCGGGCCCTCGAGGTGCTGGCCGCCGAGTTCGACCCCGCCGAGTTCGATGGGTCGCCGTGGGCCGACTCGTGGCGGCGGCGGGCGGAACGGATTCTCACCCATCTCTACACGGCGTGGCCGGGCAAAGGCCCGGCCGTAGGTTTCGAAAGCGCGGTGGAATACGAACTCGACGGCGTGCGGTGGTCGGGCCGGGTAGATCGCGCCGAACAGCGCGGAGACAAGGTCCACGTGATCGACTACAAGACCGGCACGACGGTGCTCAAGGTCGATGACGCCGCCGGGGCGGTCCAGCTCGGGTTCTACGTCCTCGCCTCGGGCAACGACGTCGGCGGTGCCGAGTTCTGGTATCCGGGGCACCAAGCGGTCAAACAGAAGAGTGTGACGGTGCGCCGCTTCGACATGAAGCGGCTTCCCGATGTCCTCGATGCCATGACGCGTGCCCAGCAGGGAGTTCTCGCCGAGGAGTGGCCCACCGTCACCGGCGAACATTGCGAACGGTGCCCGGTGCGCATCGTGTGCCCGGAGTGGCCTGAGGGCCGCGAGGCGTACACATGACCGGACCGGGCCGCGACGCCATCGTTCCCATCACAGGCCCCAGAGCGCGCTTCACCCCTTCGCCGGAGCAGGCCGCCGTGATCGAGTACCCGCTGCAGCCGCTGCGGGTCGCCGCCGGTGCCGGGTCGGGAAAGACCGGCACGATGGCGCTGCGCCTGGCGCATTTCGTCACCGGCGGAACGATCGCTCCTGAGGAGGCTCTCGGAATCACGTTCACCAACAAGGCCGCCGGCGAACTGGCCGATCGGCTGCGCGCCACCCTTCCCGAGGCGGCGGCCGAGGGCCGGGAAGTCGAGGTGACCACCTATCACGGGTTTGCTCATGGCCTGCTGCGCGAGTTCGGTCCCCTGGTGGGAGCGACCCGTGAGGCCCGCATCGTCACCGCGGGCTATTCGCGGCAGCTGATGCGTGACGCCATCGCCGCCGCCCCCCGCCCGCTGCTCGATCTCACCCAGCCGGGGAAAGTGGTCGACCGCATCGCCGGACTGGCGTCCGCACTCGGCGACCACCTCCGTACCGCCGCCGATCTCGTCGCACCGACGGGCGATGAGGTGGCGATCCAGCGCACCGCCCTCGCCGATGTGTTGGCGCAGTACGAGCTGCGCAAGCGGGGACTCGGCGTGGTCGACTTCTCCGACCTGGTGACCCTGGCGCATCGCCTGGTCACCGACCATCCCGAGGTGGCGCGTCGCATCCGCGAGCGGTATCGCATCGTCCTCCTCGACGAGTACCAGGACACCAACCCCGGCCAGCGCGAGCTGCTGCGGACGATCTTCGGAGGGGGCTTTCCGATCACCGCGGTCGGTGATACCGACCAGACGATCTATGAGTGGCGCGGCGCCTCCCCGCACAACTTCGAAGGCTTCCCTGGGCACTTCGCCCGCAGCGATGGGACCCCGGCGGAGACCCGGTCGCTGTCGGTAAGTTGGCGCAACGACCTCGCCATCGTCGCAGTTGCCAACGCGGTACGCGCCCAGCTGCGGCGGCCCGGACCCCTTCCGGCATTGGCAGCGCGTCCCGGCGCCGAACAGGGGCGACTCGTGAGCCACTGGGAGCACTCCGCTGCGGCCGAGGCGCGCTGGATCGCCGCGGAGGTAGCGGCACTCCACGAGGCCGGCACCGCGTGGCGCCAGATCGCCGTCTTGTTCCGCAAGCATCGCCAGATGGCCGCGATCCGCGACGCCCTCGTCGATCGCGGCATACCGGTCGAAGTGGCCTCGCTGGGTGGGCTGCTCCAGGTTCCCGAAGTGGTCGAGCTGCACGCCTGGTTGCGCATCCTGGGAAGACCCGACGATGCCGTCGCACTGTCCCGGCTCCTCACCGGATCTCGATGCCGCCTCGGGCTGGGCGACCTGGCACCTTTGGTGCGATGGGTGAAGGCGCGGCTGGATCCCGATGTCGACGATGAAACCGGGATCGGGTGGGCGCTCCTGGAGGCGGTGGACGAAGTGGAGAAGGTGGAGGGCCTGCGACCCGTCGCCCGCGACCGCCTGCTCGCCTTCCGCGAGTTGTACCGGGCGCTACTGGTGACCGCACAGGGTGTGAGCCTGGTCGAGTTGTGCCGCGCCATCCTGGACCGCACCGACGCTTGGGCCGAGGTGGAGGCGCTCGACGACTCCGCCCGGCTCTCCGCCCGCCTCAACCTGTACCGGTTTCTCGATCTGGCCGAAGAGTGGAGCCCGCTTGAGGGTGCACCGTCGCTGAACGCGTTCTTGGACCATCTGGACCTGCTTGCCGACGAAGCGTCCTCGGGAGAGCTGGACACCGCGCGAGTGAGCGGGGCGGACGCGGTCCCGATGCTGACGGTGCATCGGGCCAAGGGTCTCGAGTGGGATGTGGTGTTCCTCCCCGCTCTCGAGGACAAGGTGTTCCCATCGACGGTGATCGCGTACGAGGACCCGGTCACCGTTCCCTCGGTGCTGCCCTACGGCTTGCGCCTCGATGCCGCTGACCTCCCCGAACTCCCCGAGAACTTCGACGAGCGCCGCGAGATTCTCCGCGCCGCCCACGACGACCAGGAGTGGCGCACCGCCTATGTGGCAGTGACGCGCGCCCGGCACGCCCTGTACGCGTCCGGCGCCTATTGGACCGGGGGATTCAAGCCGCGCGCTCCCAGCGCATTTTTCGAGATCATCGACGCGATGGCGGCCGCCGCTCCGCAACGGTGCACCGACGCCGGGGAGCCGCCTGCGGACACGGGAAGCAGCCACCGCCGCCCTGCGCCAGATGGACTGTTCGCCGCAGGGTGGCGCGACGGGTTCACCGCCACCGCCGGCGACCCCGCGACACCGCGGCGCCTGGCCCAGGCTCTCGGCATCGCAGGCCCGTACGATCGCGCCGTGGACCAGCTGCGGCTCGAACTCGCCGGGCTTCCCGAGCCCGGCGCCGACCCCGCTACCCCGGCGCAGTTCACGGCATCGGTGACCGGGATGGTGACTCTGGCGGGATGCCCGCAGCGATTCCGCTGGTCGGAGCTCGATCGACTCCCCCGGCGACCCAGCCCCGCAGCTCGTCGCGGCGTCGAGCTGCACCGGCGCATCGAGATGCACAACCGGGGTGCGGTGGCGTTCGACGAGGCCGATGCCGGGTTCTACGACGCCGTCGGAGAGGAAGGCGCCCCCGACAGCGCCTTTTCCAGATTCAACCGCTCCCGCTTTGCCGCCGCGCGGCCCATCCTGGTGGAGGCCCCTTTTACGCTGGTGCTCGGTGACGCCCGCATCTCGGGCCGCATCGATGCGGTGTATGAGAGCCCAGCCGGCTGGGAGGTGGTCGACTTCAAGAGTGGGCGTGGTTCGGACGATCCGACCCGGGTCGTCCAGCTGGAGGCATACGCCCTCGCCGTCGCCGATGCCGGGCTGGCGGGGGGACGGAACCCGGAGGCGATCCGGGTGACATTCGCCTACTGCGGAGTCGATCCCATCGAGGAGGCGACTGAGGTCGTCGACTCCACCTGGCTCGACGGCGCCCGCACCCATCTCACCTCGCTGCTCGACACTGCCCGGGCACCAGATCACCCGCCGACGCCAGGTCCAGGGTGCCGCCACTGCGACTTTCTTCACCTCTGCCCTGCCGGGACCGCGTGGATGAACGAGCACAAGTGATCACCGCCATCCTGGGCGGATACCTGCTCGGTTCCCTTCCTACCGCCGACTTCTTGGCCCGCAGCCGCGGGATCGATCTGCGTCGTCGTGGTACCGGCAATCCCGGCGCCGCCAACGCGTTGCGAGTCGGCGGCAAGGGCCTGGGGGTAGCGGTGCTCGCCGCCGATCTAGTGAAGGGTGGCGCGGCGGCGCTGCTCGGCTGGGCGGTGGCGGATCAGGGAGGCGCCGCGGCAGCCGCGGTCGCCGCGGTGCTGGGCCAGGTGCGCAATCCGTGGTTTCGGCTTCGCGGCGGCAAGGGACTGGGTGTGGCCGGGGGCACGGTCCTGGTGATCTGGCCGGTGGGAGCCGCAGTGGTGGCGCCGATCCTGGGGGTGGCGTCGCGTGCCCTGGGAACCGCTGCCGGAAGCCTGATCGGCCTGGCGACCCTCCTCGTCGGCGCCACCGTCTGGGCGGCGCACGATCTCGCCATGGGTTGGGGAATCGCCCCCGACGACCGGCTGGTCTGGTTCGCAATCGGCGTCGTGGTCGTGGTCGCCCCCAAGTTCTTCGCCGACTTGGGAAGGGAGAAGACCTAGGCGGCCGGCGGCTGTTCGACCACGATGGTCACCGGCCCATCGTTGACCAGCGACACCAGCATGCGCGCCCCAAAGCGACCGGAGGCCACGGGGATCCCGGTGCCGGCGATGGCGGCGACGACTCGAGCGACGAGAGCGGCCGCATGGTCAGGTGGGGCCGCGGCGGTGAATGACGGCCTCCGCCCGCGCGACGTGTCGGCGACGAGCGTGAACTGGCTGACAACGAGCACCGCCCCGCCGACATCCCCGACGGCCAGATTCATCCTGCCCTCGCCGTCGGCGAAGATGCGCATCTTGGTGATGGTGTCGGCGAGGCGATCGGCGGTGCCCGCATCGTCCGCGGCCCCCACCCCCACGAGGGCGAGCAGGCCGGGGCCGATCTCGCCGACGACCACCCCGTCGACCTCGACCCGGGCCGACGCCACCCTCTGCAGCACGCATCGCATCGGAGACGAGGCTAACCGAGGCCCCTCACACCGAAAAGCGCACCACCAGCACGTCGCCCTCGACGACCTTGTACTCCTTGCCTTCGAGGCGCACCTTGCCCGCGGCCTTGGCGGCATCCCAGCCGCCGGCGGCGAGCACGGCGTCGATGGCAGCAACCTCGGCGCGAATGAAACCCCGCTCGAGATCGCTATGGATCTTCCCTGCGGCTTCCGGAGCAGAGGCCCCCCGGCGGACCGTCCATGCCCGCGACTCCTTGGGACCAACGGTGAAGAACGAGATCAGACCCAGGGCGTCGTAGGTGGCGCGGACCACCCGCGCCAGAGCGCCTTCTCCCAGGCCGAGACCCTGATACAGCTCGGCGCGATCGGCTGGTTCCAGCCGGGAGGCCTCCTCTTCGATCAGAGCGGATACGACCACCACGATGTCCACGGCGGGGACCACCGCCGCCACCGCGGCTTCCAGAGCCTCCGGCGCCACCACATCCTCCCCGACATTGACCACCCACACCGCGGGCTTCATGGTGAGAGGAGCCAGGTCGCGGAATGCTTCCAGCTGGGCCTCACTCCACGATGCCGCCCGCAGCGGAATCCCCTCGCCGAGCAGGGCCGCCGCCTTGGCGATCGCCTCCGCCCCCAGGCGCTTCGAGGCGTCACCGGTCGCCTCCCGTCCCGCCTTGCCTGCTCGCCGCGAAAACACTTCGGCGTCGGCCAGCGTCAACTCCAGCAAGAGCGTCTCCGCCTGGACGACTGGATCCGCCCCCGACTCGGCATCGGACACGGAGTCGGAGCCGAAGGCTCGCAGTACGACTGCCAGCGCCTCCATCTCCCGCAGCCGGCCGAAGAACTGGGCTCCGAATCCGGTGCTCCCCGGCGACATCGCCGGGACATCGAGGAGGTCAAGCGTGGCGTGGACCACCTTGGCCGATTTCTCCAGGGCGGCGGCGCGATCGAGGCGATCGTCTGGGACCCGGGCAACCCCGACATTCGGTTCGGTGGTGGAAAAGGGATGTGGGGCCGTCGGCGCGCTCAATCCGGTCAACGCGTTGAACAGCGTCGTCTTGCCGACGTTGGGGAGACCGAGGATGCCGACGCGCGCCACTGTCGCTGATCGTACCGTCACCGTCTCGGGCTCCCGGACGTGTTCCCGAGCGCGTCTCTGGGGAGGTTGTCGGCTGTCAGGTCCCGGTGAGCGCCGATCGAGTGTCCGCGGTGCCGAGCCCGAAATCGGCGAGCACCGCCTCCGGGGACCGACGATGACCATCATCAGGAAACGCCGGTTGGGAGCGCGAGAAGCGCGGGGCCGGTGCGGGTTGCGGCACGCCCGATACGGTGACGAACGTGCCCCGGTGACGCAGGTGCGGATCGAGGGGCGCTTCGGATGGAGTGAGAACCGGCGCCACGCAGGCATCGCTTCCGGCGAAGGCTGCGGTCCACTCCGCCCGGGTCCTGGTGGCGAAGACCGCCTCCAGGTGCTCGTGCCATTGCGGCCACCCGCTGCGGTCGTACTGGGCAGGAAGTTTCCCGCCATCGATGCCGAGACCATCGAGAAGGTCGGCGAAGAACTGCGGCTCGAGGGCGCCAACGGCGACGAATCGATCGTCGGCGGTGCGGTAACACCGATAGAACGGGGCGCCGCCGTCGAGCAGATTGTCGCCGCGAGCCTCGCTCCACAGTCCGGCCCCGAGAAGCCCATGGTGCATCGCCATCAGCAAGGCGGCGCCATCCACCATCGCCGCATCCACGACCTGTCCCGACCCCGATCGTTCTCGCTCCACCAAAGCCGCGAGGACACCCGCTACCAGCAGCATGCCACCACCACCGAAGTCGGCCACGAGGTTGAGCGGGGGCGGCGGCACCACCTCGCTCGCCCCGATCGGGTGTAGCGCCCCGGCGACCGCGATGTAATCGATGTCATGTCCGGACTCGGCGGCTCGTGGGCCGGTCTGGCCCCATCCGGTCATGCGGCCATAGACCAGCCGGGGATTGCGCTGCAGGCAAGGGTCGGGTCCGATGCCGAGCCGCTCGGCCACACCGGGGCGAAACCCCTCGATGAGAATGTCGGCTCCTGCGGCGAGGCGTAGAACCAACTCGGCCCCGGCGGCGTGTTTGAGATCGATGGCCAGGGTCGCCGCTCTCCCCCGTAGCAAGGGGTCGCCGCTCATGCCTCTCGCCGAGTCGGGCCGTTCCACCCGCACCACGGTCGCCCCCAAGTCAGACAGCATCATGGCGGCGAACGGTCCTGGACCGATCGAACCGATCTCGACGACGCGCAAACCCTGCAGAGGCCCGGTCACGAAGCCACGCCCGATCCGGAGACGACCCGGGTGACCCCGGTCACCGTGTCGCGGTCGAGGACGATCAGGTCCTCGAAACGCTCCCGAAGGGCCGGGACATGGCTGACCACGACCACCAGCCGGTCCCCACCGGCGGCTACCAACCGCTCGACTCCATCGATCGCCAGATCCAGGTGCTCGGCATCGAGGCTGCCAAATCCCTCGTCGAGAAAGAACGAGTCGAGCCGGCTGCCCTCACGGGCGACGATCTCTGCAAGGGCCAGAGCGAGCGCCAGCGAAGCCAGAAAGCTCTCTCCACCGCTGAGAGAGGTGGCCGGACGCACCTGGTCCGCCGCGGCGAGATCGACGACATCGAACTCGCCGTCGTCGCTGAACCGGTATCGGCCCGCACTGAGAGTCTCGAAATGGACCCCGGCAAGATCGGCGAGCACCCGGCGCCGCTCGTCGAGCACGAATTCGAGGAACTTCGACGGTGCGAGGTCGCCGTGCAGCCGGTCCAGTAGTGTCCGCCGAGAGACGGCCGCCGCCTCCTCCGCACCCAGACCCTGGAGTTCGGCAAGGTTGCGCTCCAGCAAGCGGATCTCGGTCTCGAGTGCGGTGCGCTCCCGCATCGCCTCCGTGGTGATCTCGACGATGTCGTCTGTCGCCGCCAACCCGGCCTTTTCCATCAGGTCGGCTCGCGCCGCCCGCGCCGCATCCGCCTCGCGCCCCGCCATTGTCCCTGCCTCGGTGGCAGCAGCGTGTCGCTGCAACCAGTCACTGCGCAATGCCTTCAACCCCGCTTCGACTGTCGACGCGTCGTCGCCGAAGTCCAGGTCGACTCCGATGCGGCCTGCGATCGTGGCCAGCTCGGTTCGCAGCCGATCGAGTCCGGCGCGCGCGCCATCACGATCGGCGGCGGCCGCATCGCGCTCTTTGCGCGCGGCGGCCTCGGCAGCCCGGGCGCCGCGCACCGCCCGCTCCGCCTCCGCGATGCGAGCACGCACATCGGCGAGCAACTGCGCCGGGTCTCCAGCCCCGAGTCGGGAGGCGAGGTCCGCCTCGAGGGCGGAGACCGCGGCAACCGTGGCGGCGGCCTCGGCGGTGGCGTCGGCTGCGGCGGCGGCGAGTCCCGGAGCCCTCTCTTCGACCACCACAACGCGCGCCTGTGCGGCGGCGACCTGGGACTCGGCGGCCGCCAACGCCTCGCGTCCTCCCCCCGCGGCCGCCTCGGCGGCGGCCGCCTCCTGTTCGATGGGAGCCAGTGCTACCGGCCCGGAGGCGGAGGGGATCTCGGAGACCACCTGGCTGCAAACCGGGCACGGTTCGCCACGCTGCAGAGTGGCGCGAATGGCCGCGGCGCGATCGGCCTCGTGCGCCGCATGCAGCCTGGCCCGGACCTCGGTGGCGGTGGCGGCGGCGCTGGCGGCCACCACCGAGGCCGCCGCTGCTGCCTCGGTCACGGTCGTGAGACTGTGGCGTGCGGTCGCGGCCTGCGCCTCGGCCGCGACCGCCTCGGCACGGGCCCGCTCTGCACGATCCACCGCGGCGACCGATCCGCCACGGAGCGCCTCCAAACGGGTGACCGCGTCACCGGCCGCCTCGAGGGCACTGGTCCCACCCCGCTCGGCCACCAGGGCTTCGGCTGCGGCCACGGCCGCGCCTACGGCGGCGACCGATGCGGCCACGGCCCCCTCGGCGATGGCAAGGCGCTGGCCGGCGCCGGTGGCGGCGGCGAAGCGCGCCGCGGTGTCGGCATGGGCGGGGATCCGCGCACCGAGCGCATCGAGGCCCTTGATCTCTTCGGAGGCGGCGGCCACGCCAGCTGCAGCGGTGCGCAATGCCGCCTCGGCCTGCATCACGCTCTCCCGCAGACCCTCCAGCGTGCGGGCTCGGGCGTCGACAGCAACCAGATCCTTGCTCACCGTCTCCAATCGGCGGCGATCTGCCTCGGCGGAGGCACGGCGCGCGGCGAGATGTTGCAGCGACATTCCGATCACGTCGAGCCGTCCCCGGGCGATGTCTCGCATGGAATCGAGCCGGTCGAAACCGAACACCCCCTTGAGCACCTGGTTGCGCTCGGTGCCGGTGGCATCGAGAAAGGCGGCGAACTGGTTTTGCGCCAGCAGCACCGAGCGCCGGAAGGCTTCGAATTCCATGCCCAGAAGCGCGGTGATGCGTTCCGTGACTTCCCGCGCCTTGTCGGCCACCTCGTGTTCGCCATCTTCGTCCACGCGGTAGAGGGTGTGCGCCGAGGCCCCGTTGCGGCGCAGGGCTCGCACTGCGCGCCAGCGCACGCCATCGACGTCGAAGACAAGCGCGACATGAAGCGCATCGCGGCGCTGGTTGATGAGGGACTTGGTGGCACCTTCGACGCGCGGGGTCTTGCCGTAAAGTGCAAAACACACCGCATCGAGGATCGATGACTTGCCCGATCCGATCGGGCCGACGATTCCGATCAGAGTCCTGCCGGAGAAGTCGAAGGTGGTCTCGTCGGCAAAGGAGCGGAAGCCCCGCACCGTGAGCTCACGGGGACGCATCGCTCACCTCCTCCCGGATCTCCTCGAATAGGGCGATGAGTCCCTCTGCGGGAGGCGACACATGCGCCTCAGCGTGATACTCCGCATACAGCTCGTCCCAGGGCCGCCCTGATGTCATGCGGCGCGGCGCGGTGGCGCGGGGATACTCGGCGCGCACCTTCACGACCAGCGGGAAACGGGTCCGGGCGCGCTCCACCAGGTCGGGTTCAGGCCCAGCGGTCGTCACCGTCAGGTCGAGAAAGGCATCGTCGAGATCGGTTCGCGCCGCGATGTCCTCCCAGGGTCCGCCAGCCCGCATCAGCCGCCGTCCCCGCCGCAAGGGAATCGAGCGCACCGATGCCGGCCCGCCCCCTCCCGTCGTGACCAGCACCACCCGTTTCGTCTCGCCCGACTCCCCGAAGTCGAGCTGTAGCAGCGAACCGGCGTACTCGGCGGGAACCAGGGCGCCCGGCACCGGCTGCGGGGCGTGGATGTGACCAAGGGCGACGTAGTCGATGGTGGCCGGGACCGCGGCCTCGGTGGCGGCGTACGCCTGCCCGATGTGCAGGTCCCGTTCGCCGCGCGGTCCGGCGGTATCGATCTTTACCCCCCCCACCATGAAATGGCCGACCAGAAAAGTGGCCTCCCCGCGTCCCGCCGGAGCGCTCAAGGCATTGGCGTAGGCCTCGGTAACCCGGCGCACGCGGTCGGCATACTCGCCGTACCACCGGTCCGTGGCGGCCATGAAGTCCACCACCTGGGCGGCGCGCAAAAACGGAAACCCGGCAATGTGGGCGGGGCCTGCCGCGGTGTCGAGGCGGAGTACCCCCCCCTCGTCGGGCGGCCGGATCTTGCCGACCAGATGCACCCCGAAGGGAGCGAGAAACGGAGCCAGGGTGTCGAAGAGCTCTGGAGAGTCGTGGTTGCCGGCGACCACCACCACCGGCCGCCGGCCCGCGGCGGTGAGACGCACCAGGCCGCCCAGCCCGATGCGCAACGCCTCCACCGGCGGCAACTGGCGATCAAACAGGTCGCCGGAGTGCAGCACCAGGTCGGCATCCTCGGCCTCCGCGATGGCGACCACCTCATCGATCACCGCGGCGTGGTCGTCCATCCGGTCATGCCGCTCCAACCGTTTTCCTACATGCCAGTCGGAGGTGTGGAGGACTCTCATGTGCCCAGAACGCGATCGGCGAGATGCCTCACTCGGGGGCGGCGTCTCAATTACAGCCCCTTGAACACATCGGCTCCGTCCTCGTCGACTTCTTCCTTCCGCGTTGCCCATGGCGGGAAGGGGAAGTCGACGACCAGCGGCACGGGAATCGCCGGCTGGGACAACACCATCGTTCCCGGCTTGAGCAGGCGAGCTCGTGCCCTGGTCGAGGGGAGCATCCATCCGTACTCGGAGCGCTCCGCCTCGGCGGCATCGAGGCGGCCCGCCACCCGCAGCGCGGCGTTCTCCAGCACTTCGGCGGCGACGCGCGACGCGGTTTGTTGCGCCCCCACCAGGATGACGCCGAGCGAGCGGCCCCGCTGGGCGATGTCGATCAGCATGTCTTTGATCGGACTCTGCCCCTCGCGGGGGGCATACTTGTTCAACTCGTCGAGCACCACCACCGACAAGGGCAGTCGCTGCCCGGTGCCCTCCTTTTCGGCAAAGGCCTCGGCGAGCAGCGCTCCGACCACGAACCGCTGGCCGAGGTCGTGCAGGGACTGGATGCCCACCACGGTCACCTGCGCTGCGGAGCGATCGATGCGACGGCTCTCCCCAGACTGGATCAGGTGTCCCAGACGAAGCACCGATGCCTGCAGCCTCCGCATGAATGCCGATACTGTGCCGGGCTGCACTCGACCGCTCCACTTCTGGTCTGGTTCGCCGTCCACGGGATCCAGGAACTCCTCGAGGGCGGAGGCCAGAGCGGCCAGGTCGTCGATGATCCGTTCTCCCTTATCGGCGCGAACGGTGGCACCGCGCTGATGTCCTTCGGAAGGGTCGCGCAACACCACGGCTCCAGGCATGCCGGCGACATCGACCGCAAAACGCCGCAGCTGCGACTCGACGCGTTCGGCGACGAAACCAACCTGGTTACGGGCATCGGAGGCATCGGTGAAGAGGAACCGGAGCAGGCCCTCGTCGATGAACTCCCGCGGCGTCCAGGCGAACACCGCCACGTCCTGGCGGCCGGCGATGTCGGGGACCAGT
This sequence comes from Acidimicrobiia bacterium, assembly GCA_046714175.1. Classification (GTDB taxonomy): domain Bacteria; phylum Actinomycetota; class Acidimicrobiia; order Spongiisociales; family UBA11373; genus UBA11373. The sequence goes on along the minus strand of JBKKBI010000025.1, from coordinate 7,050 downwards.
ACGTCGCCGGATCGGGGACGGGGCGGGGCCCATAACGACACCGAGGGGAACGGTCCAGGCGCGACGCCGAGGGCGGCCCACTGCGCCGCAGCTTCGGGGGTGAAGTGGCGGTTGGGCTTGTCCAGCCACAGCAAGTCCTCGCCTTTGACGTTGAACACCAGAACGCGGAGGTTCTTGCCGGCATCCCCGGTGATGTCACGACGGCCCGTAAGCATGCGCAAGAAGAACAGCGCAAAGGACGTCTTGGTGGCGACACCGGAGATGCCCGAGATCGACATGTGACCGCCCTTGCGCCCGTCGAAGAAGTCGAGGTCGATATAAAGGGGCTCTCCGTCGCGACCCAGACCGACCGGAAGGGGGCGGCCCATCTCGTCGACGTAAAGGGCCCGATCGCGCTCGTCGCCGCGGGCACGCCGCACCTCGCCTCCGGGGTCGGGCGCTACCCAGACCTCCGGTGCCACCCGGGTCACTGCCACTTGCGCGGAGCGAACCTTGGCGGCGGGCAGCGACCCCTCATCCGCGATGCGGAAGGTGTCGGACTCGAACGAGGCTCCCTCGTACACCGCCTCGACCTCGGTGACGACTCCGTAGGTCGACACGGTGCCCGCTCCCGGAACCGCGGTGTCGACGACCACAAGGTCGTCGAGCTGGAGGTACGACTCCTCCCCCATGATCACCCGGAATTCCCGCGTGTTGGTGTGCTGGCTGCCGATCACCCGGCCGACCGTCATGCCGCCGCCTCGGTCGCAGTGCGCAATGCCCGCAACACCAGTCCCGGATCACCGAGACGGTGGCGCAGGTCCCGCTCCAGGGCGGCGATAGGCACGAGGTTTTGTGGGGCCCGGGGGTCGATGTGCGGTACCGAGCCCACCAGCGGCAGCACCGCGGCCGATCGATCGGCGATGGCCGCCACCACGCCGAGCGGCAATACCGCCGAAGCCTCGGCACGGGCGATCGCCGACCAGGCATGGCCCTTGCCGCGTTCGGCGAGGCGCAGGTACCACGAGTACCGGCGGAAACGTGCCTCGCCGATGGTGAACACCGGGGTACGGCAGCCGGACGGGAGCTCGCCGATGATCCCGGCATGGGTGGCGGGGAGATAGGAGCGGCGGTGGCTCTTGATGTAACCGATCTTGGGAGTGTCGGTGTAGTCGTAGAGCGGCCCGTCGGCGACGACGAAGTATCCCGACCGGCCCAGGTCCTCGGCGAGTTCGGCTTCGGCGCGGCGCATGGCATCGTGAAACGCCTCGACCAGTGAGGCGGGGTCGTCTCCGGCGACCGCCGACGACCGGTACTCGAGTCCGAGCGGCAGCACCGGTATCGCCGGGGCTCGACCCGATGAGAGGATCGCCATCCGCTGCACCAACGGCCGCTCGATGGTGCTGCGGCGTTCGTCGCGGCGCCACACCGCTGCTCCGACGCCGAAGGAACCGCATATCCCGGCAACGGGTCCGGAGTCGTCGTCGAGCACGAGTCGGGCATCGACGCGGCGCACCCCGTCGACGAACGCAATCACCGGCATGCCGTCGTCGACGCCGGGGATCGGTTCCCACTCCCGATCCTCGACCGTGACGTCGACCGAACCCTCGGCCGGGGTGAGGGCGTCATCCTGATCGACCGCAGCCCCGTACTCCGGCGCCCACCCTTCGACGTGCAGTCGGCTCATGACGGCCGATGGTAGCGATGGGGGGTGACGCTTCCCGAGTGCGATACTCGCCCCCGTGTCCAGCGATCCACTGCCAGAGGAATGGCTTGCGGGCCTGCAGAATCTGGAGCGCGCCTACCTGGACAGCGACGATCCGATTCGGGGATCGGGATTCTCCGGGGGACCACAGCGGTGGCGCGCCGAGCGATCTCCGATCCTGCAAGCGATCGACGGCGACGGCGACATCCTCGACGTGGGGTGCGCCAACGGATATCTGCTCGAGTGCCTGGTGGACTGGGCCGGGGAACGAGGCGTCACCCTGACCCCGCATGGGCTCGACATCGGCCCAGGCTTGGTGGCCGTCGCCCGGACACGCCTACCCGGCGCTTCCATCCACCTAGGAAACGCCTGGGACTGGACCCCACCACAGAGGTATCGCTACGTGTACACCCTGACCGACCTGGTGCCTGCAGACCGGCTCGATCGGATGGTGCAGCGGCTTCTCAGAGACTTCGTCGCACCTGGCGGGCGTCTGATCATCGGCGACTACGGAAGCCGCTCGCGAAGGATCGAACCCCGCCACGTCGCCGCCCTGCTCCGCCCCCACGCTTTGGTGGCGGGCGAATCGGTAGGAGGCGACCCGCCGATCGCCCGGTTCGCCTGGATCGATGCTCTCGCGCCTCGCCTGCCGCCCGACTGACGCCGCTGCCTGCGGCGATACTCACAGCCTTCCGGCCGCGACGATGCGCTGCAGGAACTGGCGGGTGCGCGGGTGCTGGGGGCGGTTGAAGATCTCGCCCGGCGCACCCGACTCCACGATCACGCCCCCGTCGAGGAAACCGACCGCGTCGGCCACATCGCGGGCGAAACCCATCTCATGGGTGGCAATGAGCATCGTCATCCCCTCACCCTTGAGATCACGGATCACCTCCAAAACCTCTGCGACCAGTTCCGGGTCCAGAGCCGAGGTGACTTCGTCGAGGAGCAGGAGTCCGGGACGCGAGACGAGCGCCCGTACGATCGCCACCCTCTGCTGCTGTCCACCCGACAACCGGTCCGGATACTCGTCGGCCTTCTCCAGCAGCCCGAAACGGGCCAGCAGGGCGCGCGCTTGCTCCTCGGCTTCGGCGCGGGGCACTCGATGCACCTTGCGCGGCCCGAGGGTGATGTTGTCGATGACCCGCATGTGGGGAAAGAGGTTGAAGGCCTGGAACACGATCCCGATCGACTCCCGGACCTCGTTTGGGTTCACCGTCGGCGCGGTGATTTCGCGTCCATCGAGGATGATGGTCCCTGAGTCGATGGGCGTGAGCAGATTGATGCATTTGAGCAGCGTCGACTTGCCCGAACCAGAGGCGCCGATCAGGCACACCACCTGATGAGTCGAAAGCGTCAGGTCCACGCCGCGCAAAACCTCCTTGCCATCGAATGCCTTGGTCACACCGTGTACCGCGAGCTTGGTGGTCATGTGCTCATCGCCTGCATCCGACGCCGGTCACGCTCGGTGTACCAGTCGGTGAAGCGAGCCACCGGGACACTCACCAGGAGGAAGAGCACTGCAGCGGCAATGTAGCTCGTGTAGTTGAACGTGCGGGCGTTGTAGATGTCCGCCTCCCGCAAACCCTCTCGCACCCCGAGAACGAAGACCAGGGCGACGTCTTTCTGCAGGCTCACGAACCCGTTGAGCAAGGCGGGGATCACGTTGCGCACCGCCTGGGGGACGATCACATGCCACAGCGCCTGACCCTGGGTGAGGCCGATGGACCGGGCCGACATTCGCTGGCTCTCTTGCACCGAGTCGATGCCCGCCCGATACACCTCGGCGGTGTACGCCGAGTAGGAGAACACCAACGCGGCGATCCCCCAGAACAAAGCGCCGTTGGGCACTCCCGGCAGCTGCAGCGCCGGGATCCCGAACCCCATGATCAGGATGAGGAGCAGCAGCGGCAGTCCCCGCGCCAGGTCGATGTATCCGATGGTGAGGATACGCAGCGGAAGAAATGCCGGTCCCCGTAACGAGCGCGCCATCGCCACCGCCAGCCCAATGGCGAGGATGAGCACCTCGGCGAACAGGAACATCTTGATGTCCAGCCAGAAGCCACCCAGCACCGCCGGGAATGCTGCCTGGAAATGCGTCCAGCTGAAGAACTGGCGCTGCACCGCTGGCCACGCCTCGGAGTTGAGTACCAGCGCGATCAGAACTCCGAACACCACCACCGTCGAGATCGTGGCGATCAAGGCGGCGCGGGCACCTTCCTCGCGCTGACGCGGCGAGCGCCGGGGCCACGGCAACCGCGGACCCCGGCGCTCGAGACGCTCGAGAGGAGTCGGGATGACCTACTCCGAGATCACGCGGACGCCGCCTGCAGACACCAGCCACTCGTCTTCGAGCGCCGCCAGTGTTCCGTCGGCGCGCAGCGCCGTCAGGGCGGCGTTGGTGCAGTCCTGAAGGGGGTTCCCTTCCTCGAACAGAAGGCCGAACTCGTCAGGCTCAGCCGCCGGTGCGGCGAACTCGGCCACCACGACTGCGCCGGTCAGTTCGGCCCCGACCATGTAGTACGCGGTGTAGAGATCGACGACCAATCCGTCGACCTGCCCGGCCGTCAGCGCCGCGGTCGCATCAACCGTCGTGTCGTAGACCGCAGGGGGCGTGGCAGGCTGGATCACGTCGTCGATATAGGCGAGGCTCGTGGTGCCGATCTGCACCCCGAGCAGGGCATCGGTGAGATCGGCCAGCGTGGTCGCCTGCGCAATCGGGTTGTCGGGGAACGCCACCAGCGCCTGGGCGTTGGAGTAGTAGGGATCCGAGAAGTCGACGACTTCGTCGCGATCGGACGAGATCGTGAACTGCTGGATGTTGAAGTCGAAGTTCTTCTCTCCGGGCGCGATCACCTCATCGAACCCGGTGCGCACCCAGACCACCTGATCATTGCTAAAGCCCATCTCCGCGGCCAGTTCATACACCAACGCTGCCTCGAAGCCGATTCCCGTCTCGGGCGCATCGAAACCCTCGCCGTCGGGGCTGCCCACCCAGGGGGGGAAGATCAGCTCGCCGGTGGCAACCGTCAATTGCCCGGCTGTCACCAGATTCAGATCGGCCACCGCGCACGACTGCCCGGCCGCAGTAGTGGTGGTGGCGGCATCGTCGTCACCGCACGCCGTCACCACCACGGCCAATGCCAAGACGAGCCCGCTCAAGGTTCTCCATCGCACTGTGTTGCTCCTCCAAGAGATGGCGGGCAGCGTAGCGACCCGCGTGGCACCGGCCGAGTAGCTTCGGCCTAGTCCTCGGCGTCGTCGCCGGAGATGGCCGCCACCTTGCCCTTGGGCTCCACCGGGGCGTAGCCGGCGACTTTGGGAGGCGCCGCCACGGCCTGGAAGTGGCCCTTCTCCTCGGTGGTGTCGGTTACAGCGTCGGCATGGAACACCTTGGGCTCCTGGCCGGGACGGAGCACCTGGTACACCCGGAGCACCGCCTCCTTGCCCTTGACCTTGAGCGGAGGAAGTTCGGCAAGCCGGAACTCGTCGGCGGGGAGGGCCTTGGCGAACTCCTCGGTCACCACGATCTCGCCGCCCTCGGCGACCCCGCACACCCTGCTGGCGGTGTTCACAGTGTCGCCAATGGCGGTGTAGTCGAGGCGCTCGGTGGAGCCGATATTGCCCACCACCGCCTCACCGAACGAGAGTCCGACACCGCAGCCCTTGACCTTGAGATCCCCGGCCTTGCCGGTCGCCATCGCCTGTTCGATGCGATCCTGCATCTTCAGGGCGGCCCGCACCGATCGCACCACCATGTCGGGATCAGGTCGCGGCGCGCCCCAAAACGCCATCACGCAGTCACCCATGAACTTGTCGATCGTTCCCCGTTCCTCCACCACTGCGAGGGTCATCGCCTCGAGGTACTCGTTGAGAGCAGCCACGACCTCGGGCGGCGTCGCCTTCTCCGACGCTGCGGTGAATCCGCGTAGATCGGCGAAGAGAACTGCCAGCGGACGGGAAGCACCCTCCAGCGTGGCGACGGCGCCCTCAGGTGAGGCGAGCACCTCCTTGACGACGTCCTTCGACAGATAGCGTCCGAAGATGCTGGTCACGTACTTGCGCTCCCGGGTCTCGGTGAAGTAGCGCACCCCGAGTCCGGCGACGAATACAAGCGGTGCCGAGATCACCGGGTACACCATGTTCATCACCACTCCGTCGTCGAAGCGCCGGAATACGACCCCGAAGTATCCGATGAGAATCGCCCCGCCGATGAGGACCGCCACCCAGGGACGGAGATAGAGGGTCGCCGCCGCCAGCGCCAGACCGATCGCGGCCACGGCCAGGAGCACCAATGCCATCGATTCGTGTTGCAGGTACCGGCCCGTGAGGATCGTGTTCAAGGCATTGGCGTGCACCGTCACTCCGGGTTGGCGGCCCGCCTTGTCCAGGGGAGTCGCGACCAGGTCGCCGAGGCCGAGCGCCGTTGCTCCGACGAGGACGACCTTGCCGTCGAAGGTACCCGGAGGAACATCACCCGCCAGCACCATCGCCGCCGGGATCGTTGGATATCCGCCGGCAAAGTTGAGATCGAGCAGCCGTAGATCGCCGGTGGGAACCGCCAGACCGCCCACCTGGACGGCACCGGGCCGGAGGGTGACCGGGCCGGACTGGCCGGTGATCTCCTGGGCGAGCACAAACGAGAGCGACGAGATCAACGACCCGTCAGGTGCCTCCACCACCGGCGGCAATGCCCGGACCACCCCGTCGGTGTCGGGGCGGGTGTTGGCGTGGCCGACCCCGGCCGCCACCGCGGCGAACTCGGGAATGGGCGGGAACCATTCCGAGGCCACCAGCAGGGCATCGATGTCCGTCGGCCGAGTGCCGAACTCGAAGTTGCCGATGATCACCACGTTGCCAGCCGCCTCCATCGCCGCGGCGAAACTCTCGTCTCCGGCGGAGTCGTCGAGGGCCGGCGTGCCAAAGGTCACGTCGTAGCCGATCAATGCGGCTCCGTCGGCAACGAGGATGTCAACGAGATCGGCGTGGATGCCGCGGCTCCACGGCCAGCGCCCCACTGTGGCGATGCTCGGATCGTCGATGGCGACGATCACGATCCGACTGTCGGCGGGAGCGCCGGGAAAGAGAGAGTCGGTGAACCGCAACTGGGTGGTGAAGAACACGTCACTCGACAGACCCAGGTATGAGGTGACGGTGACCGCGCCCACGATGGCCAGCGCCACCAGGGGCTTGAACCAGACGGAGTGGCGGTGGTTCATGCCAACACCATCACGAACGGACCTGCCCCGGGCTCAGCCGCCACTTGGCACCTCGATTGGCTCGCAACGCGCCCCTACCGCGCGTCGGGGGCCCCACCCGCCCGGGAGCCCCCCACACCCCCCCCCCCACACAACCCCCAAAACCGCGAA
>JBKKBI010000024.1:0-39027 GCA_046714175.1 Acidimicrobiia bacterium | reverse complement strand
TACGAGGCGCTGGCGATCACCGACCATGACGGCTTCTACGGGGCCCCGCGGTTTCGCATCGCCGCCGCGGAAGCGGGAATGGCGACGGTGTACGGGGTGGAGGTGGGGATGCCGCAGAAGTCGTCGGTCGCGGATCCTCTCCGGTCTCCGGTCTCCGGTCTCCGGCCTCGGTCCGTCGGGCATCGCGGAAGAACCCACCGCATGCACGGCTCGAAGCCCATCACTCTTCCTCCCACCGACCACCTCGTCCTCCTGGCTCCAGATCCGCGCGGGTACGCCGCACTGGCTCGCCTGGTCACCAGGGCACAGTTCCGCGGGGAGAAGGACCGTCCGGTGTACGACTACGCCGAACTCGCCGAGGCCTCCGCCGATGGGCGCCTGATTGCTCTCACCGGGTGCCATCACGGGGAGTTGCCTCGTCTCGCCGCCGCCGGTGCGGTGGAGGCGGCGATGACGGCGGCGGCGCGATTGCGGGAGATCTTCCCCGGCAGGTTGTTCGTCGAGTTGTGGCACCACCGCATGCCCGGTGACGACCGACGCAACGACGCTCTCGCCGAAGTGGCCGGGAGACTCCGTCTCCCCACCGTGGCCACCAATGTCGTGCACTATCACGACCGTTCCGAGGCCGACCTTGCTGAGGTGCTTGCCGCCATCGCGGAGCGGCGCGATCTCGACGCGGGATACGGACACTGGCCCGCCAGCGACGAGCGCTATCTGAAGTCTCCGGAAGAGATGACGGTGCGGATGGCGCGGTATCCCGGTGCCACCGAACGTGCCGCCGACCTCGGGCGCATGCTGGCCTTCGACTTGAAACTGGTGGCGCCCCGTCTCCCCGACTTCCCGCTCCCCGGAGCGTTCCGCACCGAGATGGAGTACCTGCGCCATCTGGTGTACGCGGGGGCGCGGCGGATCTATCCCGGCAATGGTCCGGAGCGGGTCGACCCCGCCGCGGTGGCCCGTCTCGAGCACGAGCTGGGGGTGATCGAGTCGCTCGGTTTCCCCGGCTACTTCCTCATCGTGTGGGACCTGGTGCGCCACGCCGAGTCGCGCGACATCATGTGCCAGATACGGGGTTCGGGTGCCGACTCGGCGGTATGTCGTTGCCTGGAGATCACCCGGGTCGATCCGATCCGGCTCGGACTCCCCTTCGAGCGCTTTCTCTCCGCCGACCGGGGCCGTCCTCCCGACATCGACGTCGACTTCGAGGCGGAGCGCCGCGAGGAAGTGATCCAGTACTGCTATCGCCGCTACGGGCGGGAGCGGGCTGCGATGGTGGCCAACGTGATCACCTACCGGGCGCGCTCGGTGCTCCAGGACGTGGGCAAGGCGTTCGGGCTCACCCAGTCTCAGGTCAACGGACTAACCAAGTTCCTCGACACCCGCAACCCCGACAAGATCGATGAGTACCTGGACCTGCCACCGGGGCGCACCACCGACTTCATCCTCGACGTGTGCCGCCGTCTCGACGGGTTCCCCCGCCATCTCGGCATCCACTCCGGGGGGATGGTGATCGCCGACCGCCCGCTGTGGGAGACGGTGCCCCTGGAGTGGGGGCGCATGGAGGATCGCTCGGTGCTGCAGTGGGACAAGGACGATTGCGCCTCGATGGGCATCGTCAAGTTCGACCTGCTCGCTCTGGGGATGCTCAACGCGTTGCACCTAACGGTGGACCTGATCGAGGAGGTGCACGGCTCGCGCATCGATCTCGCCGCGCTGGACCAGGAGCCGGTGGTTTACGAGATGCTCACCAAGGCTGACACTGTGGGGATGTTCCAGGTGGAGTCGCGGGCACAGATGGCGACCCTGCCCCGGATGAAACCCAAGACTTTCTACGACCTCGCCGTGGAGGTGGCGTTGATTCGCCCCGGCCCGATCCAGGGCGAGTCGGTTCATCCCTACCTGCGGCGGCGCAACGGCGAGGAACCGGTGCGCTTCCCGCATCCCCTGACCGAGCCGATCCTGCGCAAGACCCTGGGGGTGCCGGTGTTCCAGGAGCAGCTCATGGAACTAGCGCGGGTGTGTGCCGGCTATAGCCCGGGGCAGTCCGACCGATTGCGTCAGGCGATGACCCACAAGCGCTCCGACGCGGAGATGGAGAAGCTGCGCGCCGAGACCATGGCAGGAATGGAGCGCAACGGGATCACCGGTACCGCCGCCGAGGAGATCTGGCAGAAACTGCAGGGCTTTGCCTCGTTCGGCTTTCCGGAAAGCCACTCGGTGTCGTTCGCCTACATCGTGTACATGTCGGCGTGGCTCAAATACCACTGGCCCGCGGAGTTCCTCGCCGGCCTGCTCAACGCCCAGCCGATGGGGTTCTACAGCCCCAACTCGCTGGTGCAGGACTCGCGTCGCCACGGGGTGGTGGTGCTCGGCCCCGATGTCAACGCCTCCGAGTACGACTGCACCGTGGTCCCCTATCCGGCCGAACCCGGCGACGTCGCCACCTATTACGGCAAGCAGTGGCGCCGGGGGAGAGGTGCCGTTGAGGATCCGGTGCGGATGGCGGTGGCGGTGCGGATGGGGTTGCGCTACGTGCGCGGCCTGGGGGAGGCGGAGATCGTGCGAGTCGAGGCGGCGCGCCAGATCGCCGGGGCCTTCTCCGATCCCGTGAATCTGGCGCAACGCACCGGGTTGCCGGTCACCGCGTTGGAGGGTCTGGCGGCGTCGGGAGCCCTGGAGTCGATGGGAGTGGGCCGGCGCGCCGGGCTGTGGGCGGCGGGAGCGTTGGCCGGGATGGGCCCGGGGCGTCTCCCGGTGGCGGTCGGTGCGGAGTCGCCGCCACTGGGGGAGATGGGGGAGGCGGAGTCGGCACAAGCCGACCTGTGGGCCACCGGGGTATCGGTGCGCCATCCCGTCGAGTTCGTTCGGGAGGGGTTGAACGAGGCGGGATGCCTCTCCGTCGCCGACGCGCTGGCGGCGCGTCGTCAGGGATCGCGCATCCGGGTGGGCGGGGTCGTCACCCACCGCCAACGCCCCTCCACCTCCAACGGGGTGGTGTTCATCAACCTGGAGGACGAGACCGGACTGCTCAACGTGGTGGTGATGCCCGACGTGTGGGACGCGCAGCGCGAAGTGGCGCGTAAGGCCGTGGGGATGATGATCGACGGCACCCTTGAGCACCGCGATGGGGTCACCAATCTGATCGCCCGCAAGTTCTGGTCATGGCCGGTGGAGGGAGTGAGCAGTCGTGATTGGGGGAGATGGTGAGAAAGTCTTGAGTCGTGAGTCATGACTGTCTTCGACCACACTCCTTCACTATGAACCGGATCTCCGTCATCGGATCCAGCGGGTCGGGCAAGACTACGGTTGCCCGCGCCCTGGCGGATCGACTCGAAATCCCGCGGCTGGAACTAGACGCAGTGTTCCACCAGCCGGGTTGGGTGCCGCGGCCCGACGACGAATTCCGGTCGCTCGTGGCCGACTTTGTCGCCGGCGAGCACTGGGTGATCGACGGCAACTACACCAGCCACGGTGTCGCTCAGGTGGTGTGGCCCCGGGCCGACACCATCATCTGGCTCGACCCGCCGCGGCGGGTGGTGATGACCCGGGTGGTGCGGCGCACTCTGCGCCGGGTGTTCACTCGGGAAGAGCTGTGGAACGGCAACCGCGAACCATGGACCAATCTCTACCGGCTCGATCCGAAGAAGAACATCATCACCTGGGCGTGGACCCGGCACGGCCATGTGCGTCGCAAATACGAGGCCCGGCTGCAATCGGCGGAGTGGGCTCACGCCCATGTGGTGCGGTTGCGGAGCGCGCCGGAGGTGGGGGAGTTCCTCCAGCTGATCGCTGACGGCTGACACCTTTCTGTCACACCCGGCACGTACCTTGCGCGCATGGTCTCGCTCATGGATCGCGCCACGCACGCAACCCTTCCCGCATACACCAACGACCTTCTCAGTGTGCTGTCGGAGCGGCGCCGGGCGATCGCGGCGGCCGAGGCGGAGTGCGCGGTGATCATCGCCGAGTTGATCGACCGTCAGGCTCACCTTGAGTTGGGGTTCCGGTCGCCGGTGTCCCTGTTGATGGACCGCCTCGGAGTGTCCGGTGGGGTGGCGCGGGGGATGATCCGCGTGGCGGAGGCGTTGCGGGAGATGCCGTGCACCATGGCCGCGTTGGAGGTGGGATCGATCGATCTCGCCCGCGCTCGTGGCCTGGTGGCGGCCCGCGAGTCGTCGCCGGAGCTGTTCGCCGACCACGAAGCAACCCTGGTGGACACCATCGGTGGTCTGGCCATGTCCGATGTGGTGCAGCTCTTGGACTACTGGGTGCAGCAGGCATCCCCCGACCAGGCCGACCGAGAAGCTGCCGCGGTCCACGAGCGGCGCCGTCTGTTCGTTTCGGTAGCCGGGGGGATGGTGCATTTGGATGGCCGGCTGGATCCGGTTTCGGGGGAGGTGGTGATCACCGCCCTCCACGCCCTCACCGACCCGGGGAACCTGGAGCCGACCGACACTCGCAGCCCGGCGCAGCGCCGAGCCGATGCGTTGGTCGATTTGTGCCGGGACCGTCTCGATCAGGGTGACCTTCCCCAGCAACGCTTGGAGCGTCCCCACGTGGTGGTCCACTTGGCGTTGGAGGCTTTGGAGGGTCGGGCGGGCCGACGGTGTGAGTTGGATCAGACCGGGGTGATCACCCCCTCCCAGGCGCGGATGCTGGCCTGCGACGCCCGCATCACCCGGGTGATCACCGGCCCTGGTTCGCAGCCGCTGGATGTGGGACGCACCACGCGGGTGATCCCTGCGGGAATCCGCCTGGCCCTCATGGTGCGGGACGGGGGCTGTGCGGTCGACGGCTGCCGGGCACCAAGGCGGTGGTGCGACGCCCATCATGTGATCCACTGGGCCGACGGCGGACCCACCAGCCTCGACAACCTGGTTCTGCTCTGCCGAAGACACCACACCATGATCCACCAGGGTCGGGTGCGATTACCCCGGCGGGAGTGAGCCGCTACCACACTCCCGGCACCAGCCTCCACCGACGCACCTCGCAATACGCCACATACTCGGGGTTGCCAGCCAGATGATGCTCTTCGAACCAGATTCGGAACACCTGGGCGCCGGCCGCCAGCGCAATGGCGGCGATGTTTCCCGGCGCGGGGTGGCTCACGACGAATCCGAGGTCGGCGAGCAGGTACGCCGCGTAGATCGGATGCCGCACGATTCGATAAGCCCCACCGGTCTTGATGCCGCGGTCGGCCGCTACCACCCCGAAGGATCGACCCAGCGAGACCACCGCGACCAACTGCAGCACCAGGCCGGCCACCTGCAGGATCTGTCCCGCGAGCAGGTCCGACCCGGTCGGAGTGGGTCGCAGGAACAACGGGAGCACAGTACCCGCCCAGGCGGCCGACAGCGCGAGCAGTGACACGTCGGCAGTGCGGGCCTCGCGGCGGACCGCCGCCAGCCCGACCACCGTCGCCTGGAAGACGACCAGTAGAGCGATGCTGAGCCGGGGATGCTCCAACATCGCCGACCCGTTGGAGACCACGAACACGACGAACAGCGCCGCCAAGCCGAAGTTGGACAGCAGCGGGCGCCACCGCACCAGTGGTGGGGCCGTGACGGTGGGGGCCGATATGGGCATCCAGATACATCGGCCCTGCGTCCCGGGGAACTTCAGCACGAGTTCGCCGGTCACATCCTGTCGTCTGGCTCGTTCCTGTAGTTGACGCCCGACCTCCCCTCCGGCCACAATGACAAGTTGCCGCAGCAGGGAGTCCCCATCAGATCTTCATCGACGATCCGGCTGATCACGGCAGTGGCGGTGTTCACCCTTGTCGCCCTTGCCTGCGGCGACGATTCCTCGGATAGCTCTCCCACGGCGACCCTGCGGATCCTTGCCGGCACGGTCGAGGTCCGGGACCCCGGCGCCGCCTTCGCCTCGGCCGAAGACGGCCAGACCCTCATTGAGGGCGCCGTCGTCCGCACCGGGGCGGATGGGCGGGCCGCGATCGAGTGGTCCGACGGAAGCGTCACCCGCCTCGACTTCGCCACCGAGTTCCGCATCGCCGAACTGCGGCTTGCCACCGAGCTGGGAGGCAGCGAGGTTGCCGCCGAACAGACCGCCGGCAACAGCTACAGCCGGGTGGTCGACCTTACCGAGACCGGGAGTCGCTTTTCCATCGCCACCCCCACCGCGGCGGCGGCGGTGCAGGGGACCATATTCGCGGTGCTCCTCAATCCCGACGGCTCGACGACGGTGGTCGTCATCGACGGCTCGGTCGTGGTGACCACCGCCACCGGTGAGATCGTGGTGGAGGCGGGGATGATGGTCACTGTCGACGCCGCGGGCAACGTCACCGGCCCGACGCCGATCCCCGCGGAACTGCTCGACTCCCCCTGGTTCCGATTCAACAAAGCCTGTGACGAGGGCGCGTGCCCCGCCGCGGGCTCGCTGGCTGCGATCGAGATCTCGCCTGCCGATGCCACGATCAACGTCGGAGAGTCGCAGGGGTATACCGCCATGGGCCTCGACGGTGGAGGTGTCCCGGTCGGCGAGGTCCCGGCAACGTACGACGTCGACGGGGTCCCCTGCGTCGGATCCAACTGCACCGCGACGGAACCCGGCGACTACATGGTCACCGGCACATTCGAGGGGTTCACCGCCACCGCCAACCTCACCGTGCTCGCCACCGGGGACATCCAGGTGACGCTCGACTGGACCGCTCCGGTGGACCTAGACCTGTGGGTCACCGACCCGGCGGGAGAGACCATCATGTTCGACTATCCGTCCTCAACTTCGGGCGGGCGCCTCGACCGCGACGCCTATCCGGACTGCGACCTATCCGCAACGCCGCCGGAGAACACGGTGTGGGACGCCACCGCACCATCAGGGGAGTATCTGGTCACCGTGCACGTGTATGACATGTGCGGCGCGACCTCGGTCGGCTTCGAACTGACGGTGTCGATCGGGGGCGAGGTGGTCCTCTTCGTCGACGACGTGATCCTCACCGCCACCGACGAGACCTACGAGGTGACGTTCGAGAAGGCGTAGACGCTCGAGCCGCCCAAGCGATCTGGGTCGCACGGAACCTAATGTCTCAACGATGGCCTGCTCGCAGAGTTTCCCAAGATCCGGCGGGGCTCACCGGTCCGTAACGAAAAGTCCTGACGGTCTGCGTTCGATCCAGGCTGATGCGCTCGGTGGTGCGCAAGCGCCGCCGCAAGGGCTGATCTAGGCGGGACACACCCCGCCGGCGTCGCACGCGGCGAGTCGGGAATCGCCGGCATCGACCAGTACGAAGTCGCGGCCGGCGTCACCGTGCAGGCCATCTCTTCCGGGGCCTCCTGCGATGATGTCGTCGCCATCGCCGCCGCAGATCAGGTCGTCGCCCCCGCGCCCGGCGATGCGATCGTCGCCTCCGCGACCCACGATGATGTCGTCACCTTCGGTGCCGACGATCACATCGTCACGATCGGTGCCCACGATGGTGGCCCGGCTGCCGTGACACGTGATCGCGGGCCAGGGGGTCTCCGCCGGGGCTACCCCGGCCGCCTCAAGGCGGGTGGCGGTGGCGGCAGTACGTTGGAACGAGTTGGCGGTCACCGCCTCCGCGGCCACTCCGGGGGTGGGGTCACCAGCAGCGAGCACCCGGTAGGACCGGAACTGCACCCAGGTGGGCACGATGTCTATGCCGGCAACCGCAAAGGCGCCCTCGGCGCGCTCGACCACCCGCACCAGCACCAGCAGGCCATCCTCGGTGTTGGCGTAGTCCTCCCCCCAGCGGGAGAACTGATTGGAGATGTGGTTGCCCATCCCGTACACCACATACTTGTCTCCGATGCGCTCGATGGGCTGCACCACGTGGGCGTGATGCCCGAAGATGAGATCGACATCGGGTGAGGCCAGCAGCGTCTCCGCCAGCGAGCGCTGTGCCCCGGTCGGTGCGGTGCGGTACTCAATGCCCCAGTGCAATGACACGATCACGAACTCCGCGCCATGCCGCCGGGCCCAGGCGGCGTCGGCGAGGATCGCCTCGGCATCGATCAGGTTGACTGCCCAGGGCCGGTCGCGGGGCACCGGTATCCCGTTGGTGCCATAGGTGTACGAGATGTGGGCCACCACCACCGCGGACACCTCGTAGAGGGTGGGGAACCGTTCCTCGGGATCGCGAGCGGTGCCGGCATGCCCGAGTCCGGCGCCGTCGAGGACCTCGAGGGTTCCCACCACACCGTCCCAGCCGGCGTCGAGCGCGTGGTTGCTGGCCGTCGAGCATCCATCCCAACCGGCGGCGACGATCGCATCCGCCATCTCCTTCGGGCCGACGAAGATCGGATAGCCGGAGATGCCGCGATTGTCGGGGTTCATCGTGCCCTCGAAATGGCACAACGCCAGGTCGGCCGACGAGACCCAGGGTTCGATGTCGGACATCATCGGGGTGAATTCCCAACCCGGACCGGGAAGGTACACATCCGCTGCCGCAACCAGGGAGCCGTGCGGGATGATGTCGCCGGCGGCTGCGATCGTGAACGATCGTGGACCCGGTGTCGGGCGGGCCGTGGCTGTCGCCACTGGCACGAGCAGCATCGTCGTGGTGGCGATCCCGAGGCGGAGACCGGGGCGCATGGCGTCAGTCGTCGTCGGGAGAGCGCTCCCGGAGGAAGCGCTCGATCTCGGCGGCAATTTCCTCGCCGCTGGCCACCTCGCCGGACGCGTCGTACAACTCCTCGAGGCGGGAGACTATCTCGCCAACTTCGGGCTGATCGGTCAGCGCGGAGTCCAGCTGGCGGCGCTGTTCCGCAGCCTCGTCGACCAAGCCACCGAGCGGGACGTCGACCCCGAGGTAGCGCGAGACGCGCTCCACGAGTGTGACCACCGCGGGGTGATATATCCCGGCGACGTAGTGCGGCACCCGCGCCCAGAAGCCGACGGTGGGGATGCCGCGATCGGCCACGGCGCGTTCCACGACGGAGGCGGCTGAGGCGGGCACTCGCAGCACGCCGGCGGGAAAGTTGGCGTCGTCGGCCAGCAGGTCGGGGCGCGACGAAGTGGTCACCACGATGGTGGGACGGGTGTGCGGTGCGGCCCAGGGGATGCCTCCCAGGGAGACGTGTTGCACCACCCCGAGGTCCACCGCCAGGTCGGCCACCGACTCCCCAAAGGCCTGCCAGCGCCAGTTGGGCTCGGGCCCGGTGAGGACCACCAGGTCGCGGCCGTCGAGGTGACGGCGGCGCGCCCGGACCTCGGGCCACTCGATCCGGTCGATGATTCCCTCCGTGAACTCGAGGGTGGGGCGGTTGACCCGGTAGTCGAAGAGCAGGTCGGAGTCGAAGCGAGCCACCTCGCTGCCGTTGTCGGCGAGGTGATCCGCGGTGGCCGTTCCCGCCCCGCCCGCGCTCACCCAGCCGTTGAAGGCGACGATCAGAGCGGGAGCGATCAGCGGATCGGAGTCGCGGCGCGAGTACATCTGGTTCGAGGGTATCGGTTCGGGTGCGGCAGCGGCGGTCCTAGGGGAGGTCGGGGCAGCCGTCTTCGCCGGCGCCGACGAACCAGATCCTGCTGGCGGCGCCGTCGGGTGCATCTGCGGAGCCCACCAACTCGAATCCGAACACCAAGTCGCCCTCCGAGGTCCGATCGTTCTCGTCGAACTCGGGGATGTCGAACACATCCACAAAGTCGTCGTAGGTGGATCCGATGGTGAGGCCGTCGGCGGTGGTGAGTTCCCGTGCGATCGGATCGAGGGCCGCGAGGTTGGCGGTGCGATACGCGTACTGGGAAAAGTAGGGCGTTCCGCCGGTGTCCGTGAAGTCTGCGACGAAGAACGCAGGATGCTGATCCCCAGATGGGTCCCCCTGGATGACCCAGGTGACATGGCGGTTCGAGCCGGTGCAGGCGGCGTCGCTCTCCCATCCGGTGTCGCTGAACGGCGCACCGAGGAGCAGTGCGATCACGGCCACGGTGTTGGTCGGATCCTGGCCCAGGGTGGCGATGCCGACGCCGTCGTCCTCGAGGGTCATCGGTCCGAAGTCCGAGACCAGGACGTTGGGAGAGCGCAGGGAGGTCGTGATCCGGAACGAAGTGGGCGCGGCCGCTTGCACCCGGATGGTGTATGCCTGGGCAATGTCCAGCTCTGCCTCGATGCGTGTTCCGTTGATGGTCGGCTCGATGTCGGTGCCGTCGGGGGCAAAAACCCCCACAGTCACCACTCCCTCTGCGACTTCGAGGGTGAGGACCTGGCCTCCGGCGGCGGCGAACTCGAATGTCTCGTCGTCCCCGGGGGCCACGTTGCCAGCGATCTCGCTGCTGAACACGCCCTCGGGGAATGCCAGGGTGCGGGGGAGCGCGCAGTCCCGGGACAGCGAGGCGAAGGTCTCCTCGTCGGGGTCGCCCGAAGGGACCCGGCGCAGCTCGGCCTGGTAGTAGGCGACGGCGTCGGCGGTGATCGGGCCGTAATTGCCGTCGACGGAGACCGTGGCCCCCGGGGTGGGTTCATCATGGCCGGTGCACACCAGATAGAACTGCAGCGCCTCGACGTATGCACCCTGCGCGCCCTGGACGATGAAGGCGGTCGAGTTGGGGATGAGAGTGATTCGCCCGCCGACGGTGGTCGTGGTGGAGGCGGGGATGGTGGTCGAGGTCGTCGTGGAGATGGTCGTGGCGGTGCAGGCCGTGGCGACCACGGCGAGGAGACCGGCAGCGAGGGCGGTCTTCATGGGTTCACTCTACGGGGGTCGCCGCGCTGGTGGCAGGCCCGGGGAGGCCTAGTCTCAGGTCGGTCCCAGGCGCGTTCGTCCCCCAAACTCAGGGACGCAACAGGAGGCAGTCACATGAGGGAAGCGGTCATCGCCGCCGTGGCCCGGACCCCGATCGGGCGGGCCTATCGGGGGGCGTTCAACGACCTCGAGGGACCGTCGCTCGCCGCCCACGCCATCAGGGCCGTGCTGGAGCGGGCCGGGGTCGAGCCGGGGGAACCCGACGATGTGATCATGGGCAACGCTCTCACCCAGGGCAGCACCGGCTTCAACGTCGCCCGCCAGGCCGCTTTGGCCGCGGGAATGCCCAACACAGTCAGCGGCATGACCGTGGACCGGCAGTGCTCGTCGGGGATGATGGCGATCGCCATCGCCGCCAAACAGGTGATCCACGACGCCATGCCGGTGGTAATCGCCGGGGGACTGGAGTCGATCTCACTGGTGCAGAACCAGCACATGAACCAGTACCGAGCCTTGGATCCGGCGTTGCTGGCGCTGCAGCCGGATATGTACATGCCGATGCTGCACACCGCCGAAGTGGTGGCCGAACGGTACGGAGTGGATCGCGATGCCCAGGACGCCTACGCGCTGCAGAGCCAGCAGCGCACCGCGGCGGCGCAGCAGGCGGGGCGGTTCGATGCCGAGATCGTTTCCGTCACCACCACCAAGGTGGTGAAGGACAAGGCCACCGGCGCCGAGACGCGGGAGCCGGTGACCCTGGAACGCGACGAGGGCAATCGGCCCGACACCACCGCCGAGGGACTGGCCGGCCTCCCTCCGGTATTGGGGGGCACGGTCACCGCAGGCAACGCCAGCCAATTGTCCGACGGCGCCGCCGCGGTCGTGGTGATGGAGGCGGGTTTGGCGGAGAAGCGCGGGCTGAGTCCGCTCGGCTACTACCGCGGCGTCGCGGTGGCGGGTTGTGCACCCGACGAGATGGGTATCGGGCCGGTGTTCGCGGTGCCCAAGCTGCTGGAGCGCAACGGTTTGAAGACCGGGGATATCGGGCTCTGGGAGCTCAACGAGGCGTTTGCGGTTCAGGTGGTGTACTGCCGGGACCGCCTCGGGATCCCCGACGAGTTGCTCAACGTCAACGGCGGGGCCATCGCCATTGGCCACCCGTACGGCATGAGCGGCGCCCGCATGGTCGCCCATGCCCTGATCGAGGGCAAGCGCCGCGGCGCCCGCTATGTGGTCGCCACCATGTGCATCGGCGGCGGCATGGGAGCGGCCGGGTTGTTCGAGGTGGCCTAGGAAGAGTCAGATGACTGATGGCTTTTCTGATTACGATCCCCGCCAATCGCTCAAGGGGGAGTCATGCGT
The DNA here is from genome assembly GCA_046714175.1 of Acidimicrobiia bacterium. Lineage (GTDB taxonomy): Bacteria > Actinomycetota > Acidimicrobiia > Spongiisociales > UBA11373 > UBA11373. The sequence goes on along the minus strand of JBKKBI010000024.1, from coordinate 27,010 downwards.
CGACAACTGATCGCCTGCCTGTTGCTGGTCCTGCCGCTTGCCGCCTGCGGAGACGACTCCTCGGGGGACACCGGCACCACGACCACGACTGCCGCGCCCGCCGTGACGACCACGAGCGGGGCCACCACGACGACCGGGGATGCCGCGGTCGCCGCCCGGGTGGCGGCAGCTCAGGAGCTGGCGGGGGATTACACCGGCGAGTGGCACAACCTCACGTTTGGCTCGACCGGCTCGATCGAGGCCGGATTGGTGGTGGATGAGGCCGCGGCGACTGCCGCCCTCACCCTCGACCTGGGTGGCAACGTCTTCGGAGCTACCGACCCGGATGCGTTTACGGTCGAGTTCGACCTGACGTCGGACGGACCCTATGCCGGCTCCAACGACATCTTCGGGGACTTCACTGTCGCGGTGACTGACGGGCACGTGACCCTCACCGCTCCCGACGTGCCCGGGCTCAACCTCGAAGTCATCATCGAGGCGGATATCGTTGACGGCGTCGTTACCGGCACGTACGACATCCCGGGTCTGGCCAATGGGGAGTTCACCGCCGCCCGCGCCTGAGCGCACCGGCCGCCGAAAATACCCAGGGCTCGCGCGCTCCGTGGTTATGGTGGGAGCCGAATCACACCGATGTGATCCGGAGGGCGATATGTACGAACTCGCCGATTGGGGTCAGCCGGCACCTGCCGAGTGGAGCGAACCGCGGGAGCGCCTCGACCTGCGACTTTCCCCGTCGCTGGTTCGGGTCTTGCGGTCCCGTGCCCGGTCGGAAAATCAGAACGTGAGCGTGATCGTGGAACGCATGCTGCGCGAGGCGATGCATCTGGTCCCGGCAGGCCGCGAGTACCAGGACTAGCGCAGGGTGTCGAGGCCGCGCCTGAAGCCGGCCAGCATCTCCTCGAACTCGCCATCACTCAGGGTCAACGGAGGCGAAATCTGCAGCGCGTCGCCACCGATGGCGCGGCTGATCACCCCGTGGGCACGCACCGCCTTGTACGCCTTGATCGGGAGATCGGGGTCCGCGGCCAGGCGTTTCGGATCGAGTACCAGAGCACCGAGGAAGCCCACCCCGGAGCGATGTCCCCCCACCAACGGGTGGTCCAACATCCCGTCGAGGCCCTCCACCAGCTTGGACTCCCACTCCAGCGCCCGGGTGGCCAGGCCTTCCCGTTCCATCAGATCCAGATTGGCCAGCGCCGCCGCCGCCACGGTGGGATGGCCGCTATAGGTGTAGCCGTGGCGAAAGACCGCCGCGCCCTCGGCGTAGAACGGGGCCCACACCCGGGGGGCGGCGATGACTCCACCCGCAGGCAGGTAACCCGAAGTCACCCCCTTGGCAAAGGTGATCAGATCGGGCTCGAGGGAGAACCGGGTCGAGGCGAACCAATCGCCGGTGCGGCAGAAACCCGTGATCACCTCGTCGGCAACGAACAGTCCTCCTGCCTCGGAGATCATCGACCGCGCTTCTTTGAGGTATCCCTCTGGTGGCGGCCGTACCCCGCCCGCTCCGATCACCGGCTCGCAGAAGAATCCCGCGACTCGTTCCGGTCCCACCTTGGAGATCGCATCCGCCAGCGCTTCGGTGGAATCCCACGGAACCAGCACGATGTCGGGCACCAGCGGGCCGACGCCGTCGGCGTTGCCGCTGATCCCGGCGAGCGAGGTCCCGTAGCCGTGCATGCCGTGATACGCCCAGGACCGGGTGATGAGCACGGTCCGCTCCGGCTCACCGGTGAGTTCGAAGTACCTCCGGGCGATCTTGGCGGCGGTGTCCACCGAGTCCGACCCACCGCTGGTGAGAAACACCTTGCTGCGCGGATCGGGCGCGATTGCGGCGAGGCGGTCCGCCAGCGCCAGCGCAGGAGGGTTGGCGAAGTCGCCAAACGTGTGATACGCCTCCAGTTTCAGGGCTTGGGTGCGCATCGCTTCGATGATCTCGGTGCGCCCGTGCCCCACCTGGCAGTACCACAGGCTGGCGGTGGCATCGAGATACCGGTTGCCGGCGTCGTCCCAAACCCACGAACCCTCGCCGCGGGTGATCACCAGTTCGGCTCCGGCGACCGCGGCCATGCTCGCAAAGGGGTGCCACAGGGAAGTCATGGTGGGGCAGGTTACCCGAGCAGCCCACGGCTGACCGCTGCCGGGGGTCCGTCGCTGATCCACCTCCCGCTCATTTCGTCGCGCGCGGCGGCCGCTGTTGCCTGGTCCTGGCAGGATCGGGGCGGAATGCGGCGCGGAATGAGCGCGCGGCGCCGCTGCCAGACCTGGGGCAGTGCGACGCTGCGGAGAGAGGACTCTGCCATCGTGCCCCACGAGCAGGAGGGAGAGGCATGGAGGAGCGGCTGCGGACACTGATCGCCGAAATCGCCGCGGGCGCCGCAGAGGGGGCGGCGGCGATGCGGCGTAGCGGGATCGAGCTCGAACTCGACGCCTACAGCGTCGAGGCGCGCATCGACGGGACCGCGGCAACGCCGCCGGTGGCCTCGATTCGAGTCGATTTCGTGGCGACCGCACCCCCACGCCCGTGAGCGAAGTCTGTCCGCGGTGAAATGTCGGCCTGTGATCAGTCGTCGTGAGGCAGGCTGCCGCGCTCGGCACGCAGGTAGGCGTAAGGCGTCGTCGCCAGGAAGTTGGACACCCGGGACGTGTACACGTCGGCGTAGCGCTCCACCTGCCGGGCGAACAAGCTCTTGTCGTTGCCGGACCGCATCAACGGGCCCCACGCGGTATTGCGCAGACTTCCCGACTCGATTGCCAGCGGGGTGATCTCCTCGTCGACGGCGGCGATTGCGGTTCGAAGCTGGTCCAGTCGGCGATCGGCCTCCGCGGGGGCCATCGCCGCCGGGGCATATCCAGCTTGCGCCCGTTGCTTGGAGAGCCGTGCCGCCGCGGTCTCCCGCTCCAGTCCCGCCTTGCGCTCCATGAGAGAGCGCAGCCGCTCTTCCTGGGGACGAAACGCCTCCATGGCGGCGATCTCCGACTCCAGTTCCCGCAGCACCAGCGCGGTGCGCCAGCGCAGCAGTGCCTTGCTCACCGAAACGTCCGAGTAGAGGTGGTCGCCGACATACAGGATCTCGTCGCCTGAGACCCCAAGGTGGTCTTCCAGTTGGGCTGCCGATCCCCCGACGTAGATCGTTCCCCGGTCGAGGTCACCGACGTGGGGGCGCATCAGGCCCAGGCCCTCGTCGACCACCCGATACAGCGGCCGGCTCGCGGTGAAGAACTCGGGCTTGGCCGCCGACACGATCACGGCATCGAACAGGTCGCGCCAGGTCTGGTCCCCGGGCAGGTGCGGGTCGAAGGCAAACCGCATCATGCGGTCGGTGTACTCCCACTCGGCATTGGTGATCAGAACGACCTTCCTGCCGGCGTGACGCTGGTCGAGGAGCGCCAGGGGGGTTTCCGGATCGGTGACTATGAAGCGCTTCGGATCGGCGACGATCTCCTCCTTGAGGCGCCCTTCCATGTGCGCCTCGTCGAGGGTGCTGCGCACGATCCCGTACAGCTCGGCATACCCCCGCACGTCGGGGAGAGCCCCGGAGTCGAAGCGGTCCACCAACGCGGCATAAAGCGCAGCCTCCGACAGCGAGAAGAGGGTGTTGAGGAACACCCACCGCGGCTCGGAGAGGTCCACGGTGACGCCGTGGTACAACGAGCGCAAGCGGTCGAACTCGAGAAACTCCGTACCGTGGGCCGCCCGGATCACATACCCGAATCGGGTTGGCTTCACCAGGTTGCCGTGCTCCAGGTCGATGGTGAGGCCGCGGATCACCGACTCGGGGTCGAACACCAGGTCCTTGACCGGCCAACCCCGGGCGGCGAGCCGGGCCCGGGTGTGTCCAAAGGCGCGCGACTCCCACTCGTCGACCCGGTAGTGGATCAGGGTGTAATCCATGTCGTAGCCGATGGCGCGAATCGACCGCAAGTTGAGGGTGCGGTTCACGTAGATGCGGCGTTCCGCCGGAGGCAGCGAGCCCGGTGGCGACATGATTGGAGCCTAGGCGGGGTGGGCGGCGGACCTGCCGAGCAACCCAGAGCGCGGGGCTAGCCTCCCGAGCCATGCCACGCAGGATTATCATCGACACCGATCCGGGTCAGGACGACGCCGTCGCCATTCTGCTCGCGCTGGCCTCGCCCGAGGAGCTCGATGTTCTGGCGGTGACTGCCGTGGCCGGCAACGTTCCGCTCCCGCTCACGACGATCAACTCACTCAAGATGGTGGAGTTGGCGGGACGCCCGGAGGTACCGGTGTACGCCGGGTGTGATCGGCCGATGGTGCGCCCCCGGATAACCGCCGAGTACGTGCACGGCAAGACCGGGCTCGACGGAGCGGAACTCCCTGACCCGGTGACACCGGTCGCATCCGGTCACGCTGTCGATCGCATCGTCGAACTGGTTCTGGAGCATGAGCCTGGGGCGATCACCATCTGTCCGTTCGGGCCGCTGACCAACGTCGCCACCGCCCTCGTCCGCGCTCCCGAGATCGCTTCCCGTATCTCTGAGATCGTGCTCATGGGGGGCGGTTTCTTCGAGGGGGGCAACACCACACCGACTGCGGAGTTCAACATATATGTCGACCCGCACGCCGCCGACATCGTGTTTCGCTCCGGCATTCCGATCACGGTCATGTCCCTCGATGTCACCCACCGCGCCCTGATGCTGCCGCGGCGTCTAGATCGGTTCGCCGCCATGGGAACACCCTTGGGCATTGCGGTGCACGGTCTGCTCACCTTCTATGAACGCTACGACGTCGAGAAGTACGGGATGGAAGGCGGACCGCTTCACGATCCCTGTGTGATCGCTTACCTCTTGCGACCCGACTTGTTCGCGGGACGCATGATCAACGTCACGGTCGAAGTGGATTCGGAACTGACAATGGGGATGACGGTGGCCGACTGGTGGGGGATGACCGACCGTCCCCACAACGCCCATTGGATCCGCGGCATCGACGCCGACGGATTCTTCGACCTTCTGGTCGATCGCCTGGGTCGCCTCTAGACCCCGCGAGCCGATCGCGGGCGCTTCTAGCGAAGCTGGCGTCCCGGTCCGGAGAGCCCGAGCAGCAAGACTGCCAACGCCAGGCCGGCCGCGGCCGCCGACACCACGCCGGTGGCCGGAATCCCTTTCCATGAGTACAGGGGCGGACCGATGGCGTCGCCGAGCGCCCGCCCGATGCCGACGGCCACCATGAGCCAGGCCAGAACGCGGCTGCGCGCCTCCGGCGCGGCCTCGGTGGCCAGAGGGACGGTGGCCACGACCGTGATCTCGAAGGCGATGAAAGTGAGGGCCAGTACGACCAGGCCCGCCGCCAGGCTGCCGGCAACCATCGCCAGGCCCAGGTAACCGAGTCCGGAGGCGCCCAGACCGAGTGCCACCATGCGCCGGGGTCCGAGGCGGTCGGCGAACAGGAATACGGAGCCTTCACCGAGGAGCTCGGCCATCGCGATGGCGGTGGCTGCCAGGCCGAGGCCGGCGAGAGATAGGGCAAAGCCGTCTTCGAGCCAGGCGCCGAAGACGACGAAGGTGTTCTCAGCGGCGAACGAGAACAGCAGGCCGGCGCCGAACAGCGCCAGCAGCGGGCGATCAGGGTGGAGCGGCGTGATCGTTCCGCCCCCGTGGGGCGCGTCCGGCTCCAGCACCCGCGGTGCGGCCGCGGCGGCGGCCACCAGCAGCGCGGAGACCGCCCAGAACGGGGCTCGCCATCCCCAGTTGGCGATCAGCCATCCCGCGGTCGGGGCGCCGACCAGCATCCCTCCCGCCCAGGTGAGTTCCAGAATCGAGAGATACCGGGCCCGGCGGTGATACGGGGTGCGGTCGGCGACGTATGCCTGGGCGGCGGCGTCGAATGACGGCTTGCCCACGCCGAGAAGTATGAATCCGATGAGCGCGCCGGCGACGACACCCGTGGCGGCGGTGATGGCCGCGCCGACGGCCATCAGCGACAGGCCGAAAACCACCAGGCGCACCCTGCGCTCACCGCGTCCCACCGTGGCCACCACCATCGGGGTGGCGACGAAGGCCAGCGAGCGCGCCGACAGGAGCAAGCCGGCGCGCTCCAGAGAGATTCCGAGTCCGCGCGCGATCGCAGGCAAGAAAGGGAAGACGAAGCGGTGCGCCGTGTTCACCGCCAGTCGGGATCCGGTGAGAAACGCGATCGTGCCCCGCAGGGTCACGCCGGGCCGCCTCCCAGGCTCGCCGGCGTCACCATCCACCGTAGGTGGCCGCCACCGGGCTCGGGCGCACCGTCGAGGCACGCGGCGGCCCCCGTGACCATGTCGATGGCCCCACCTCCCATGATCGTGGTCACTGCCGTCGACCACGTCGGTTGATGACCGAAGGACACGACCGGGTCGGCATCGGCCGCGGCGAGACTGCGGAGCAGATCCCCAACCGACCCGCCGTAGAGACGGTCGACCGACTCGATCGGCGACTTCCAGCCTGCGGCGGCGACGACGATCTCGGCGGTGCGATGGGCGCGGCGCGCTGGCGAGGTGAGCACGAGACGGGGGCGGGGAAATGCCACGGCGAGAAACCTGCCGAGCAACGCCGCATCGCGTTCCCCCCGTGGCGATAGATCGCGATCCATGTCGGCGACACCTGGGGGGCGCTCGGCCTTGGCGTGACGGATGAGGAGCAGGGTGGCCATGGGCGGAGGCTAGGACGGCACGAGCCACGGTTCGCCGGTGCCGCGTGGCCCGCTACCTTGGCCGCCTCGTGACCGGATCGATCTCCCGACGCCTCGCCGCCCTTTCCGACTCCGCCACGATGGCGATCTCGGGCCGGGCCGCGGCCTTGCGGGCCGCCGGGCGCCCGGTCATCGGGTTCGGCGCCGGTGAGCCCGACTTCGCCACCCCCGACCACATCGTCGCCGCAGCGCAGCGCGCCGCGGCAGACCCCCGGGCCCACCATTACTCCTCTCCCGCGGGCCTCGCCGAACTCCGCGCTGCCGTTGCCGCCAAGACGCAGCGTGACTCGGGGTTCGCCTGTACCCCCGACGGGGTGACCATCACGGTTGGTGCCAAGGGAGCGGTCTTCGGCGTGTGCACCGCGTTGCTCGACCCCGGCGACGAGGTGCTGGTGCCGGCGCCGTACTGGGTCTCCTATCCCGAGATCGTGGCGCTGGCCGGGGGAGTGGTACGCACGGTGCCGGCACGGTTCGAGTCGGGATACCGGGTGAGCGTTGCCGATCTCGAGGCGGCTCGCACCGCACGCACCAAGTTGCTGGTGTTCTGCTCGCCCACCAACCCGACCGGGGCGGTCTATCCCCCCGACGAGGTGGCGGCGATCGGATCGTGGGCGGCCAAGCACGGCATCTGGGTGCTCACCGACGAGATCTATGAGCATTTCACATACGGCGATGCCCGCTTCGCTTCGTTGCCGGCGGTAGCTCCCGAGGCCGCGGAGCGGTGCGTCGTGGTCAACAGCGTGGCCAAGACGTATGCCATGACCGGGTGGCGCGTCGGCTGGATGGTCGGGCCGCCCGAGATCGCGGCTGCCGTCGCCCGGCTGCAGTCGCACTCGGTTTCCAACGTGGCCAATGTCTCCCAGTTGGCCGCACTGGCTGCGCTGCAGGGACCGCAGGAATCGGTGGCAGCGATGCGAGCCGCATTCGACCGGCGGCGCGGCGTCATGTACGAGATGCTCGGCGTGCTCCCCGGTGTCGAAGTGTTGGACCCGCAGGGGGCGTTCTATGCCTTCCCCCGCATCGATCTCTCGCGGGCGCTGCCCGGGATGAGGGCGGAAACGACCCAGCAACTGGCCGAGGTCCTTCTGGAGCGCGCCGAGATCGCAGTCGTGCCAGGGGAGGGCTTCGGCGCCCCCGGCTCGTTGCGATTGTCATTCGCCCTCGACGACGCCGACCTCGTCACCGGTCTGGAGCGGTGGCGGGCTCTGGCGGCGGGGTGATCGGCCCGACCAGCGTCTCGAGAGCGAGTCGGTAGCCATCGATGCCGCGGCCACTGATCGTCGCCCGGCAGGCGGCGCTCACCACCGAGACTGCTCGCCACGGCTCTCGCCCGCCAATGTCCGAGATGTGTACTTCGACCGTCGCCAGCGCCGTGGCCTCGATGGCGTCGTGGAGCGCATATGAGTAGTGCGCCAGGGCTCCGGGGTTGATCACCACCCCATCACAGCGGCCGATCGCCTCATGGAGGCGATCGATGATCTCTCCCTCGTGGTTGGATTGGAACACGGCGACTTCGCATCCCAGGTCGGCGCCCCAGCGGCGACATAGGTCCTCGAGTTCGCCCAGGGTGGTCGTCCCGTAGATGTCGGGGCGGCGCGCCCCGAGCAGGTTCAGGTTGGGTCCGTTGACCACGAGGATCCGCATGGGCTGAGGCTATCCGGTGGGGTCGTGTTCGGGTGCCATCACCGCGGCCAGCTCCAGGCAATCGTCATCGAGGGTTGCTGTGGTGATCTCCTCCCCGCCTTCCCGGATGGCATCGAGGAGTGCGGCGGCCACTGTGTGCGGGCTGGCACCGACGAGAACGTTGTCGACTGCCCCGGTCGCCTCCGGTCGCCACTCGTATTCCAGAAGGCGGTAGGCAGGGAGCAGCGGCCGATTCACCAACGGGGCATCGGCGACCACGATCACTCCGCCGACGTGTGCCCCGCCCCGGATCAGACGCTGGCCCACCCCCATGACCTTGTGCCTTCCGGAAAGGTTGACCGACCACTCTCCGGGGCAGTACTCCCCGGGTATCTCCCCGATGCGAGCGTCGAGTCCCAGGCCGGCGAGCGCCTCGGCCACCAGTCCGGAGACTGCGGCGAAGCGCGGCCGGATCGCGGCCGGTCCCGCGCTGTCGGGCATGGCCCAGGAAAACGCCAGCGTGCCTTCGTGGAATACCGCGGCCCGCCCCCCGGCGAGGCGTTCGACGGCGGCAAACCCAAGGCCGGTCACCGCGGCGACGGCTGCCCGGTAACCGGGCCGGGCCCGATCCTGGCGACCGAATGCGACGGCGCGAAGTGGCGACCACAGCCGGAGCGTCGGGGGATCCGTGCCCGCGGCAACGCGGGCCAGCACTGCGGCGGAGACCGCAGTGTCGAAGGCCGGGGGATCGAAGCGGTCGACGACGAGCCGCAACATTGCTGGCGGAGGCTAGGCATCCACCGGTTGGATGGTGCGGCCGCGATAATCGTCTTGCCGAATCGAAGGGCCCGATGCGCCGCCTCGCCATTCTCATCCTGAACGCCATCCTGCTGGCGGCGTGCGGTGACGCCCTCGGCGGGGTTGGCGACCTGTCCCATCGCATCGTCTACGGGTCGGGTGCGACCACATCGACCACCCTCGCCCCGCCCCAGAGCCAGCTCTTACGGCTCGAGCCGATCACGGACCTGGTCTGGTCCAACGATGTCGTCGGGGCCGACACCGCCGGGTTGGGTCGGGACGAACTGATCACCGCGGTGTGGTTGCGCGGCGACCAGGAAGATCCATTCGTCCAGGCGAGCCGGCGCGAGATCGCCACCGCCCTTCCGGGCATCGAGTTCCCCCAACTCGCTCCCGAACGGGTGACCCACGTGTCGTCGCAGCTGAACTTCGATGCTCTGACCGGGATCCTCGATGCCTCCACCACCGCGGCTTTTGGTCTCTGGATCGGCGAGCCCTATGGCCTGCCCCGGAGCGATGGGCAGCTGGCAGTGCTGCGCGTCGGGCTGAAGTCGAGCGCCGATGACGTCGGGGGCGAGATCTTCTCGTTCCAGGTCACCGACGGACGCGAGCTCGCCTGGGTCGACGGGCCATATGTGTATCAGCTCTTCTGTCGCACCGGCATGAGCGAGGCCGCCTGCTTCGCCATGGCCGAATCCACCATCCCGCTGTCGTTGATCATCAATCTCCCCTGACGCTCCTAGGAGGGCGGGGCGCGATACCCTCGATCTCCCGACGGCGAAAGGGCGGCGTGTTCCACCAGGGCAATTGGTGGTCCTACATCCAATACGACGAGGAGCAGGATCGCCCGACGATCGATCGGGCTCTGCTGCGCCGCGTACTCGCCTACGCCCGTCCCTATCGCCGGATGCTCGGCGTCGTGGTGGTCACCATCGTCGTGATCACCCTGATCTCACTAGTACCGCCGCTGCTGATGCGGGACCTCCTCGACACCGCCATCCCGGCCGGGGACATGTTGCGGGTGACCTTGCTGGGAATAGGCATGGTCGCCGTACCGCTCATCAACGGCGTGGTGGGCGTGGTGCAGCGCTGGGCATCGTCACGAGCCGGCGAAGGGATGATCTTCGACCTGCGCACCGGCGTGTACGCGCACCTGCAGCGGATGTCCCTCGGGTTCTTCACGACCACACGGCCCGGGGAGCTGATGTCGCGTCTCAACAGCGATGTGGTCGGCGCACAATCGGCGGTGACCGGAACCCTGGTGTCGGTGGCGTCGAACGGCTTGGCCGTGGTCGCGACCGGCGTGATCATGCTGATTCTGGAGTGGCGGCTCACCGTCGTCGCGATCGCGATCCTCCCGCTGTTCATCTGGCCGAGCCGCCGGGTAGGGCGCGTCCTGCGCCGTGTCACGAGAGACCAGATGCAGGCGAACGCCCGGATGAACTCTGCGATGAACGAGACGCTGAATCTCAGCGGCGCGCTGCTGGTGAAACTCTTCGGGCGCACCGCCGACGAAGACCACAGGTTTGCCACGCATGCCGGAACCGTTCGCGACCTCGGGGTACGGCGGGCATTGATCGGACGCTGGTTCTTCATGGCCCTTGGCGTGGTAAGCGCTCTCGGCACCGCCGTGGTCTTCTGGCTCGGTGCGGTGCTTGTCATCCGAGGCGAATTGACCATCGGTGAGATCGTCGCCCTGTCGGCGTATCTGGGACAGCTGTACGGCCCACTATCGGCCCTCTCCAACACGCGGGTCGAGCTGGCCACCTCGTTGGTTTCCTTCGAGCGCGTGTTCGAGGTGCTCGATCTGCCCCATGACGTGGCCGATCCGGTACCCGCGGTGCGGCTCGATGAGGTCGTCGGACGGGTGACATTCGAGAATGTCTCCTTCGACTATCGCGCGGCGACACCGGAGGGATTGGCCTACGTCGAGCGGCTGTCGCGGCGCGGCTTCGCCGACGCGATGGCGCCGCCGGTGGTGCCGGTCTCCGGCCGCGGCAAGGCCATAGAGCACCTCGACTTCGACGTTGCCCCGGGAAGCCTGGTGGCCCTGGTGGGACCGAGCGGCGCCGGCAAGACCACCGTCACCTATCTCATCCCGCGGCTGTACGACGCCACCACGGGCCGGGTGCTGATCGACGGCCACGATGTGCGCACCCTTTCGTTCGAGACCATCGCCCGCACTGTCGGTGTGGTCACACAGGAGAATTATCTGTTCCACGACTCGATCGGGGCCAACCTGCGTTACGCCCGGCCTGACGCCACTCAGGGCCAGATCGAGGCTGCGGCTACGGCTGCCAACATCGCGGAGTTCATCTCCGGGCTTCCCGAGGGATACGAGACCGTTGTCGGTGAGCGCGGGTATCGGCTGTCCGGCGGGGAGAAGCAGCGGGTGGCGATCGCCCGGGTGATCCTCAAGGATCCCCGCATCCTGGTCCTGGACGAGGCCACCTCGCACCTCGATGCCCGCTCCGAAGCCCTGATCAAGGACGCACTGGAGCGGGTGATGGCCGGGCGCACTTCGTTCGTCATCGCCCATCGCCTGTCCACGGTGCTCGCCGCCGACCGCATCCTGGTTCTCGATCGGGGACGGCTGGTCGAAGAGGGAACTCACGACTCGCTGCTCGCCGCCGGTGGCCTGTACGCCGAGCTGTTCCGCACCCAGTTCGCGGTCGCACCGGGCTGAGAACGCCCGCGAGCCGATCGCTGACGCTCGCAACCTCGGGGCGGGGTTATCGTGCCCGGAATGCTGCGCATTCGTCTGGCGGTGGCCCTGGCGCGCCTCGTAGGTGCTGCTACTCGGTTGGTGGGCCGGGGAGGTACGGCTCTGCCGGGGCTGGTGGCACTCGCGGTGGCCCCGCGGCTCATCGAACGAATCGCGGCGGGTATCGAGGGCGGTGTCGTCGTCGTCACCGGGACCAACGGCAAGACCACAACGGCCAAAATGATCACCGCAATGCTGACCGGATCCGGTCGGCGGGTGGTCACCAACCGCACGGGCTCCAATCTCGCCCGTGGGGTGGCGGCGGCACTGGTGGGGGCATGGCGCCGCGGGCGCCTCGCCGCCGACATCGCGGTTCTGGAAGTGGATGAGGCCGCGGTGCGCCACCTCGGACCGGCGCTGCAGCCGCGGGTCATCGTGGTCACCAACCTGGCGCGTGATCAGCTCGACCGCTACGGAGAATTGGTGACCACCGCGGGGCATGTGGGTGCCGCCGTGTCCGCCGCCGCAACCGCGGTGCTGGCCGCCGACGATCCGATGGTGGCGAGCCTGGCCGTGGATCACACAAGGCCAGTCGCCTGGTTTGGCGCCGTTGCGGAGTTGCGGGCGGCGTTGCCTGACGACCGAGCGTTGCACGACACCGGTCCCACCGCTCCCTCCCGGCCGGTGGATGCCCTGTTGTCCCGTGCCGACCCGTCCGGTGACGGCACCAGGATCGCGGTCACGGTGGATGGCGCCGAGGTCGGGGTCACCATCCAGGTGCCTGGCGTGTACAACGCGTACAACGCCACCGCCGCGCTATTGGCGGTGGCGCGACTCGGCCTCGACCCCGTGGCGTCGGCTGTCCATCTGGCGGCGATGCCGCCCGCGTTCGGCCGCGGGCAGGTGATCGAGTACCGGGGGAGAAGGGTCAAAGTGGTGCTGGTGAAAAACCCGGCCAGCCTCAATCAGGCGATCCGACTGCTCTCCGAGGACAGGGTGCCCCGCGCGGTGCTGATGGCGATCAACGACAACCACGCAGATGGGCGGGACGTCTCGTGGTTGTGGGATGCGGAGGTCGAGTCGCTTTCCACCACCCCGCATCGATTTCTCGCCGGCGGCGTCCGCTGCGCCGACATGGCGCTGCGGTTCAAGTACGCCGGCATCGCGGCACCCGCCGAGTCCGACCGACGACGAGCACTCGATGCTCTGGTCGACGAGTCGGCTCCCGGTGACCTCGTCTATCTCGTCCCGACCTACACCGCGATGCTCGGATTTCTCGAGATTCTGCTTCCCCACCGCAGCCGCGAGGAGGTGTGGTCGTGACCGCCCCGCTCGTCATCGTGCATCTCTACGGGCGACGGATGAACATCTACGGTGACATCGGGAACGTCCTGGCGCTGCGCCGCCGCCTGGAGTGGCGCGGGATCGGCCTACGGGCGGTGGCCGTCGACGAAGGCGATGACTTCGACTTCGAGGAGGCCGACATCGTGGTCGCCGGCGGAGGCGAAGACGCCTCCCAGCAGGCGATCGCCGCCGATCTCGTGGAACGCGGTCCTGCTGTGCACCGCGCGGTCACCGCCGGGGTGGTATTTCTCACCGTGTGCGGCACCTACCAGCTGTTCGGCCGGCGCTTCGTCACTGCAGACGGCTCCGAGATCCCCGGGATCGGAGTGTTCGGCGCCGAGACCTTTGGGGGTGGCAGCCGGATGATCGGCAACGTCGTGGTCGACACCCCGTGGGGCGAACTGGTCGGCTTCGAGAACCACAGCGGACGAACGCGGCTCGACCCGGGGCAGGCGGCGCTGGGCCAGGTCCGCCGCGGGCACGGCAACGATGGCGAGTCGGGGGCAGAGGGGGCCATCATCGGCAACTGCCTGGGCACCTACCTCCATGGATCGGTGCTGCCCAAGAACCCGGCTCTGGCCGACGACTTGATTCGGCGGGCACTGGTGCGCCGCGGCGATGCTGGGCCCGGACTCGGTGCACTGGATGACGCCGTGGAGCGACGGGCGGCCGAGAGTGCGGCATCCCGGCCCTGAGTCGGGCCCGTGGCGCGGCTCTCCACGACACCCGACGCGGCCGAGACTCCCGGCGGCGAGCCGCTCCCTCAGGACGCCGGCGGCAAGGCGTCGGGCCGGTCCACCGCCACGGCGAACTCGAAACCCTCGGCCGACGAGCGCAGCAGGTAGAGAGCCTCGATGTTGACTCCGCTCTCGGCGAGGCGGCGCGCCATCGCTGCCAACGCACCGGTCCGGGCAGGAAGATAGGTGGTGAGCACGGGGCGCTCCTCGAAGCTCATCCCGGCGGCTCGCAACACCGCCCGCGTCGGTTCTGCCTCGGCCACCACCAGGTGGACCACGCCCCGCGCCCCGGCACCGAAGGCTGCGACGGCTTCGACGTGGATGCCCGCCTCGTCGAGCTGTTCGGTGAGGGCGGCCAGCATCCCGGGAGCGTTCGCCAGCCGCACCGTGAACTCGGTCATGGGCCCAGGCTACGCCCGTTGCCCGTCCTCCGTCAGTCCCTTCTTTGCAGAAACGCCACAATGCGCGCCGCCACTTCGGGGCCGGCTTCCTCCTGGAGGAAATGCCCCGCACCCGCGACCACCTCGAGGTCGCCGGCGCCGGGGATGTGGCCGGCGAGGCGGCGTCCGGCATCGAGGCTGAAGATCGGATCGGTGTCGGAGAACAGCACCTGAACGGGTCCTTCCCAGTGGCCCAGCGCGGCATGCACCGCCTTCATCTCCGCCGCACCCGGATCATCGTCGGCGGCCGGGACGATGAGCGGCAACCTCCACGCGCCGACCTTGTGCTCCCGGGTGGGGAACGGCGCCTCGTAGCCGGCGACAACCGCCGGGTCCCAGGAGCGGGTGGCGGCGTTGGACATGATCATCCCGATGGGGAGGTCGGGATTGGCGGCGACGAAGGCTCGCCAGGCGTCGAAGGCCGGGTTGGGTCCCCGGGCTCCGGTGAAGAGGCCGGTGTTGAGTATCGACAAACGGCGGAAGCGCTCCGGACGCCGCACCGCCACGGCGACCCCGATCGGTCCACCCCAATCCTGGACGACTGCGGTCCCGTCGGACACTCTGAGGTGATCGACCAGCGCCACCATCGCAGCCACCAGGCGGTCATAGGTATAGAACGCCGGGTCGGTCGGCTTGTCCGACCTACCGAACCCGGGATAGTCCGGTGCGATCGCCCGGAACCCGGCATTCACCAAGGGTGGGATCACGTGCCGGTAGAGGAACGACCATGTCGGCTCGCCGTGGAAGAGCACCACCGGAGGCCCCGAACCCTCGTCGAGGAAGTGGATCCCGATGCCGTCCCACTCGAAGCGGTGCGGTGCGAATGGAAAGTCGGGGAGTCCGCCGAAGCGTTCCTCCGGGGTGATGACGATCATTCGTCTTCAGCGCCGTGCCGACCCCGGGTCGGGACCACCAGCACCGGTCGATGGGCACCGCGGATGACACGCGCCGAGACGCTCTCCCAATGGCTTTCGTCGAACAGCTGCTTGGTCGCTCCGACCACGATCACATCTGCTCCGAGTCGGTCCGCCGCGGCGAGGATGGTCGCCGCCGGCTCCTCGCCCTCGAGGTACTCGACGCGCACGGTCACGCCGGATGCTGCCAACGCCGCCACGAGGGGCTCGGTGAGGCGGGTGCCGCGCTCCTCGACGTAGCGCGCGATCTCGGTGTCGGCGGGCAGGGTCCACATCGGACTGCCCTCGGTCAGGGGATGCCACTCGTCGGATCGGATTTCATCGAGAAAGGTGCGCGGCACCTCGATCACCGTGATCACGAACACCTCACCGTCGGCGCCGCACAGCCTCTGGGTGATGCGGGCGACGCCCTCGGGGCTGAGCACCCCTGCGGTAGCGATGAGGATGCGCATCGGCAGCAGAGCCTATCTGTCGACGCCTCGCACCGCGTCGCCCGCCCGGTCATCAGCCGCCGACCGATTCGGGGGCGCTCTAAGGTCACGGTGTGAACCCCGAGACCCTCAACACGGTGCTGTGGTCGATTCCGAATGTCCTGTGCCTGATCGGATCGGCCGCCGGTGACGAATCCAATGGCATGACCGCCTCGTGGGTGTCGCAGGTATCGATGGCCCCGGTGCTGGTCGGGGTTTCCATCGACGCCACCGCGGTCACCCATCGCCTGGTGCACGAGGGCGGGTGCTTCAGTGTCAACCTGTGGGATCGGGCCGACACCCGGGTGTTTGTCAAGTTCTCCAAGCCGGCGGTGGCCGGCCCCGGCACCCTCAATGGACGCCCGGTGCGGCGCGGGGTCACCGGAGCTCCCATATTCGAGGAGGCGATGGCATTCATCGAGTGCCGGGTGCACAGCAATCTGCCGCTGGGCTCCCACACGCTTTTCGTCGGCGAAGTGGTCGACTGCGGATTCCATCCCGGAGGCGAGGAGAAGGCGGTGGCCCGCATGGAGGACACGAGGATGAAATACGGCGGAGTGCTGCGCGGGCACTGAGAGTCTTGGGTCATCACTCTGCCATCCGCCATCTACTCTCCGCGGCGTGGAAGTACCGATTCGCATCGAGCGTGGTGATGGGAGCGGGCTGACCATCACCTGGGCGGATGGCCGCCTCGATCGCATCCCGGCCGCTGAACTGCGCGCCGCCTGCCCCTGCGCTGCCTGCCAGGGCGCCGCGTCCGCCCCCGAAGGCACGACCGTGGCCGAGGTACATGCAGTGGGCGGTTATGCCGTGACGCCGATCTTCGCTCCCGAGGGCCATTCCACCGGCATCTACACCTTCGACCTGCTGCGAGCGCTGGGCGGCGGATGATCACCACCACCGCGACCGAGACCCTCGACGCCGCCCTGACGACACTGGCGCAGCGCGCCCCGGTGTGGGCCGCAGTTCCGATTCCGGTCCGCGTCGAGATGTTGCGTGACCTGATCGTCCGCCTGATATCCGTGAGCGACGACCTGGTTGCCGATGCGGTGGCCGCCAAGGGGGTCCCGGCCTCGTATCGCGGCGAGGAGTGGGTGTCGGGTCCGATCAGCATCATCCGCACCTGCCGCTTTTTGGCCGACACCCTGGAGGGTATCGCCCGCACGGGACGGGTGCCGCTGGCCGATGATGCCATTGCAGCCCGCCACGACGGCCGCGTGACTGTCGATGTGGTCCCGGCCGACGGCTGGGACCGGGTGCAGTACCGCGGATGGTCGGCTCAGGTGTGGATGCAACCCGACATCGCTCTCGCCGATGCCCGCCATCACATGGGCGCCTTCTACACGAAAGGCGGCGCGGCCCCGGGAGTGGCGGTGATCCTCGGCGCCGGCAATGTCGCCAGCATCGCTCCGCTGGATCTGGTCCACAAGCTGTTCGTGACCGGCCGGGTGGCGATCGTCAAATTCAGTCCGGTGAACGAATACATCGGACCGCACATCGAGTACGCCTTCGCGCCATTGGTGGCGGCGGGTTTCGTGCGCTTTGCCTATGGGCGCGCCGACGTCGGCGAGTACCTGGTGCATCACCCATTGGTAGACGAGGTGCACATCACCGGCTCCGAACACACTCACGATCTCATCGTGTTCGGTCCCGGCGAGCCGGGTCGGCGACGCCAGCGGGAGGACCGACCCATCCTCGACAAGCCCGTCACCAGCGAGCTGGGCAACGTCAGCCCGGTGGTGGTGGTTCCGGGGCGTTGGTCGCAGCGCGCGCTCGTCCGCCAGGCGCGACATGTCGCCACCCAGGTGGTGCAAAACGCCGGGTACAACTGCAATGCCGCCAAGGTGTTGGTGCTTCCCGGGCGCTGGCCGCAGCGGGATGAGTTCGTGGCCGCGCTGGCGAGCGCTCTGGCGAGCCTGCCTTCCCGGCCTGCCTACTACCCGGGATCGGAGGCGCGCTATGAACGGGCGGTGGCCGCCGCCCCCCGGGTGCGGACCCTGGGCGTTGCCGTGGCGGGAGCGATTCCTCCGACGTTGCTCGAGGGTTTTGATCCCGATGCGGCATACCCGGCGTTCACCGAAGAGGCTTTCTGTCAGGTGATGGCCGTGGTCGACCTTCCGCAGGCGACGCCCGGGCGATTCCTCGAAGCGGCAGTCGAGTTCTGCAACGAGCGGCTGCGCGGCACCCTCAACGCCACTCTGATCGTCGATCCCGAGACAGCCCGCAGCCCGGAGACCGGGTTGGCCCGAGCCGTGGAGCGCCTCCGCTACGGATCGATCGGGATCAACGTATGGGCGGCGGCGGCGTTCGCATTAGGGGTGACCCCCTGGGGGGCAATCCCCGGGCATCACCGCAACGATGTGCAGAGTGGCATCGGGTTCGTCCACAACGCCCGGCTGATCGACCATCCCGAAAAGTCGGTGATTCGGGCTCCGTTTGCGATGGTGCCCACTCCGCCGTGGTCGGTGTTCCATCGCCGTGCGGCCACGGCCATGCGGGCGGTGGCCCGGTTCGAGGCCGACCCCGGTCCGGGGCGATTAGGCGCAGTGATGGTTCGGGCACTGCGGCCCTGATTGCAGCGCGCCGCCAGACCCGGTAGGAGGCGGCGAATCCGGAGTCGAGCAACGCCCGGCCCGAGATGGCCCGTTCCGTTGCCGGTTGCGAGCCTGGAACCAACGAGAGTCGCGGTCCCCACGGCTAACCGGTAACTCGATCGTTGGGCGGCGTCTAGCCGCGCAACTTCCTTTGCGCCATCCCGTTGAGCAGTTCCAGGATGACGCGGTTGGCGAGCAGGGCGGTGATGTTGGCGGAGTCGTAGGCGGGGGCGACTTCGACCACATCGGCTCCGACGACGTTCAGCTCGCGTCCCAGGCGACGCACTGCGTCGAGCAACTCGCGGGCGGTCAGTCCTCCTGGTTCGGGAGTCCCGGTGCCCGGGGCCGCGGCCGGATCCACGACGTCCACGTCGACCGACACGAATACCCCGCGGGCTCCCGAGGCGGCATGAGCCACGGCCTCGTCGACGACTGCAGCCAGGCCCCGCTCCACGATCTCGCCCATGAAGTAGGACCGCATGCCCTGCTCCCGCATCCAGGCCACCGTCTCCGGATCGGGCCAATAGCCGCGCAACCCGATCTGTACGAAACGGTGGCCCGGCACGGCTCCCGACTCGATCAGCCGCCGCATCGGGGTGCCGTGGCCGTGGAGCATTCCGTGTTCGCTCTCTCCGGTGTCGGCGTGGGCGTCGAAGTGGATCAGCGCGATCTCGCCATGACCGAAGACATCGGCGACACCGCCGGCGTTGGGATAGGTGATGGTGTGGTCGCCGCCGATGACGACTGGCACCGCACCGGCAGACGCGATCGCACGCACCGCGGCGCGGATCCGTTCGATGCCATCGTCGATGTAGCCGGGAACCACGGTGACGTCGCCCACATCCACGACGCCGAGCACGCCGAGGGCATCGATTCCGGTGTCGAGGTGGGGGCGGCGTCCGTTCGGCTCGAGATAGTCGGCGTCGCGAACTGCCGCCGGCCCAAAGCGTGCCCCCGGCCGGTAACTGGTCCCCCAGTCGAGGGGCGCCCCGAGGATCACGACCCTGGCGTCACCGATCGTTTCCAGGGTTCGCACGGGAACGCCGACAAAGCTGCTGCGCGCCGAGAACGAGAGGTGGCCGAATCCGATCACTGCAGCAGGGTATCGCCCTCAGCCGAAGTCCCAGAGGTTGAGTCCGGTCTCGGGGTGCGGCCGCCGGACGGGAGGATCGCCCCGCAGCTCCTGGAGGCGAACCTCCAGCGAGAACACGATGCATCCGCGGTCGAGGTGCCCTCCCCAGGCCCGGCCGGCGGCGTCGCCAAAGGCGGCATGGGTGTGGATGAAAGGAGCGCCGTCACGGAGGGTGATGTTCCCCACCCCGGAGAGCACCTCGAGGTACTCGTCGATCCGGAAGTCGCGGTACTCGCTGGCGACCTGGTCGTAGTAGCGCAGCGCCGCCGCACTGACCGCGCCAAGGTGGGAGAACCATGCGGCCTGGATCCGTTGCTCGGTGGCGTAGGCGGTGATGCCATCGACGATGTCCTCACCGCGGTCGAGCCGGATGAGATGGATCGGCCCCGGCTCGAAGCGTCGCGACTTCATCGCCGCGCCGCCGCCACGATCGCCCGGGCACGGTCTGGATCGACGGCAGCCGTCGTGATCCCGCCCGCTTTGGTGGCTGTGCCGACGATGAGTCCGGAGCAGACTTCCAGCAGTTGGCCGGCCGAACTGGCGTCGACGCCGGAACCGACATAGATGGGCGCCCCCGGCGCCGCTGCCGCCACCCTCTGCAGGTGATTGCGGTCGACGGCCTGACCGGTGCCGGGACCACTCACCACGATGGCGTCGGCACCGCCCCGTTCCCAGAGGTCTGCTGCCGCCTGTTCCAGGGTCAGTCCGGGCGGGGGAGTGGCGTGTTTGACGAACACGTCGGCGAACACCTGCACCTCGGGGGCCAGGTCGGCGCGCAGCCGGGAGACCTCGGCGGCGCGGCCGGTGATCATTCCCTGGTCGGTGAACATCACGCCCGAGAGCACGTTCACCCTGATGAACGCCGCGCCGGCTGCCGCCGCCACCGCCAGTGCTCCCAGGGCGTCGTTGCGCAAAACGTTGACTCCCGTGGGGGCCCCCAACGCCGCCACTGCCGCCACGGCCCGGGTCATGGCCGCGATCGTCGCGCTGGGTACATCGTCGGGATGAAAGGGAGCATCACCAAAGTTCTCCACCAGAACGGCGTCGAAGCCTGCGGCGATGAGCGCACTGGCGTCGGTGACGGCGGCATCGAGCACCGCGGCGAAGTCGTGGCGATACCGCGGCGCCCCGGGGAGTGGTCCGAGATGGACCATCCCGACGAGGCGCGGTGTCATCGGTAGATACCGGCCACCGTCAAGGCGAGTTCTGCCATCTCGCCGGTGGCGGTGAGTTCCCCGGGATCATCGGTGTGACCAACCACGAGACGGCACCAATCGGCGGCCGGGCCGCGGACGACGTCCTCGGCGTCCTCATCGCCGAACACCCAGCGGGCGTAAGCCGGGCCAGCGAGTTCGATGCGTACCTCGCCGTAGTCCTCGCCGGCGGCGTCGAAGGCGTGCGGCAGGGTCGCCCAGCCGAGCCACGAGACGTGACGCAGCCGCGGGCTGTCGACGATCTCCTTGTTGAGGCTGCTGAGGATCTTCAGTCCGTGCGCCCAGGTGTCGGCCAGCCGGATCGTCGCAAAGGTCCGTGCGGCGATCTTGCCGTCGAGCCAGCGCACCTTCTGGCCCGGCTTCATGCGGCTCAGGGCATCGACTACATCCGCTCGAGCGAACCGCCACCACTCGATGATCTCTTGTGGGCGCTTGCCCTTGGCCTCGGCGACACCGGCCTTTTCGAACGTGGTGAGGTCGCCGTAGTCGGCGAGGACATCGTCGATGGAGAGCTTGCCGGTGATGAGCCGGGCGGCGTGCTGTTCCCCCCAGGCCAGGATGGCGATCGTATCCTGGACGGTGACGCCGCCCGGCACGACGCGCTGACGCCAATCCCTGTCAGGTGCTCGCTGGAGGGATTGGTCAAGGCCTTGCTGCTCGGCGACGAGGTCGGCGAGGATCTCGCGCATGGGAGGGATAGTTTAGAGCGCCCGGATATAGGCTCAGCCGGGGATGGATGAAGACCCGCGACCCATTTCCGGAGGCTCTCAGCCTCCCGGGCCTGGCCCTCCAGGGTCGCTTTCGTTGATTCGGTCCACTAGAAGCCGCAGCCGGCCGTGCTGGCGCCGGTCGAAGCGGAGGCGAATCCTCCCCAGGTCGAGCCAGTCGGCATCAGCGCGCTCGGCGTCCGTCGGGGGGATGGCCTCGATTCGGCCCGACACGACGATGTCGGCAAACTCCTCGTTGAGGGCCGCGATCACCCCGGCGTCTGGGACCTGGCGCATGCGCAGCACCAGGTCATCGTCGACATAACGTTGCGAGTGGTAGTTGCGATAGAACCCGGTGATCTCAGCCGCCGCGGCTGCAACGTCGGTGACGAACTTGAACAGGCTCAGGTCGTCGGGAGCAATCATCTGCTGGGGCACGAGGGTGCGAGCGACGAAGTCGATCCACTCCTCCCAGTAACCGGTCCCCGGTGCTTCGATCAGGACGATCGGCTGTAGCGCAGATTTACCGGTCTGAGCGAGGGTGAGGACCTCGAAGGTCTCGTCGAGGGTGCCGAACCCTCCCGGGAACATCGCAAACGCGTGCGACTCTTTGACGAATATGAGCTTGCGGGTGAAGAAGTATTTGAAGTTGACCAGCCGGGCCTCGTCGACGTACGGGTTGGCCTTGGCTTCGAACGGGAGCCGGATGTTGACCCCGAAGGAGGCGGCCCCGCCCGCGCCGCGATTGGCGGCTTCCATTGTGCCCGGGCCAGCGCCGGTGATCACCATCCATCCCTCGGTCGCCGCCATGTGTCGGCCCAGGTCGGCGGCGAGAGCGTAGTTGGGGTCGTCGTCGGCAGTGCGGGCCGATCCGAAGACCGACACCTTTCTTATGTCGCGATATTGGCCGAAGACCACGAACGCGTACCGCATCTCTTTCAACGCCGAGTTGACCAGCTTGAGGTCGCGGCGGCTGGCCCGGTCCCGCTGCATCTTCAGGGTCGTCACCAGGAGCTCCGTGATCAGCTCGGCATCTTCCGGATGCATGCCGCGCCCGGCGGCATCGATCGCCAGGGAGTGGATGCGAGCATCGAGTTCCGGGTCGCCGAGGTCGTAGCGGGACATGATCTGACGGTAGTGAGTCGGAGGTCGCCGGTTGCGTGTTGCCCCTACCCTCCGCCCATGCAGTTCACGCGCCTCCATCAGATCGCCCAGCGAGCGAATGACCTCGACCGTGCCGTCGCTTTCTATCGCGATGTGCTCGGTTTGCCCTTGATCGCCCGGCACGACCCTCCCGGTCTCGCCTTCTTCGATCTGGGGAACACCCGGCTGCTCATCGAGCGGGGCGCGTCACCTGCGGTGCTCTACCTGGAGGTATCCGACATCGACGCCACCTGGGAGTCCCTCGGCGACGCCGGGGTGGAACGCACCGACCCACCGCACATGATCTTCTCCGACGACACCGGGGTGTTCGGAGCAGCCGGCTCCGCCGAGTGGATGGCGTTCTTCAAGGACTCGGAGGGCAACTCGGTCGGCCTGGTGGAACGCCGCCGACCGTAGCGCGCCGACCCCTCGGGATCCGTCTCGACCCGAGGTCGGGCTCATGCCTGAGCCCGCGACCTCTCCGCGGCGCTCGCTACCTGCCGAAGGGCGGGCCCTCGGGTCCGCGGCGCGCCACCGCGGACCACACCGTCTCGTAATGGTCCTCGTCGAAGCCGTCGATATGGCTCACGACGAATTCATCCCAGGCGCGGCGCAATGGATCGGTGTCGGCGGCATACATCCACAACCCGGCCGGGATCCGGTCAAGGACGGTGCGCAGGCTCATCGGCGTGCCCACCCGGGTCCGGGTGTCTCGGGAGGTGAAGGACTCGTTCACCTCGGCAGCAAGCCGGGCGATCGTGGTGACGAACGGTGCCTTCAGTTTGGGATAGCGACGCTGCAACATCGCCTCGATCTGGGCGGCCTCGGGGAAACGCTTCTCCCAGATCACCCAGCGATCGGCAAACGCCTTGTTCAAGGTCTGGGTGCCGGCGTAATCGCGCAGGTCGGTCGGATTCATGGTGCCGAACACCCTGGTGTCGGTGCGGAGATGTACGGTCTCCCCGGTGGGGAGGTCCAACGCCTGATAGCGGTCGAGCAGGCCGTGCAGTGCGAAAAGCGTCTCCGCGCCAGCGGCGTTCAACTCGGAGAGGTTGATGAGGGCCGGGCCACGCAGCGCTCGGGTGATGTCGCCGTCCTCCCACCGGCTCTCGGTGCCGCCCCGGCCGTCGCCGTACAGTTTTACCGAGCCGATCAGCGTGATATCCCGCACCTCTCCGGTGAGCGGGATGCGGTAATAGGGAAGCAGGAGCAACGCGGCGAACTGTTCCAGGTCGTGATCCTTGCCGGTGCCCATGTGGCCCCGTAGCGCGACATGGAGCGGGGTGTTGGTCACTCCGGCGCGCCGCACCTTCTCCAGCGCAGCCAGCTTGTAGAGCATGCCCAGGTCGACATAGTGCGGATCGGGTTCGGGGATCTTTCCCCTCCGCTGCTCGTGGTCGCGCAGGTCGGTGGGCACCGCGAAAGGCGCCAGATCGATCGGCTTGCCGATCCCGGCGGGATCCTGGAACGTGACTGACTCAGGCATCGTCTCTCCTCGGTGGCCGATCCGCTCCCGCCGCCGCGGCCACGAGGGGCCTGCCCGCGTCTCCCTCCGGCGCCGCAGGATCGTAGAGCCGTCCTTCATGTGCCCACCACGTGTCGCCTCCGGTGAGCGCGACCCCGCGCCGCAGCGCCGACCGCACCCCGTCGATCATCGCCCGGGTCAGCGCCTCGGGTCGGGCAACGACCCGGCTGCGGGAGTAGGCGGCCTCGACTGTGGCGTCGCCGACTCCGATCCCGAGCACGGTGGTTCCCGCGGCCTCGATCGCCTCCACCGAAGCCGCCAGCGTCTCCACCGATCCCCGCGTCATTCCGTCGGCGAGGACGACGAGCATCCTGACCTGGGCGCGGCGTCCGCCCAGCCGCTCGGCGGCATGGATCACGTTGAGTTCGTCGACGTTCGCCGCCTTCTCGAACATCGAGACCGGGGGGGCCTGCTCCGGGTCGCGGCGTGCCGCAGTGGCGGCGTCGGCCGGGCGGGCTGCAGTCCAGAACAGTCCGGACATCGCGGGTTCCGCCTCCTCCCAGCGCTGGTCGAAGGATTTCACGAGGTAGTGGTTGACGGTGCGGGTGAGGCGATCGGCCGCGCCGCCCTGCGAGCGCCGCAGGGCGCCCCGTGTTCCGTTGAGCCGGGTGACGTAGGTGCGCTCGGTGTCCTCGGGACGGGCGGCGAATGCCCGGTTGAACAGCGCCACCTCGAACTCCACCTGCAGTTCATCGCACAGTCGGGCCAGGGTCACCGCACCCAGGGTGGCCGCAGCCATGGCCCATGGCGCCTTGGTGCCGCTGGGAAGCGGGCGGGGTTGGAGCATGCTCGCGGATCCGTCTACGAGCAGGCTGACCGCGTAGGCACGGCGCACGGGCAGCGAGCGGCGCTCGAACATGCGCTCGTACAGGCCGGCCCCGAGAAATAGCGCGGCGTACGGGGAGAGGTCGCCGGCGTCGTAACCGCTGCGCAAGCCGCGCCGCTGATTGGCGACGAAGAGTGGGTGCAGTTCGCCGGAGACGTGACGCTGCGCCACCTCCCAGCGGCGCGCGGCGTCGCCGATCGCCTCGCGCCCCGGTTCGGCGAAGCGGGCAAATCGATCCGGGATCCGGCTGACGATCAGGCGGCCGGTTTGGCCGTTGGGTAGGTAGACATCAGGAGCCTCGGAGACGCGCAGGATTTGGTCGGTGGCGGGATCACCCGCTTCTTCGCTCTCGCCCTTGCGTCCCTTGGCGCCGGACATCTGGGCGGCGGCGTTGCGGGTCGAGTCATACGACTCGGCGTCGCGCAGGATGGGGGAGATGAGGCGCACCGCGTCGACTCCGGAGTCGATCTCGTCGCGCTCCTCCTCCTGACGGGCGGTCTGCTCGGGGTGCGACTCGGCGGAGGAGGCCTCGGTGAGCAGGCCGTGTTCGCGGGCGATGGCCAGTAGTCCCAGCGCGATCGTGGCGGTCTCCCACGGCCCGGTGGCCGCGGCGGCATCGGTGAGCAGCGGCCCGGCATCCTCGAGGGCCATCGTCACGGACGGATCGGTGCCGCGTTGCAGGTCCGCGAGGTCCTGATACCCGCCAACTGCAAGAAAGCAGGCGAGGGCAAATTGGCCCATGGGGCGAGCGCGACCCATTGCCCCGGGGATCGATGCCCGGTACAGGTCGCCGAGCACCGAGCGCACTCCGGGATAGACCCCCATGTTCTGGGTCTCCTGACGAGCGTCCTCGATGGCGAGAAACATCGCCTCGGCTGCCGGCCCACCAGCATGGTCGAGCGCGGTGAGCAGGCTGACCGGGGTCTCGGGCAGCGGCTCGTCGCGATCGGGAAACCACTCCGGGGGTAGGGGCCGCGGTTCGTCCAGGTCCGTGGCCACCAGGTGCACCGCCTCGTGCAGGGCCGCCGCCAGGGCCACTTCGGAAGGGGTGACCGGGGCGCGACGGGCATAGGCCGCCTGGAAGACACCGGGGTCCATCACTATCTCTCCGGGGTTGGCGGCCGTCCGGGAACCCAAGCGGACCCGCAGATCCTGATCGCCGGCGAGGGAGCGGGCGAAGCGGGTCACCGCCGGCGCCACCCGCTGGTAGCGAGCCACCACCGCCTCCACCGCCCGCTCTTCAGCGGGGAGGATCTCGGTGAGAAGAGGCTCTTCGCGGCGGCGCATAGCCGCCCATTGTCTCACGGCTGGGCCACGCGCCACCGAGCCGGTGGCTACAATCCCCCCTCTGGGCCGGGGTGCTCCCCGGTTCGGGTTCCAATGGGAGGAATCAATCCAAATGAAGCGCAACACTTTCCGTCCGTTGGGGGTGCTGCTGATCGTCCTGGCTCTCGTCGCCGTCGCCTGTGGTGATGACGATGCCGAGACCACCACGACGACCGCAGCCACCACCAGCACCGCGGCAGCAACGACCACGACCCAGGGTGCGACCTTTACCCCTGGCGCTTTGGGTTATATCGAGGTCGCCGCGGGCGCCCCGATCGAGATCCGCGCTCTGCAGGCGATCTCGGGCGAGGTGGCCTTCCTCGGCCAGGACCAGGTCTACGGCATCCAGCTCGCCATCGCCGACTACGGCGACGTGCTCGGGCACTCCGTGAACCTGGGCACGGTCGAAGACGACCTCTGCTCGGCCGATGGCGGCCAGGCAGGAGCCCAGAGCATCCTTGCCCAGCTCGTGGAGGGTGAGGGCGGCGCCTTTACCGGCCCGGTCGGCGTCATCGGTGCGACATGCACCGGCGCGACCCGGGCAGCGCTGCCTCTGATCTCCGAGGCGGGCATGCTCATGATCTCGGGTTCCAACACGGGCCCGGCTTTGACGTCGAACCTGTTCGGCATCCCTGGTGAGTCCAACGCCCCCGGGTTCTACCGGACGGCGCACAACGACCTCTACCAGGGTGGTGCCGTCGGTCGGTACGCCTACAACGTGCTTGGAGTCCGCCGCGCGGCCGCCATCCACGACGGCGACCCGTACACGGACGGCCTGGCGACGGCTTTCGCCGATGCCTTCGAGGCGCTCGGTGGTCAGATCGTGGT
>JBKKBI010000023.1:0-8745 GCA_046714175.1 Acidimicrobiia bacterium | reverse complement strand
TCCGCCAGACCGAATCCGCGAGATGAACCCAGCGGGCTGGGTGTGGACCATCGCCGCCAACCTGTGTCGCAACCATCACCGCACCCGGAGCCGGCGCCCGGTGACCACCGGGGTCACCCTCGATCTGGCCGACCAAACACGCGGTCCCGAGGCGGAAGCAGTCGA
The DNA here is from genome assembly GCA_046714175.1 of Acidimicrobiia bacterium. Taxonomy (GTDB): domain Bacteria; phylum Actinomycetota; class Acidimicrobiia; order Spongiisociales; family UBA11373; genus UBA11373. The sequence continues at coordinate 8,580 of JBKKBI010000023.1, read as the reverse complement.
CCACTCCCAGGAACAGTGGCTGGCTGCCGAACTCCAGCACCTCGCCTGGCCGATGCGCGCCGCCGTGGTGCTGCATCACGTGGTCGGCCTGTCCTATGACGACATCGCCACCGCTCTCAGCCGACCGGCGGGCACCGTGAAGGCCGATGTTCATCGTGGCCTGGCTCGTCTCCGTTCCCGCATCGAGGAGGTGCAACCATGACTTCCGATCGTCTCGGCGCCGAACTCGCCGAACTCGCCGTTCCCGCACCGGAGGGGCTGCTGCCGAACGTGCTCGTGGGCACCGGCATCGCCGACGGATTCGTCCGCCGCCACAGCGTTCTCGGCGACGTTCTCGTCGCTTTCGGCAGTCGCGGGGTGACCGCGCTGGAACTCGCGGGCGACCCCGGTGGCTTCGTCACGACCTACGAAGTCCGCTACGGCCGCCGCGCGCTGGCGGTCGACCGGGTCCCACCTCGCATCGCCAGCCATCTCGACACCGCCATCGCGGCCGGACGCCCGGGGCGACTCCCTGTCGACCTGGATCGCCTGAGCGCGTTTCAGCAGACGGTGCTGCGCACCACGGCCACAATTCCGCGCGGCGAGGTCCGCCCCTACGGGTGGGTGGCAAAGGAGATAGGGAAGCCCGGCGCGGTGCGGGCGGTGGGAACCGCCCTGGCCACCAATCCGGTGCCGCTGATCATTCCCTGCCACCGCGTGGTTCGCTCCGACGGGACCTTTGGCGACTATTCGCTCGGAGACCCGGAGAACAAGCGAGTCCTGCTCGCGGCCGAGGGACTCGACGTCGCCGAATTCACCACGATGGCGAGCCGCGGGGTGCGCTACACGGGGAGCGACACCACGGGGATCTTCTGCCATCCCACCTGCCACCGGGCGCGCCGCATCACCGCAGCGCATCGGGTGAACTTCGGTTCGGCCGAAGCAGCGCGACGCGCCCGGTATCGCCCCTGCCTGGTCTGCCGTCCGGCGACGGCCTGACCGGGTCACGTCCGTGCCGCATAGCGATAGGCTCCCGGCATGCTGAAGGGGCCATCGGCGTTTCGCCGCCTGTCGGTGACATTCCTGGCTCTGCTCCTGGGGATCTCAGCGTGCGCCACCCGCAGCGAACGGGTCACCGAGACGCCAGTAGTGCCGACATCGCTCGTTCCCAACGGACCCGGTGACGTCGGCACCGGGCGCTGCACCTTCACCATCGGTGCCGGGCGCGGGGCCTTGGTCAGCGACATCCTGCCTGCCGGTCCCGCCGCCGATGTGCTCGCTATCGACGACGTGGTCAAGGCATTCGACGGCGTGGAGATCCGAACCTCTGCCGACCTGGTCGATGCGGTGCGCGAGCGGTCCGTGGGGGACATGGTCACCCTCGAGGGCATCCGCGACGGTCAGCCGCTCACGGTGGAGGTGACCCTCGGCGAGAGCGCCGAGGTGGCGGGACGGGCCGTCCTGGGAGTGATGGTCGCCACCTTCGAGGAACGACTTGAACCCGATCAGCTCGAAGCCGCCAATATCGCCGATCCGCTCTCCCGAGTGGTGGCGATCAGCGGCCTGTTGTGGGTGTTGGACCCGGTGTCGATCACTTGGTCGCCCCTCGACATTCCCACTCCGACGGGCGCCTTGATCGTCTCCGATGGAGAGATCTACACCGTAGAGGTGGCGGGAGCGGGCGCAGCACAGCTCATTGGAGCGATCTCGGGGGAAGTCATCACGGTCGATCTGGCGGAGTGGACCGCGGTATCCATTATGGGCTCGATGGGATCGCTGGCCCTCCTGGGGGCGGAGCGGCACGACCCCGCCGGCGAGGTCATGGAGTACGGCATCATCGCCGTCGACCCGGCCGTGGGTGCGGCCCGCTGGGTCTGGATAACCGAACCGGACTCGCCCAACCCGGTGCCCCGGGCGGGATACCGCAGCATCGACGGGGAGACCGTCCTGGTGGCATTGGGAAGCCCTGAGTCCGAGGGCGCTGGACTGTGGATCCTGCTGCGCGAGGTGGCCGGGCAACCGACCGCCGATGTCGCCGCTGGCATCCCCGCCGAAGCGCAGATGGTGGGTTGGCACGATGCGACCCGAGTGATCGCGGTGACCGGAGCCATCGATCAACCCACGATCATCGACCCAGTGACCGGAACCACAGTCGAATCCACCTTGCCGGTCACATCGCCCGCGGTGCGCATGTGGGCAGTGGGCGACGGCGGCCACGTGCTCGTCGAGGACGGCGATGGCCTGGTGTTGGCGGAGGTGGGGGGAGCCGAACGCCGCCTGCTGACAGCGTCGTGCGGACCGGCGGTCGTCACCGAGGTGGGTTGGATCCTGGGTTAGCGGCGAGGGGCGAGGGGCGAGGGGCGCAGTCTGAGTCCTCGGCTAATCGTCTTCCTCGTCGTCTGCAGCGGCTGCGGCGGCTTCGGCGCGTTTGGCCGCCTTCTTTGCCTTGGACTTCTTCGTCTTGCCAACCCTGGGCAGGGCGGGAATCGACGTGTAGCGAGAGACATCGCCCCCGTTCCCAGACTCGGGGTCGAAGGCGATGAAACCCTGGGGCCTGTGAATGGTGCGCGAACCCGGCGCCGTACCCATGATCTCGGCTACGTCGTCGCCAGAGATGGTCTTGCGTTCGACCAGCACGCCGGCCAGTTGCAGGACTTGGTCGCGATGCTCTTCGAGCAATGCATACACCTCGTCGTAGAGACGCTGCAACTTCTTCTCCACCTCTGGGCCCAGGCTGCGCAGGACGCGGTCGGTCGGATCCGGACCTGATCCCACTGCAGACTGCGCCAACCCGAGGTAGGACGAGAGCCGCTCCCCCATGCCCCAGACACCTTCCATTGCGGCCACTGTCCGCGTGGCCGCCATCAGGTCGCCGGTTACCCCCGAAGAGTTGTCATGACCGAAGAACATGCGCTCTCCGGCCAAAGAGGCGAGGGACGTCTTGATGTCAGCCTCCTTCTCCGAGCGCCAGGCGGTGAAGCGGTCCTCGATCGGGATGTTGCTCACGAACCCACCGGTGTCACCGCGCCGCTCGATGGTGACGATGTCGATCGCGGCATGCGTGCGCAGCAGATGGGCTACAACGGCGTGCGAGGCCTCGTGGATCGCCACCGCCCAGCGCTCTCGGACGACATACTCGTGATCGTCGGGCGGACCGAACTGCTTCAGCGCCTTGGCGTGCCACACATCGGCGAAGCCGACCTCTTCCCGTCCCTCGCGTATGGCGTGAATGAGCGCCTCATTGACCAGGTCCTTGATCTTGGCCCCCGAGAAGTAGGGCGTGGTCACGGCCACCCTCTCCACTTGCTCGGGAGTCAGGTTGTGGCGGACCTTGGACAGATAGCCGTCAAAGGTGCGCAAGCGGCCGTCCTTGGACGGGTAACCGACTTTGTACATGCGGTCGATCCGGCCCGGGCGCAACAGCGCCGGGTCCAGGGCCCCAGGCATGTTGGTGGCCATCATGAGCAGAATCCGGTACTTCGGAGGCAGCTTGGGCTTCATGCCCAGAATCCGCCGTACCCGATTGCCCAAGCCGCGCGGTTTGGTCAGACCTGAGATCTCGGTGAGCAGAGCCTGCAGGGTGCCCATGCCACCACCGCCCATGCCCGCACCCATCACCACCCGATTCACGATCCCGGGCCGAGGACCGGAGCCGGCCTCGGGGTTGGCCCCGAGCTGGTCGAGCAGCGCTCGTTGTGTCCCGGCGCTGAGGAAAGAGAAACCGTTGCACGAGGACAGGTAGTCGCCCAATGCCCCTTCCGCGGGCGGAGTGCCGCCGAGCGATCCCCCGCGGCTGCCTAGCGAATCGGCCTCGTCGAAGAACACGACGACACCACCGTGCTTGACCGAGAGTCTGCGCAGCTTGCGGAACAGGCGTTTCACCTTGAGGATGCCCACGCCAAAGAACATCTGGATGAAGGCTCCGGGATCCACGAACACGAAGGGCTTGCCCACCTCGCCGGCGATCGCCTGGGCGATCAGCGTCTTGCCGGTTCCTGGTGGCCCCCAGAGCAGGATGCCCCCAGGGATGTAGCCACCCTTGGCTTCGATCGCGTCCGGGTTCTCCAGGAAGGCGATGTTCTCCTTGATGTGGGACAACACGTGATCCTGGCCCCATACCGAGTCGAACCGAGTCTCGAGGTCTTCGGGATAGATGATGTCGATGCCGCCACGAGACAGGAACCAGAAGATGGCGACGAACTGGAACATCACCAGGGCGCCGTACATGGCGAACTGGAGGATTATCGGGAGCAGGTCAAGGAACACCTCAGGGGCCCGGGTGATGGCCTCCGCTGGCGACGCGATGTCGTCGCGCATCAGCACCGCCAGATAGGCGTAGATGACGATGAGAAAGACCCACTTCCACAAGCGCCTCACCCGGAATCGGGTGAAGTCGCTGAACCGCTTGGTGATCTGGCGTTCGGTGCCGGCGAAGATCCGATCGGCCCACAGCCGGTTGTACGCCGCCCAACGCTCGCTGATCAGGTAGTGGATCTGCCGCAGCACCTCCACAACCAACAACACCAACAGGATCCGTCCCAGAGTCGTGGCAGCGAAGTCGAGGAACGACTCCCGCAGGGTCACGAATGGGTCGTTGACGTCCTTCCAGATGAAGAAGGCGATCGCAATCGCGAGAAACAGCGTGACCTTGATGCGATCGAAGAAGGGCGCCTTGCGACGCTTGCCGGTGGTCGTGTTCATCGGGTGTTCACGAGCCACGAGTCGATGACATCCACGATCGTTGCGGCATGCTCATTGAAGCAGGCGAGCGAGCACCCGATCGCGATCGAGTACATGAACTCCACCTCCGGATCGGTGACGCTGATCAGAAATGCGGCGGCATCGGTCTCAGTGGCGGCGTCGTTGTAGACGACCAACAGCTTCACGCCATCAAACCCCTCACCGAGGGAGATGTCTTCTTTGATCTCCTCCTGGGCCACCGGCTGGGCGTGATACGGGATCACCAGTTCGGTCAGCCAGTAGCGCGAGATCTGGTCGCGCAACGATGCCGGGATCGACCGCACCACCGCAGCCCCCACCGGAAACTCCTGGTCGGCCGTGTTGACGGCGGGTATGCCCGCGTCGGGCCCGGCGCCGTGAAATACCACGCGGGAGAAGACCGGCAGGTTGAGATCCGTGTCCTGGTTGACGAAGGGAGTCTCGGTGAGTCCGGCCAGGTCTTCGGATCGGAAAACCGACCACTCGGTCGGCACCTCGAAGAACATCTCCCGCTCCGAGTCGCGCACCGATTGCAGTCCGGAATCGGCGGCGGTGCCACACGCCACCGCCGCCAGGGCGGTCAGCAACATGCCGGCGGCGATGGTGAGACGGTGAAACATGGCGGAAAGTTAGTACTGCCAGGCTGGAAACGGTTACGCGCCCCCTCGGCCCAAGCCTCAGAAGCGCGTAAACAACGCTGGGGCCGCGCGAAACGGCCCGCAGCGGTTAGCGGCGGCTAAACCGAAATCCGCCGAATACGAGAATCAGAACCACAATCAGAATGATCCAACCGGTGGTACTCACGTGACCTCCAGAAACCTGGGTGGGCGTTGTTCCAACCCTAGGGCGGGACACGGCGCTAACCACCCTGGAGAGTAACCAACCCCGACCACCGAGAGTGACAGACCGCTCTCTGGCTGACTTCGGCTCTTGACTCCTGACTTCCTATCCTCCCCCGCAATGCCCGAGACCTCGTTCCGAACCTGTCCCTTGTGCGAGGCAACGTGTGGACTCGAGGTCACCGTCACCGATGGGAAAGTGACCCGAATCCGCGGCGATCGCGAGGACGTGTTCTCACGGGGGTTCATCTGTCCCAAGGGATCGACTCTCGACGAACTCCACGAAGATCCCGACCGCCTCCGGCAGCCTCAGATTCGACTCGGTGACCAGTGGCGCGCCGTGAGCTGGGACGAGGCTTTTGCCGAGATCGAGCACCGATTGCTCCCGATCCGGGAGCAGCACGGGCCCAACTCGGTCGCCATCTATCTGGGCAACCCCAACGTGCATGGACTAGCCGGGACCCTCTATGTGCGGCCGCTGGTCAAGGCGCTGGGAACCCGCAACGTGTTCTCCGCCAGCACGGTCGACCAGATGCCCAAACACGTCTCGTCGGGGCTCATGTTCGGCCATCCGCTCACCATTCCGGTGCCTGACATCGATCGCACCCACTATCTGCTGATGATGGGTGCCAACCCCAAGGCATCCAACGGGAGTCTGGCTACGGCTCCCGACTGGCCGGGACGAATGGAGGCCATCCGCGCCCGCGGCGGACGGATCGTGGTGGTCGATCCGCGCCGTACCGAGTCGGCCGAGCTGGCCAACGAGCACCTCTTCATCCGGCCCGGCTCCGATGCCGCCTGGCTGGCGGCGCTCGTCACCGAGGTGCTGCGACGCGGAACGGAGCCGCTCGATCGGCTCGCCGCCGCCACCAAAAGTCTTGACTTGGTTCCTCCGTTGCTTGCCGGGTTCGACGCCGAGTCCGTGGCCGACTTCACCGGGATTCCCGCTGCGACGACGCGACGCATCGCCGCCGAATTCGTGTCCGCGCCCACTGCGGTGGCCTACGGCAGACTGGGCACTCACGCCGCCGCCTTCGGAACCCTGGCCTCATGGCTCACCGACCTGCTCAACTTGATCACCGGGAACCTGGATCGCGCGGGAGGCGCCATGTTTCCTCGCGCCGCCACCGAGACTCCGCGGCGGCGGCCGTTTCGTACCGGCCGCTGGACCAGCAGGGTGCGTCAGCACCCCGAGGCGCTCGGCGAGCTTCCGGTGGCGGTCTTGGCCGAGGAGATCCTCACCCCTGGTGATGGGCAGGTCCGGGCTCTGATCACGGTCGCGGGCAACCCGGCTCGTTCGGCCCCCGACTCTGGAGGGCTGACTTTCGCTTTGGAGTCCCTCGACTTCATGGTGGCCATCGACCCGTACCGCAACGAGACCACCCGCCACGCCGACGTGATCCTGCCGCCCCCCTCCCACCTGGAGCGCAGCCACTACGACCTCGCCTTTTGGCAGCTCTCGGTGCGTAACATCGCCAACTACTCCCCGCCCACGCTCCCCATCACAGACGGGCGTCCTGACGAGTGGCAGATCCTGCTCCGCCTTACCGCCGTAGCTGCGGGCCTCGGCGCCGGAGCCGACTTGGCCGTGCTCGACGAGATCGGTATGGCCTCTCAGGTGGGACGGGATGTGGCCGATGCCGAGTCGCCCATTGCCGGCCGGGATCCCGGTGAAATCATGGAGATGCTGGCGGCGCGGCGGGGACCGGAACGCATCCTCGACTATCTGCTGCGCACCGGGCCCAACGGTGATGGGTTCGGCAAGCGCCCGGGTCTCACCCTGGAGAAACTGGAGGACACCCCGCACGGCATCGACCTCGGACCGCTGGAGCCGCGACTTCCCGAACTCCTCTCCACTGCCGACGGCATGATCGATGCCGCCCCTGAGGGCATCGTGGCCGATCTACCCCGCTTGGCGGCCCGCCTCGGGGGGGCCCAGCCCGAGATGGTGGTGATCGGCCGGCGCCACCTCCGCTCCAACAACTCGTGGATGCACAACATCCCCTCGCTGATGCGCGGCCGGGACCGCACCGCCCTTCTCATCAATCCCGCCGACGCCGCGCGGCTCGGCCTGGTCGATGGCGGCAAGGCTCGGGTCGAGTCAACAGCCGGGGCAATAGTGACGGCGGTGGCGGTGACCGACACGATCATGCCCGGAGTGGTCAGCCTTCCCCACGGCTGGGGTCACGACGACTCCGGGGCGGCCCTGGCAGTGGCGGGACGGACCCCGGGGACCAACCTCAATGCCCTGGTAGACGCCGGAGTCGTAGATGTTCCATCGGGCAACGCAGTCCTCAACGGAGTCCCGGTCACGATCTCTCCCGTCTGATCGGGACGCACCGTGCCAAGTCGGGACCCTCTAGCGCATTGGTCAAGCACAGTGCGCGATGGCCGATACTTGGATAAATGAACCTTCCCGGGGGCTTTCTGGCGCCGCGTCGCCGCGGCCCGACCCGTGACACGACTGCGACCGCGATGTGGCAGGAGTTGAACGAGCTGGCGCTCCAGTTCGGGGTTCTCATCGGTCCCCTGGCGGCGCTCCTCTATGTGGTGGCCGCGATTGCCACCTCTCGCCCTGCGTATCTGGCGATGGCCGGCCTCTCGACGATGGTCGGCGTCACCAGCAGTGTGCAGCTGCGCCGGCGCTCCTGTAACGCCGAGCCGGTGCTGTACGCCGGTGCGATCGCGGTCTTTGTCGGCGGTGCCATCACCCCGCCAATGGTGCGAGGTGCCATGTGGGCCGCCATCACGGTAATCGCGATGATCGGTGCGCTGCTGCTCGCGTCCTCGGTGATGCGTCGGTTCGTCGGCTTCATGGGAGTGCTGCTCCTTGCCCAGCTGCTGTGGCCCGTCCTGGGACTCGCCACCCTCGCCGACACTCTGATCAACATGATCGTCGCGAGCGCCTGCTCCCTTTTCGGGGTGATGGCGGTGATCCGCACCAAGCACGCCCTGGAGGAGAGCGACCGGGTACGCCTCGAGATCTTCCGCAGGGTCCCGGTGGGTCTGTTCCGAACCACACCCGACGGTCTGATGATCGATG
>JBKKBI010000022.1:0-30383 GCA_046714175.1 Acidimicrobiia bacterium | reverse complement strand
TCATATGTTTATAAGAGCCTGGGATCCGCCCTGGGGGGCTGGTAAGCCCCCACGGGCGGTCGTTTGTGACCTCCGGGGATGGGGGCGGGCAACCCCGCCCCCTTCCACGCGTCGCAGAGCACCCGCGGCCCATGCGCCGGTGCTCTGAGCTCGGCCGTTAGCCTCGGAAGCGGAAACCGCAAGGAGCGCCGTGGATCTCGCAGTCGTCGTGGGTCTCGCCGCGGTGGCGGGCCTGGTGGTGGGAAGCTTTCTCAGTGTGGTGGCTTACCGCATCCCGGCAGGGATGCGGGTCACCCGGCCCCGGTCGGCGTGCCCGGTGTGCCATCACCCGATTCGGCCGGGGGACAACATCCCCGTCTTGTCATGGCTGCGGTTGCGCGCTCGGTGTCGCGACTGTGGTGCCCCGATCTCGGCGCGCTACCCGCTGGTGGAGGCGGGCACGGCACTCCTCTTCGCCCTTACCGCGGCCCTCATCGGCCCCGTCGCGGTGCTCCCGGCCTATCTGTGGTTCGTCGCCGTGGTCGCGGTACTGGTGATCGTCGATCTGGAGCACAAGCGCATTCCGAACCGCATCCTCTATCCAGGGACGGTCGTCGCCTTGGCGCTTCTGGCGGGCGGCGCCTGGATTGAGGATGACCTCGCCGCGGTGGGACGGGGTCTGGCTGGGGGAGCCCTCTACTTCGCCTTTCTCCTCCTCGTGGCGCTGGCGGCTCGGGGCGGGTTCGGCATGGGGGATGTGAAGTTCGGGTTCCTCCTCGGGGTTTTCTCGGCCTATGGATCCTGGGAGTCGCTCTTGGTCGCCGCCGTGACGGCGTTTCTGGTCGGGGGGCTGGTGTCTGTGGTGCTCCTGCTGCTGCGCCGCGCCGGGAGGCGGGACACCATCCCGTTTGGCCCGGCGATGGCTGTCGGGGTGGCGATCGGGATTGCCGCCGGCGATGCCATCGCCGCCTGGTACCTCCCCTGAGCCCAACGCGCTGAGCGCGAACCTCGCGCGCGCTCCGTCAATCCTTGGCCGGGGTGGGTGGTACCGATACACTTGGAGTTACATGGGTGTTACTTCCCGCGCCCCCAGATGAGGAGCCGCATGTTGCGGTCGAGGAGCCGGCAGTGGCGATAACGGTGGGGCTGGACATCGGATCCGGTGCGGTCCGGGCTGCAGTAGTCGAAACGACCCGGTCCGGCCCGGTGCTACGCCGCTTCGCCGAGATGCCGTTGCCTCCGGGCGTGGTCGCTGCGGGGGATGTCGTCGATGAGGGCGCAGTCACCGAGGCGGTAGCGGCGTTGTGGAAACGCCATAGCCTCCCCCGCAAGCGGGTCGTGGCGGGGATCGCCAACCAGCGGGTGATCGTGCGCCAGGTGGACGTACCCCACCTCGAGGAATCCGAACTCACCGAGGCGCTTCCGTACCAGGTGCAGGACGCGATCCCCATCCCGGTGGAGGAGGCGGTGCTCGACTTCGTCCCTCTGGAGGAGTACACCACCCCCGAGGGCGACCTGATGATGTCGATTCTGGTGGTGGCGGCGCAACGAGACATGGTCGAAGGTCTGGTCCGGATCGCCCATGGCGCCGGACTGGGAGTGCTGGCGATCGATCTGCAGGCTTTCGGCCTGGTGCGGGCCGCCTTTGGAGCCGACCTGCTCGGCGGTGGTTCCAGTCCGCAAGCGCTGCTCGACATCGGAGCGTCGATGTCGCAGGTGGCGATCGTTCGCAGCGGGATCACCCGCTTCGTGAGAATCATCCCCACCGGCGGCGCGCAGTTCACCGAGATGCTGATGACCGGGATGTCACTGGGCCGAGAAGATGCCGAGGAGCTCAAGCGTCAGGTTGGAGTCGCCCCCCAGGGGACACCAGACGGTGAGGGGAACGAAGACATCGCTCGCCGCATCCTCACCCGTGGTGCCGATGCTCTCATCGATGAGATCCGCGGATCGGTCAACTATTACCTGACCCAGGCCGGGGAGCATTCCCTGGAACGGCTCGTGGTGTCAGGCAATGCTGCCCGCCTGCCCCATCTCGCCAACAGGGTCGGCCGCTCGCTGAACACCCGGGTCGAGCCGGTGCGGGTTCTGGAACACATTCGCGTCGGACGCCTGCAGATGACCGAGGCGGAACTGCTGGCCCTGCAACCCGTCCTTCCCGCCGCAGTCGGGCTGGGTTTGTGGGGTTCCTTCGTCGTTGCGCCGACCAACCGGCTCGCCCATGTCGCTTAGAACCCGCCCCGGAAACAGCCGATGAGACCGATCAACCTGCTGCCGCCCGAGGTCGCCCGGGAGCGGTCGCGACGGCGACGGCTGGCGGGTGTGGCGTTCGTCGCCATCGCCTACCTGGCGTTACTGGCGGTAGGGATGCTGTTTTGGGACGGCAAGGTGGACGCGGCCCGGGACGAAGTCCAGGCGCAGACTGCGATCAACCAGTCGCTGGAACGGGAGGTGTCGGCGCTGGCGGCGAGCGCGGACGTCCGCAACCAGTTCGAGGACAAGGCCGACCTGGTGCGCACCGCCCTGATCTCCGACGTCGACTGGGGCATCCTGCTCAACGATCTTGCCCGGCTGCTACCTCCCCGGGTATGGGTGGACACATTCACCGGGTCGGTGATAACGACGGGGTTGCCCGGGCTCGTCGGGCAGATCTCGTTCAGTGGTACCGGATTCGACTACCCCGACGTGTCCGCCTGGCTGCGCACCCTCGACTCGGAGCAGTTCGCGGGTCTCACCGGACCGTGGGTGACCACGATCTCACAGGGACTCATCGGCCTGGAAGAAGTGGTCACCTTCTCCTCGACCGCCGCCCTCACCACCGCCGCGGTGACCGATCGGGCCGCGACGCTGATTCCCGAGGTCCCATAGATGCGCCGCCGTTCGGTCTTCGTGTTCCTGGCATTGCTGCTGGTCACCGTGGCGTGGTGGATGTTCATCATCAGCCCGCGTAACGACCGCATCTCCGACCTCGAGAACGAGCACACGGCTGCGGTTGACACCGAACAGCGGCTCCGGGTCCAGATCGTGCAGCTCCAGGAGATTCGCGACCGGGAGGTCGAGTACCTGGCTGCCGTCGGCCGGCTCGATGCTCTCATCCCCGACCGGCCCCGTCTCGAGGAGTTCATCGAACAGGTCCACGCCTTGGCGGAAACGACCGGCGTCGATCTCCAGACCATGGCTCCCGCCCTGCCGGAACTCATCTCCGCGGAGTCGGAACTCCGCCAGATTGCGATATCGGTGCAGATCGAAGGTCAATTCTTCGAGATCCTTGGCTTCCTCTTCGGGCTCACCGACATGGAGCGGCTGGTGCGGGTCGATGCCATAGCCCTTGCCTCGGGCTCCGAGGAGGGTGTGGGCACGGTGCTGTCTGCCGGCATCGAGTTGCGCCTGTTCACGCTCACCGACCTGATTCGGGTGGATACCGCCGCCGCCGGAGATGTCACCACGACGACCGCAGGAGGCGGGGGATGATCGGGGCCAAGCGAACCCTGCTTTCGGTGCTTGTTTCCCTGGTGCTGGTCGGCACTGCCGGTGCCTCGGTGTGGCTGATGGCCTCGGCGGGGGTGTTCAGCGGCGGCGAACAGGCGCTTCCTTCCGCTCCAGGGTCACCCGCAGGCGGCGCCTCTGCGGCACCCGGGGGTGGTGGCCTCGTCCCCGGTATCCAAATCGGCCAGCCGCGCGATCCTTTCCAGCCGCTGATCACTGCGCCACCTGGCGGCGACGGCGGTGAGACCACGACGACCGGCGCTGGCGGGACCACGACCACCGCCGCCGGTGGTACCACCACGACCGCATCCGGGGGAGCCACGACCACCACCGCCGGGGATAACCCGGACGGGATCCGGGTGAAGCTCCTCGAGATCCGCGAGACCTCGACTGGCCGCCTGGCGGTGGTTGAAGTCGACGGCGAGACCTACTCGGTGCGCGTCGGGGAGACTTTTGCCACGAGTTTCCGGGTGGTGAGTCTCACCGCCAACGGCGGAGTGTTCACCTATGGCGACAGCGCGTTCACCCTGGCGGTGGGACAGAGCATCTTGAAATAGGCATGCGCTGGGCACCACGAGGGGGACAGCAGCGGTGGGCACTCGCCCATCGCACCCGGTGACTGGCTGCCTGGCGCCGCTAAGCCTGACGCGCCAATACCATCACCCCATGCTTCGCTTTCTCACTGCCGGGGAGTCGCACGGCCCGGTGCTCGTCACCATCGTCGAAGGTTTGCCTGCCGGCCTGACCGTGCGCGCCGAGGACATTTCTGCCGCCCTGGCGCGGCGACGCCTGGGCCATGGCCGGAGCCGCCGCATGGATATCGAAGAGGATCGGCTCGAGATCATCGGTGGGGTCCGGTTCGGCCACACCATCGGGGGGCCGGTGGCCGTGCTGGTGCATAACACCGAGTGGCCCCGGTGGCAGGAGGAGATGACCGCGGCTCCCGGCGCCAGCGAACGACCGCTGCGTTCGCCCCGTCCAGGCCACGCCGACCTCCCCGGGATGCTCAAGTACGAGACCCGGGACGCTCGCGACATCCTGGAGCGCGCCTCGGCTCGGGAGACCGCGGCCCGAACCGTCGCCGGTCACCTCGCGGCCCGGCTCCTCGCTGAGGTCGGGATCGAAGTCATCAGCCATGTCATCTCCATCGGCTCGGTGGTGGCATCGGGTTTGCGGCCTGCTCGCGGCGACGGGGCCGCGATCGACGCCTCGCCGGTCCGAGCGTTCGACCGGACGGTGGAGGCGGCGATGGTTGCGGTGATCGACGCGGCTCACGCGGCGCGCGACACGGTGGGCGGTGTTGCCGAGGTCCTCGGGTTCGGGGTTCCGGCAGGTGTGGGCAGCCACGCACACTGGGACCGGCGCCTCGATGCCGCACTCGGGGCGGCGCTGATGTCGATACCCGCGGTGAAGGCGGTGGCGATCGGTGACGGGTGGGACCTGGCTGCCGTGCCCGGATCGGCGGCCCATGACGAGATCGATTATGGCCCGGAAGGTTTTACGCGGCGCACAGATCGTGCCGGCGGCATCGAGGGTGGAATGTCGACCGGCCAGGCGATCCGAGCCCGAGTGGCGGCCAAGCCGCTGTCGACCCTGATGCGACCACTGGCGACGGTGGATGTAGTGACCCGCGAACCGACGGTGGCGTTCCGGGAGCGTTCCGATGTATGCGCCATCCCCGCCACCGCAGTGGTCGCCGAGCATGCGATGAACTGGGTGCTGGGGGTCGAGACGACCCGGATGTTTGGGGGCGACACGGTGGGCGACTTCGTTCTCGCCGCGGCGGCCTACCGCAGCCGGGTGGCAGAGTTCTGAGTGGCCAAGATCTGGCTGATCGGGATGATGGGTAGCGGCAAGACGACCGTGGCGCCGCTCATTGCCTCCAGGCTGGGGTGGTCGGTGCTCGACACCGACGCCGCGATCACCGCAGGCAGCGGACGGGAGATCCCCGATTGGTTCCCGGTCGACCTCGCCGACTTTCGCGCCGCCGAGCGCACCCTGGTGGCTGCCACGGCCGCAGCAGCGGCCGACCTGGTGGTGGCCTGTGGGGGCGGAGTCGTGCTCGACCCCGAAGCCGTGGCGTTGATGCGAGAGAGCGGGATGGTGGTGTGTCTCCATGCTCCGGTGCCCGTGCTGGAGGTCCGGGTGGGCGATGGCACCGGCCGGCCCCTCCTCGGCAGCGATATCGCCTCCTCGATGGATGTCATCCTGAAGGAGCGGGTGGATCTGTATCGCCGTGCCGCCCACACCGTGGTGCCCGCCGTGCTGGCACCCGAGGCGGTGGCCGATGCAGTGGTGGCGGCATGGCAGAACTGGTAGTCGGCGGGGTCACCCGCGTCTGGATCGGCGATCGTGGTGTCTCGGGGCAGGTGTTGGGCGACACCGCCGCCGAGCGGGTGGCGCTGTTGGTCCAACCCGGTGTGCCGGCTGCCGTTGGGCGACGGATCGCGAGTGAGATCTCCGATGGTGTCGCGGCGCTCGTTATCGAGGTGCCCGACGGAGAGGCTGCGAAGACACTGGCCGTCGTCGACGAGGTGTGCCGACGGCTCGAGACAGCCGGCATCGAGCGCGGCGATCTCATCGTGGGAGTGGGTGGGGGAGCGGTGACCGACCTCACCGGGTTCGTCGCCGGGGTGTACCTGCGGGGGGTACGGGTACACCTCGTTCCGACGACCCTGGTCGGGGCCATCGATGCCGCGATCGGAGGAAAGTCCGGGCTCAATCTCGGGGCCAAGAACCAGGTCGGGCTGTTCCGTCACCCCTCCCGGGTGGTCATCGACTCTTCGGTCCTCGCCGCCCTACCCCTGCATCTGCTCCGGGAGGGGGCCGCCGAAGCCCTCAAGGCCGGATTGATCGGGGATCCCGACCTGGTCGACCGCTACCAGAGCCACGGACTCGAGGCCCCCCTGGCCGAGGTGGTGGAACGGGCGATTCGGGTCAAGGCCGGCATTGTCGCCCGCGACTTCGATGAGTCGGGGGAGCGGGCACATCTCAACTACGGCCACACCGTGGGCCACGCGATAGAGATCGCCGCCGGGATCCCCCATGGTGAAGCGGTGGCGGTGGGGATGGTGGCTGCGGGGCGGGTGTCGGCGCAGGTCGTCGGATTCCGTGGCGAGGAGCGCCAGCGGGCGGTCATTGCCGGGCTGGGCCTGCCGGTGACCGCGCCGCCGGTCGATCCGCAGCTGGTGCGGGAATTGATGGCGCGGGACAAGAAGCGTTCCGGAGGGGTCGCGCGCATGGTCGTCCTCGCGGACGTGGGTCGCCCGCAAGTTGTCGTAGTCGACGACGCTACCGTGACCGCCGCTCTCGCTGCTGTCGGAATCGGAGGAAGCACCGGATGAACCACGCCGCCCGCCTGGAGGCACTGCGCGCCTCGATCAGTGCCCCGCTCCTTGTCACGCGGCTTCCCAACCTCCAATACCTGACCGGTTTCAGCGGATCCAACGGGTTCCTGGTGGTACGGCCGGGAGGCAAGGCGACCTTCATCACCGACGGCCGCTACGGGGAGATGGCCGAGGGGTTGGTGGCAGCGCTCGCCGACACGGAACTGGTGGTGTACACGTCGGGGATGTGGGATGTGCTGCGCGCGGCCACTGCCGGCTTGGGTTCGGTCGGACTGGAGGCCGATGGCGTCTTTTGGTCCTTCGCCACCGACTTCGGCCGGGAGACCGGAATGACTCCTACCCCGGCACCCGGCGCAGTGGAGCGCTTGCGGCGCAGCAAGGACGACGAGGAGATTGCCGCCCTCGGGACGGCAGCTGCGGCCGGAGACTCCGCGTTCTCCCGGCTGGCGGAGATGGCACTGCCAGATGTCTCCGAGCGCGCGGTGGGGTGGAAGCTGATCGACGCCATGCGCGAGCACGGCGCCGAGAGCGCTACCTGGGAGCCGATCGTGGCGGCAGGTGCGGGAGCGTCGATTCCGCACTATCGATCGGGACGGCAGCCGGTCGGCAAAGGCCTTTTGTTGCTCGACTACGGGTGCGTTGCCGATGGGTATCACTCCGACATGTCGCGCACCGTGTGGCTGTCGGGAAAGCCGAATGCCGAGCTGGCCCGCATTCACGCCGCAGTGCTCGAATCCCAGGAAGCCGGCATCGCCGCAGTCGCCCCCGGAGTGACATGCGGTGGAGTGGACGAGGCGTGCCGGGCGGTGCTGCGTCGCCACGGATACGAGGAGCAGTTCTTGCACAGCACTGGCCACGGTGTCGGCCTGGAGATTCACGAACCGCCCTGGGTGCGGCGCGGTAACGATGACCCGCTCGCTGTCGGTGATGTCATCACCATCGAGCCCGGTGTGTACCTGCCCGGGAAGGGAGGGGTCCGGATCGAGGACATGGTGGTCGTGTCGGCCTCCGGTCCCCGGGTGCTCACCCACTCCATCAAGGAACTAGGCCCATGATTTCGACCAACGACGTCAAGCCGGGAATGACCCTCGATCTCGAGGACGGCATCTTTCAGATCGTGGAGTATCAACACGTGAAGCCGGGCAAGGGCCGCGCCTTCGTGAAGATGAAGCTGAAGAACATCGAGAACGGTGTGGTCGTCGAGCGCACGTTTCGTGCCGATGAGAAGGTGCAGCAGGCGATCGTGGAGCGGCGAGTGCATCAGTATCTCTTCCACGACCAATCCGGGTATCACTTCATGGATATCGCCGAGTACGGCCAAGTGACCCTCGGTGCGGGAGAAGTCGGGGAGGCGGCGTCCTATCTCAAGGATGGCGATCAGCTCAACCTGGCTTTCCACAATGGGCGGCTAGTGGGCCTCGACCTTCCCGTGTCGGTGGAGTTGCTGGTGGTGGCATCGGAGCCGGGCGTGAAGGGGGATCGGTCCTCGGCAGGCACCAAACCGGCCAAGCTGGAGACCGGACTCATGGTGCAGGTACCACTGTTCGTCAACGAAGGCGACCGCATCAAGGTGGACACCCGCACGGGTGGCTATATGACCCGGGTCACGTGAGCACCGCCGAGGCTCGCGACGAGGCGCTGGTCGCCCTCTATGAGGCGGACCAGAGGCGTCAGGATCCGGATGTCGCCGAGATCGGTCGTCGTGCTGCGGAGATGGCGGCGGGAGTCTGGGCCGAGCGCGAGGCACTCGATGGGGTGCTCGGGGCGACTGCCACAGGCTGGCGGGTCGAACGAATGCCGCCGGTAGACAGGAACATTCTGCGGCTGGCGTTGTGGGAGCTGCGGAACCGGCCGGGGACACCGATTGCGGTGGTGATCGCCGAGGCGGTGCGGCTGGCCAAGACCTACTCGACGGCCCGCTCCGGAGGTTTCGTCAATGGGGTGCTCGCCCGTCTCGTCTCGGAGCGGACCACGACTGGTGGCGGCTGATGGTCGAAGCCTACGTGCGGGTCTCCGCCCGTACCGCTGAAGACGCGGTGCGCGAGGTGCGGGGTTGGTCGGGACGGGCCGGGGCCGCGCTCGACGCCGGCTTGATCATGGGGGTCGGCCCCGCCGTCGTGGCAGCGCTCGACGAGATCGGTCCCGTTGCTGTCCTGTTCCCTCTCTCCGGGCCTCCTCAAGCCGTGGCGGCGGCAGCATCGCGCCTGGCCCGGTTCGGGGCGGCGTGGGTGACCGTGGCCGCTCCGGCGGGCGGCGACGCGATCACGGCCGCGGTCGAGGCCGTTGCGGGAACCGGAGCCCGGATCGCGGTGGAGACGCTTCCGGTCGCGGTCGATGACTCGGCCGCGGCTGCCTTGATCGGATCTACCCGGGGCCGGCTGGTGTCACGGATGGCGGTGGCCGCAGCCGCCGCAGGCGCCTCCGGCGTCGTCTGCGGCATCTCCGACCTCGGAGTGCTCGCCCAGGTCGCACCGCAGCTGATTGGGGTCGTGGATGGCCTCGACGATGATCGGAGGGTTGGAGAGGCCTTGAGTCGCGGCGCCGGAGTCGTCGTAGTGTCCCGACTCGAGGCGATCGCCGTTCTGGGCGGGGAGCCAACATCTGCCCCGGCCCGTCGCGGCCGCGGCCAGAACACCCGATAGAGTTCGTCGCGGGAGGTGTGATGGCTGGACCACCGGAATTGACCGATGCCGATCGCGCCCGTGCCCTCGACCGGGCCGCGGCGATGCGACGCGTGCGCGCCGATGTGCGCGAGGCGTTGCGCACCGGCTCGCTGACCCTGGCGCAGGTGCTCGCGCGTACCAATGATGACGGGATCGGGGGGATCAAGGTGAAGTCGGTGCTCACCGCATTGCCCGGCCTGGGGAAGGTGAAGTCGTTCCGGCTCATGGAGCAGGTGGGCATCGCCGACAATCGCCGGCTGCGCGGGCTCGGACCGAGGCAGAAGGAGGCGCTTCTCGCTGCCCTCTCCTGACCGGCCCCTCGGCCGACTGATAGTCGTGTCTGGACCCTCGGGGGTGGGCAAGTCGTCGGTCATCGAGGGGCTCGCCGCACTGCTGCCTTTCCACTTTTCGGTGTCGATGACGACGCGGTCGGCGCGTCCGGGCGAGGTCGAAGGGGTGGATTACCGTTTTGTCGACCGCGGGGAGTTTCTCCGCGCCGTGGCCGCCGGGGAGCTCGTCGAATGGGCGGAGTACGGGGGCAATCTCTACGGAACGCCGCAGTCCGAGGTCATGGGACCCCGGCAACGCGGCGAGGACGTGCTGCTCGACATCGAGATGGTGGGGGCGAGGAACGTCAAGGCCGTCCACCCCGATGCGATCATGATCTTCGTCGCCCCGCCCAGCATGGAAGAGTTGGAGCGCCGGCTGCGATCCCGGGGCGATACCTCGGCGGCCGACATCTCCCGGCGCCTCGGCGTGGCGAGAGCACAGATGGAGGAGGCTCCTGGGCTGTTCGAACACCAGGTGGTCAACGACGATCTGGAGACGGCTGTCCGGCAGGTGGCCGGTATACTCGAAGTCATTCCCGACCCCGGTGGCCCTGAATGATGATCGATCCCCCAATCGAGACCGTGCTGGAGCGAACCGGCGAGCGCTTCACTCTCGTCGTCCTGGCGGCGCGCCGGGCTCGCCAGATCAACTCCTACTTCAATCAGCTAGGGGATGGGATCGGCGGCTACGTCCCTCCTCAGGTGCACTCGGTATCCCGCAAGCCGCTGTCGATCGCTTTCGAAGAGATCGCCGCGGACAAGGTCGTCGTCGACACCGGCGAGTAGCGAGATGCTCGCCGGGCGGCGAATCATCCTCGGGGTCACCGGTGGCGTAGCCGCCTTCAAGGCCGCATTTCTCGCCCGCCGTCTGGTGGAATCGGGTGCCGAGGTGCGGGTGATCATGACCCGTTCTGCGCTCGAGTTTCTCGGACCGCAGACGATGGCCGCAATCACCGGGACGCCGCCGCAGACGGATCTCTTTGGAGCCGCGTCGGTCTCTCCCCACACCGAGTTGGCAGCCTGGGCCGAGGCAATGGTGGTGGCACCGGCTACTGCGGCGACCCTGGCCCGAATGGCCTCGGGGGAGAGCGACGACCTGCTCGTGGCCACCCTCCTCGCCTTCACCGGCCCCGTAGTCGTGGCGCCGGCAATGCACTCCGAAATGTGGGAGCACCCCGCCACGAGGCGCAACATTGCCGTGCTGGGAGGCGACGGCGTCCAGCTCGTGGGCCCGGTGCCCGGTGCGCTGGCCGGCGGTGACGAGGGCATGGGCCGAATGGCCGAGCCGGAGGCGATCCTCGAGGCCGTGATGACGGCGCTGCGCGGCGGCGATCTCGCCGGGTGGTCGGTGGTAGTGAGCGCGGGCGGCACTCGCGAGCCCATCGATCCCGTCCGGTTTCTCGGCAACCGCTCCAGCGGGAAGATGGGCAACGCCATCGCGCTGGCGGCCGCCCGCCGCGGGGCCAAAGTCACCCTGGTCACGACCGTGCCCGCACCGGATCACCCGGCTATCACCGTCGTCGCGGTGGAGACGGCAGCCGACATGGCGACCGCGGTTTGGGAAGCAGCGGCCGGATGTGACGTCGCGGTGCTGGCTGCCGCCGTGGCCGACTTTCGTCCTGCCACCAAGGCTCCGCACAAGTTGCGGCGATCGGAGGGTCCCCCCGAGCTTCGGCTCGAGTCGACACCGGACATTCTTGCTGGCGTGGTGGCGATGCAGCCGCGTCCCTTCGTAGTCGGCTTCGCCGCGGAGACCGGTGGCACCGGGGGAGGGGCGTCGAAGCTGGCTGCCAAGGGAGTCGACATCCTCCTGGCCAACGACGTGACCGCGCCAGGCATCGGGTTCGGGTCGAATGACAACGCGGTGACCGTCTTTCTTCCCGGAGGGCGCACCGAAGATTGGCCAATCCAATCCAAGGACGCGGTCGCCCACCGCTTATGGGACCTGGTGGTCGGGGCGCGGTCGCGCTGAGTCAGGTCGCCCGCGTCGTCCCTGACGTCCCCTCGTTCGCCGTGGATGACGGCTTCGCGTACGCGGTGCCGGAAGGAATGACCGTCGCGGTGGGCTCGGTGGTGCGGGTGCCGCTCGGGGGGCGTCGGGTGCGGGGCTGGGTGGTGGCTCTGGGAGAGCCGACCCGTCCCCGCCTGCGGGAGATCCTCGCCCGGTCGGGAGACATCCCGGTGTTCGATGCCCCCCTGCTGGGGGTGCTCCGCTGGGCGGCCATGCACTACGTGGCGCCAGTGGCAACGTTGCTGGCCAAGGCAACGCCTCCCAACCTCACCCGGGGCTCCGTCGCCGCCAGTGCTGCGGTGCGAGGCACCCATCGCCGTGCCCGGCTGGTCGTGGGTCGAGGACCCTGGCACGAAGTCATCGCCGGGGCGGTGGCGCCGGTGGTCGCGTCCGGGCGGTCGGCAGTCGTGATCGCCGCCACCGTGCCCGAGGCCGATGCTCTGGCGGCAGGGCTGTCGGCGCGTCTCGGGACCGCAGTGGAAGCGGTGTCTTCGTCCGGCGGCGGAGCCGAAGTGACAGCAGCCTGGGTTCGTCTGGCTACAACGGCCGGAACGCTGTTGGTCGGCACCCGCGAGATCGCCGCCTGGCCGATGGCCGCGCCGGGATTGGCGGTGCTGGTCGGGGAGGGACGGCGGGGGATGAAGGACAAGGCGACCCCGACGATCCACGCCCGCGATCTGCTGTTGCGCCGCGCCGTGACCGAGCGTTTTGATGTCGTGATGACCGAAGTCGTGCCCACCGCCGAGGCGTTGCATCGCGCCGGGACCGTCGAGTCGACCGGCCGTTCCTGGGGACTGGTCGATTTGATCGATCGGCGCCAGGAGGCTCCTGGGGCCGGTCTGGTGGCTCCGGCGACGGCTGCGGCATTGCGGGCGGCAGGATCCCGGCGCGTCCTCCTGTTCACGCACCGTCGCACCACCGCCCAGCGGTGTGTGCGCTGCCGGGCGCTGCGGCGCTGTGCTTCGTGCGGGGCGGCACCCGGTGATGGAGAGTCCTGCCCGCGGTGCGGGGCGGCCACGACCGCCTGTCCGACCTGCGGTGGCCGCCGCTTCGAGGCGCTGGGGGCGCCGGTGTCGCGCATCGTGGCCGAGGTGGGGAGAATCGTGACGCGGGAACGGGTCGGCCTGGTGGGGTCGGGCAGCCAATTCGTCGTGGGTACCGAACGCGACCTCCCCGGACTAGAGGTGGACCTCACGATCGTCCTCGACGGCGACGGCCCTCTTCTCGCCCCCTCCTACCGTGCCGCCGAAGACGCCCTCAGGCTCTTGGGACGGGCCGTGGCGGCGGCCGGGTCGGGTCGGGGGCGGCGCGGGCTGATTCAGACAGTGGACCCCGACCACCCCGTCTTGCGGGCGTTGGTGGATGGTGACCCGGTGCCGGCGATACGCGCCGATGCGGAGCGCCGTGCCGCCCTCGGATTCCCCCCCGGCGGCGAAATCGTGGCCATTGAGGCCATCGGAGATCTCGACCCCGCAGAACTGGGGTCGGCACTGCAGGGCCGCGCCACGGTGCACGGGCCCGCCCCGGCCGGCAATGGGTGGCGCTGGCTGGTGCAGGCCAGAGATCTGACCGCGGCACGCATCGTCCTCCGCGACGTCGTGGGCCGCTGGCGCGAAGGAGGAGTGCGCGTCAGAGTGGATGCGGATCCGTTGGAACTGTGATGAGTCCGTTGTCCGTTGTCCGTTGTCCGTTGTCCGCCGCTGGCCGCTGCCCGCTACCCGCAAGAACGCGCCTGAGATGTGTAACGCGTCCTCGCCCCTCGCCCCTTCTTCCCTCGCCCTTCTTCCCTCGCCCTTCTTCCCCTCGCAATCGCCAACTTCCGCCCACCTAACCTCCCGCCTGTGGCCATCTTCCCCATCCGCACCTACCCGGATCCGGTTTTGCGCTTGGCCGCGGCTTCGGTCGCCGAGATCGGTTCCGATCTGCGCCGGCTCATCGACGACATGGTCGAGACGATGTACGCCGCCCCAGGGGTGGGATTGGCGGCACCACAGATCGGGGTGTCGCTGCGGGTATTCGTCTTCGACGCCGGGGAGGGTCCCCGGCACGTGATCAATCCGCGGCTCGAGGAGACGGCGGGCGACTTCGAATACGAGGAGGGTTGTCTTTCGGTGCCCGGCCACTACTGGCCCGTCAGCCGGCCCGCCTACGCCCGGGTGAGCGGGTTCGACCGGGACGGGGCGCGGGTGGTTTACGGCGGCGAGGATCTGCTGGGACGGATTCTGCAGCACGAGTCGGACCATCTCGAGGGAATGCTCCTGCTGTCACGGCTCACCCGACGGATGCGCAAGCAGGCATTGCGAGACATCCGGCTTGCGGCGATGGAGCGAGGCGAGGCGTGATCCGCGCCGTGTTTCTGGGGACCCCCGCCGAGGCGGTGCCGGTACTGGCCGCGCTGGAGGAGTCCGCCACGGTCACCGCAGTGATCACCCGACCCGACAGGGCCCGGGGCCGTTCAGGCACCCCGGAGCCGCCTCCGGTGAAGGTGGCCGCAGCGACCCGCGGACTGATCGTCCATCAACCGGAGCGCTCCGCCGAGCTGGGGGCGCTGCTGGCAGGCTGCGACGTCGCGGTGGTGGCGGCATACGGACGACTGATTCCGCCGGCAGCGCTGGCCGTCCCCACTGCGGGGTTCCTCAACGTCCACTTTTCGCTGCTACCGCGCTGGCGAGGAGCCAGCCCGGTGGTGCGGGCCATCCTGGCGGGCGACGCCGCCACCGGAGTCACTCTCATGCAGATCGACGAAGGGCTCGACACCGGACCGACGCTGGCCCGAGCGACCACCCCGATCAGTGCCGAGGAGACCGCCGGCGAACTCACGATGCGGCTAGCCCATCTCGGCGCGCAGTTGCTCCGCGAGTCGCTGCCCGGCATCGTGGCGGGCACGCTCGTTGCGGTGCCGCAACCCGTGGAGGGGGTAACTGGCGCTGGCAAGGTCACCGTCGCCGAGGCGCACCTCGATCCGGCTCGCCACCGCGCGATCGCAGTGCTGCGGGCGGTGCGAGCGTTCAACCCGAAGCCCGGGGCGTGGGGGGTCGTGCAGGGGGAGCGGATCAAGGTGTGGTCGGTGCGATCCGCTGTCGGCGAGGCCACCCCGGGCACCGCGCTCGTGCACGGCGGGGCTGTGCTCCTCGGCACCGCCGACGGTGTGGTCGAGTTGGTCACAGTCCAGCCTCCAGGAAAATCGCCCATGGCCGCCTCCGCGTGGATGAACGGTCGCCGCGGAGTCGCAGCCAAGTTCGACTGAACCCGGTGGGCGCCTGGCTGGTGGCTACTCGATCACGACGCCATCGAGGTCGGGCGCCGGCGGCGGGTAGGTCATCTGCAGCGCTTCCAGGGTGGAGACCAGTACCCGTCCCACCACCAGGTTGCGATACCACTTGTGATCCGAGGGCACCACGTACCAGGGGGCCGCGGGGGTCGAGGTGCGGCTGAGCACGGCCTCGTAGGCGGCGATGTAGTCGTCCCAGTGGGCGCGTTCGGCCAGGTCGGCGATGGCGAACTTCCACTGCTTGGCGGGATCCTCGAGCCGAGAGCGCAATCTCTCCGCCTGCTCGTCCTTGGAGATGTAGAGGAAGAACTTGACGATGGTCGTCCCCTCGGCAGCGAGCATCGCCTCGAAGGCGTTGATCTGCTCATAGCGCGGCTCCCATCGCTCCGGCGGAACCAGCGAGTGCACTCGCACCACCAGCACATCCTCGTAGTGGGATCGGTTGAAGATCGTGATCTCCCCGTTCCCCGGGACGTGGGAATGGATCCGCCACAGGTAGTCACGGGCAAGTTCGGGAGCGGTGGGCTTCTTGAAGGATGCGACGCGTACGCCCGACGGGTTCACGCCCTCGAAAACGTGACGGATGACTCCGTCCTTGCCGCCGGTGTCCATCGCCTGCAGCACCACGAGCAACCGGTGGCGGCCCTGGGCGTAGAGAAGCTCCTGAAGCTCCTCGAGACGCTTTGACGCCTTGCGGGAAGCCTTCTCCGCGTCGTCCTTGCCGTCGGGAAACTCGACGGTGTCTGCCGGGTCGAACTTTGCCAGCTTTACCTTGGTGCCGGGGGCGATGCGATAGCGGTCCATCGGGGCAGGCTAGAGCGCTCGCTGCAGGGGCGGGGGGCGGTAACCTCGGTCCGTGACGGTCCGGATCGCCCCCTCGCTGCTCGCCGCCGACTTTGCCATCCTTGCCGAGGAGGTGGGGCGCGTCGAGCCATATGTCGACTTCCTGCACATCGACGTCATGGACGGCCACTTCGTCCCCAACCTCTCGTTCGGCATGCCGGTGATCGCCTCCCTCCGATCCCGCACCGCACTGGAATTCGACTGCCATCTCATGGTCACGAATCCGATCTCGCTGTTCGTCCCCTTGCGAGCGGCGGGGGCCGATCTGGTAACGGTCCACATCGAGGTGCACCCGGACCCGCGCCGCGCCGAAGCTGCGGCGCGCGCCGCAGGCCTGCGTTTCGGGCTGGCCCTCGATCCCGCCACCCCCCTCGGTGCGGTGGCGCCGTTCCTGGAGACCTGCGACCTGCTCCTGGTGATGTCGGTGGTACCAGGGTTCGGTGGCCAGGCCTTCATGCCGGAGGTTCTCCCCAAGATTGCCGCCGCCCGAAAGCTCGTTGACTCGTCGGGATATCGTGCCGATATAGAGGTGGACGGGGGGATCAATCCCGACAATGCCCGTCTGGCACTCGACGCCGGCGCCAACCTGATTGTCGCCGGGTCCGCCATCTTTGGGTCCGATGACCCGGTGGCGGCCATCGGGCGTCTGCGCGCCGCGCTGAGCTGAGCAGGGAGACATGACCAAACGAGTGCTGGTAATCGACGACGATCCCGCCATCCTCGGGTTTGTCACCTTCAGCCTGGAGGCGGAGGGCTTCGAGGTGCGCACCGCCGACAACGGTGGCTCCGGCCTCGCCGCGGCAACCGCATTACCACCCGATGTGGTGCTCCTCGATCTGTCGCTGCCCGACGTCGACGGCTATGAAGTGCTGCGCAGGCTCCATGCCGGGGGTCCAACCGCGCATGTCCCGGTGGTGCTGCTCACGGTGGCGAGCACCGTGGAGGAACTGGTGCGCGGACTTGATGCCGGTGCCGACGACTATGTGACCAAGCCTTTCGCGATCGAGGAGCTGATTGCTCGGGTGGGTTCTGTGTTGCGACGCTCCAAGTCGCTGCGCGAACTATCACCGCTCACCGGCCTCCCCGGCAACTTCCGGATCGCCGAGGTGCTGTCGGCACGCATCGCCACCGGAGGGCCGCTGGCAGTGATTCACGCCGACCTCGACAACTTCAAGGCATTCAACGACCACTACGGGTTCATGCGCGGCGACAACGTGATCAAGTTCACGGCCAACACGCTCGTGGAGTCCGCCGCCCAGAGTGGCGACCCCGGGGCCTTCGTCGGTCACGTCGGCGGGGATGACTTCATCGCGGTCATGGACCCCGATCGAGCAGAAGCATTCTGTAAGGAAGTGATGCAGCGGTTCGACGACGGCATTCTCGACTTCTACGACGCCCAGGATGCGTTGCGGGGCAGCGTGGAGGTGATCGATCGCCGCGGGGAGCGGCACGCATTCCCGATCGTCTCGTTGTCCCTGGGGGTTGCCACCAACCAACGCCGGTCCTTCGTCAGCGAGTGGGAAGCATCCGCGGTGGCCTCGGAGATGAAGGAGCACGCCAAGGCAGACTTGGGCTCCTCGTTCCGTGTCGACCGCCGCACCGGCTGAGACGCGGGACGGCTCTCCTTAGGGGAGAATGGCGTCATGACCGGATCCGTGGCCAGGCTGCGACCGAGCCTGCGCAGGCACTCTCCCGGACTTGCGGTCGAACACAGCCTGTGGGAGTCCGGGGCCGCCGTGGTGGTGGGTATGGACGAAGTGGGCCGGGGCGCGTGGGCGGGACCGATCTCGGTCGGGGCGGCGGTGCTTCCTGGAGAGCGGCGGGTCTATAAGGTACGCGACTCCAAGCTGCTGACCGGATCCGAGCGCGAATCGATGTTCGCCCGCGTAGCCGGGTGGTGCCGCGCCTGGGCTGTGGGGCATGCCGACGCCACCGAGTGCGATGCCCTGGGGATGGCAGCCGCCCAGCGCCTGGCCGCACAGCGGGCCCTCCAGGGACTCGGTCTCGAGGCCGATGCGGTGGTCGTGGACGGGAACTGGGACTTCGCCGGCCACCCCCGCACCCGGACCCTGGTGGGCGCGGACCGCACCTGCCTGACGGTCGCGGCGGCATCGATACTGGCCAAGGTGACCCGGGATCGAATGATGATCGCGGCCGCGGCCGACTATCCCCATTGGTCGTTCGAGGAAAACAAGGGTTACCCCGGACCGCGGCATCGGGCGGCGCTGCAGTGGCTCGGGCCGAGCGCCATCCATCGCCAATCGTGGGTGTTCATGGACGGGATCGTGTGGAACGGGGTGCGCCGTCTGGAACGCCCCGAACCGCAGGGTCGGCTATTCGGGCCGCATTGACCCGTCGCCCCGGCCCCGTATACTGATCACACAATCGAGATGAAGCGGAAGCGCTGCTTCCCACCCGGCCACCTGCGGTGAGCCGAGGTAGCGATCGTCAGACGACGGCAGCGCATGCCGTCGTTTTGTTCGTCCGGGAGATTCCCGGAGAGCCGGCACGGGAGGTTGCGCGAACATCGCACAGGAACTGAGGGTGAACGACAAGATCCGGGCGCGCGAGGTCCGGGTGGTGGCGCCCGATGGGAGCCAGGTCGGTGTGCTCAAGGTCGAAGAGGCCCAGTACTTGGCCAATCAGCTCGGTCTCGACCTGGTGGAAGTCGCCCCCGACGCCAAGCCACCGGTGTGCCGGATGATGGATTACGGGAAGTACAAGTACGAGTTGTCGGTCCGATCACGCGAGGCCCGTAAGAAGCAGACCCGAACCGTCATCAAGGAAGTGAAATTCCGGCCCAAGACCGATGACAACGACTACAACTGGAAGAAGCGGCGGGTAGTGGAGTTTCTCGGCGAGGGTGACAAGGTGAAGATCACAATGATGTTCCGGGGGCGGGAACTGAGCCATCCCGAGCTGGGAGCAAAGATTCTGCAGCGGCTGGCGGCGGAGGTCGAGGAGTGGGGTGCCATCGAGCAGAACGCCCGGCTCGAGGGTCGCAATATGACGATGCAGCTGATACCGGTGAAGCGGCGCAAGGAACCAGCCGCGCCGGCGGCTCCCCAGGCGGCCGGAGACGGCGTCGCGCCGGAACCGGTGAGCGCCGATCAAGCGATAGAGGAGTGAGCGAGATGCCGAAGCAGAAGACGAGACGGTCCGCCGCCAAGCGGTTCACCGTGACTGGGACCGGCAAGCTCCGACGCCGCCAGGCGTGGCGCGCCCACTTGGTGCTGGGCAAGAAGTCTGGCCGGCGTATGCGCCGGCTCAAGGGTGACGTCGCCGTATCGCGCGCTGACGAGGCCCGGGTCAGCCGGATGCTGGGTAGATAGGAGTAGCCATGGCACGAATCAAGCGCTCAGTGCATGCGCAGAAGAAGCGCCGCAAGATCCTCGAGCGAGCCACCGGCTACAAGGGGGCTCGCTCCCGCCGAGTGCGCGCCGCCAACGAGCAGGTGATGAACGCCATGCAGGACGCGTACCGCGACCGGCGGGCGCGTAAAGGCGAGTTCCGCAAGATCTGGATCTCCCGGATCAACGCCGCCGCCCGGGAACACGGCACCACCTACTCCCGGCTGATGGCCAACCTCAAGGCTGCCGAGGTCGAGATCGACCGCAAGATGCTCGCCGAGATGGCGGTGTCGGATCCCGCCGGCTTCGGCGCACTGGTCAAGGCCACGTCCGGGTCCGGCAACGCCTGAAACGGTCTCCTCGCATCACGCTGCGGTGACCGCGGCGATGCGCCTGCAGCGGCGGCGGGGCCGTGAAGCCTCGGGCGGGGCATTGCTCGAGGGTCCGCACCTAGTGGCAGCCGCCATCGACGCCGGGCTCCACTTCCGGTCGCTATTCGTATTGGATGGTGACACTGCCGGCCAGGCGCTGGCACGCGATGGCGGTGTCGTCGCGCTTGTGGTGGATGCGCGCACCCTGGCCAAGCTCTCCACTACCGCCACACCGCAAAGCCCGGTAGCGGTAGTGGCAGTGCCTGGCGGCGCCGTCGCACCGGGGGGGCGGGTGGTGGTGCCCTGGGGGCTGAGCGACCCCGGCAACCTGGGCACCCTGGTGCGCATCGCCGCGGCCTTCGGGTACGGACTGTTGGTCGGGCCGGGCTGCGCCGATCTATGGTCGCCCAAGGTGCTGCGGTCGGCCGCCGGGGCGCACTTCATGACGGCACTGGGGTCTGTCGCCTCATTGCTCGAGGTGCGTTCCGGCGGACGAACCCTGGTGGCCACGGTGGCCCGGGGCGGGGTGGCTCCGGGGGCGCTCCCGGAGGCTGCCGCGGTGCTCATCGGAAGCGAGTCCCACGGGTTGGGTCCGGAGCTGATCGCCGAAGCAGACATCAGAGTCACGGTCCCGATGAGAACCGGGGTGGAGAGTCTCAACGCGGCCGTGGCCGCGGCGATCGTCCTCTACTCGGGGCGGGGGATACCCGGCACTAACCTTCCCGCCTCGTGATCTCCGCCGCCGACATCCGGGCCCTGGCCGCGTCCCTGGAGCCGCGCTTGGCGGCTGCGGCCACTCCCGCCGCCGTCGATGCCATCGAGGCCGAGGCGCTCGGTGCCGGAGCCCCGGTGACGGTGGCTCGGAGCAGTCTGCGTGATGCCTCCGATGAGGTGCGGCGTGAACTCGGCCGGGCGGTGAACGAGGTGGCGGCGCGCATCGCCGCACTTGCGGCCGAGCGGCGGCGCGATCTGGGGGCTGTGGCCCGCCAGGTGCGACTAGACGAGGAGGCACTCGACATGACGCTTCCGGGACGGGCTCCGGGGCGGGGGCGGGCACATCTCGTGAGCACCGTGTGGGACGAGATCGTGGACATCTTCGTGGCCCTGGGCTACACCGTCGCCTCCGGGCCAGAGGTGGAGACGGCCTATTACAACTTCGACGCCCTCAACACCCCCGCCACCCATCCGTCCCGCCTCGAGTCCGACACGATCTACGTGGAGCATGGGGACGATCCGGAGGGGGTACTACTGCGCACTCATACCACCCCGGTGCAGGTCCACTACATGGAGGCCAACTCGCCTCCTGTCTACATCGTGATGCCGGGCAGGGTGTACCGACGCGATGCGGTAGATGCCACCCATACTCCGGTGTTCCACCAGTTCGATGGGCTGGCGGTGGACGAGTCGATCACCTTCGGCGACCTCAAAGGGACCCTGGAGCACTTCGCCCGTGCCTTCTTTGGCTCCCGGCGGCGGGTGCGCTTTCTTCCCCACTTCTTCCCGTTCACCGAACCCTCTGCCGAGCTCCATGTCGACTGCTTCTCATGCGAGGGGTCCGGGTGCCGGGTGTGCAGGCACTCAGGATGGATCGAATTGCTGGGGTGCGGGATGGTGGATCCGAACGTGTTCGAGGCTGTGGGGTACGACCCGGGTGCCGTCTCCGGGTTCGCATTCGGCATCGGCATCGACCGGCTGGCGATGATCCGCTACGGCGTTCCAGAGCTGCGCATGTTCTTCGACCCCGACCTGCGGATTCTGAGGCAGTACCCGTGAAAGCGTCCCTGCGCTGGTTGGAGGAGTTCGTGGACCTACCCACCGCCGACCCGGCGGTGATCGCCGCCGCCCTCGACGGGCTCGGGTTCGAGGTGGAGTCGGTGGCGGAACTGCGCGCGGACTTCCATGGGGTCGTGGTGGCCCGGGTCACCGCCATCCGCCCCCACCCCTCCGCCGACCGCGTCCGCCTCGTGACCATCGACGATGGCGCCGCTGGTCTGGAGGTGGTGTGCGGGGCATGGAACTTCGCGGCCGGAGCGACTGTCGCCTATGCCACCGTCGGGTCCCGGTTGGCGGGGGGCCTCGAGGTGGGGGAGCGCGACATCAGAGGAGTGCGATCACCGGGGATGATCTGCTCGGAGCGGGAGCTGGGGCTGGGAGACGAAGGCGGGGGAATCTTGGTCCTGAATGACACTCTGGCGCCCGGCACCGACTTTGCCACGCTACTGCCCCTGCCCGACCACGTTTTCGAGGTGGCGGTCACCTCCAATCGTCCAGATGCGATGTCCATCCATGGCCTGGCCCGGGAGCTCGGGGCCTTCTTCGGAGTCGAGGTGAAGCCGATCGACGCCGCCTCGGCGCCGGGCCGCGGAACCACCCAGGCCCGGGTGACCATCGCCGATACCGGTGGGTGCCCCCGGTTCACCGTGCGGGAGATCGGCGGCATCAAGGTCGCTCCGGCGCCGCTATGGATGGCGATGCGACTCCGCAGCGCCGGAATTCGCCCGATCAACAACGTGGTCGACGTCACCAACTACGTGATGTTGGAGACCGGGCAGCCGCTCCATGCGTTCGATCTCGACCAGGTTTCGGCGGAGACGATCGTGGTGCGCCGCGCGGCGCCCGGGGAGACGCTGACGACACTCGATGGCATCGTTCGCAACCTCGCACCGGAGGACCTGGTGATCGCCTCACCGACTGCGCCCCTCGGGCTCGCCGGCGTGATGGGCGGCGGGGACAGTGAGGTGTCATCCACCACCACGCGGGTGCTGCTGGAGGCGGCCAACTTCGAGCCCACCGGGGTTCTCCTCACCGGCAAGCGGCACGGCCTGCGCACCGAGGCCGTGGCCCGCTTCGAGCGCGGGGTGGACCCCGCCCTGCCCCCGATTGCCTCGGCCCGAGCCACGGACCTGATCGTCGCCCTGGGCGGGGGAACGGCGGTCGGCGAGCTGGTCGACGATCATCCCGGCGTGGCCGCGCCCAGAGTGGTGTCGCTACCGGTGGGCGAGGTGGAGCGCTTGTTGGGAATCCGCCTTCTCGCCGCCGAGATCGGTGGGCTGCTGCGCCGCCTCGGCTTTGGGGTCGCCGGTGGAGATCCGCTCCAGGTCACCGTCCCCAGTTATCGGCCCGATGTGTCCCGCCCTGCCGACCTGGTCGAGGAGGTCGCCCGCCTGCACGGACTCGACGCCATCCCGTCGACCCTGCCGCACGGACCGGCAGCTGGGCTGCCGCACTGGGAGCGTCGGCGGCGGCTGCTCCGGGCCACCATGATCGGTGCCGGGTACTCGGAGATCCTGAGCTTCGATTTCCTTGGCCAGGATCGCCTGGAGCGCCTGCGGCTGGCCGCCGACGACCCGCGCCTTCGGCCATTACGGGTCCGCAACCCCCTAAACGATGAGCAGGGAGCGTTGCGCACCACCCTGCTCCCCGGTCTGTTCGATGCCTTGCGCACCAACGTTGCCCGCCATCTGGACGATCCTGCCTTGTTCGAGATCGGGACCGTGTTCCTGCAGGCCCCGGGGGAGCCCATCCCCGATCAGCCGGCCCACCTCGGGTTCGCCGCAATCGGATCGCAACCCGGGGCGTCGTGGCAGCCCCGGACGGCTCGAGACGCATTCGACGCCACCGGCCTCGTGGAAACCCTCGCTGCAGCCACCGGCATCGCGCTCCGCGTCGAACCCGCGACCGAACCCGGGTTCCATCCCGGCCGATGCGCCCGGGTGATAGCGGGAACCCGGCGAGTCGGAGTGGTCGGCGAGGTGCACCCCGAGGTCGCCGCCGCCTGGGATCTCTCCGGCCGGGTCGTGGCGGGTGAGCTTGCGGTGGCGCCGTTCCTGGAGCCGACCCCTAGAAGCGACTTTGCCGTGCCCAGTGGGTTGCCTCCGGTGGTGTTCGATCTGGCGTTCGACATCGCCCGCGAGGTCTCGGCGGGAGCACTCACCGCCGCAATCCGGGAGGGGGCAGGATCGCTGCTCGAGGAGGCGTCGGTGTTTGATGTGTTTACCGGACCGCCTCTAGACCCGGGTCGCAAGAGCGCCGCGGTGCGGCTTGTGTTCCGGCACCCGGAGCGGACGATGACCGACGACGACATGATTCCGCTCCGCGCTGCCATCGTGGCCCGGGTCGGCGACCTGGTGGGCGGGAAGTTGCGAGGGGGCTGAGGTGGACTTTCTCACCGTGGCGGATCTGGGCCAGGATGGCCTTGGTGCGGTCCTGGATAGCGCAGCGCGCGTGAAGCGAGATCGCACCGCCGTCGCCGGGACCCGTCGCGGGCTCCGGGTGGGACTGTTCTTCGAGAAGCCATCGACACGCACCCGGGTGTCCTGCGAGATCGCCGTGACCGATCTGGGGGCCGTGCCGCTGGTCCTCAAGCAGGACGAGGTGGGTTTGGGCAAACGGGAGGCAGTGGCAGACGTGGCACGGGTGCTGGACCGCTATCTCGACGTCCTGGCCTTCCGGGTGTTCCGGCACGGCGACCTCGACACCATCGCCGCCCACGCCGCGGCTCCGGTGATCAACCTGCTCTCGGATCGGGAACATCCGTGCCAGGCGCTTGCGGACCTGCAGACGCTTGCCGAGCACCGGCCGCTCCCGGGGGCGGTGGTGGCGTACGTCGGGGATGGGAACAACGTGGCCGCGTCGCTCATGGTCGCGGCGGCGGCCTGTGGAGTGTCGGTACGGGTGGCCACGCCCCCCGGGTATGAGCTCGACGCCGGGGTGGTGGCTGCCGCCCGTGGTCTCGCCGCCCCGGGGGCAGAATTGTCGGTGGGCCACGATCCCAGAGAGGCGGTACGCGGTGCCGACGCCGTCTACACCGACGTGTGGACTTCGATGGGCCAGGAGGCGGAAGCGGCGCAACGCCGGGAGCACTTCGCCGCATTCCGCGTCGATGAGGCGCTTTTCGCGCTGGCGGCACCAGATGCGATCTTTCTCCATTGTCTTCCCGCACATCGTGGCGAAGAGGTGACCGATGCCATCGTCGATCATCCCCGCAGCCGGGTGTTCGATCAGGCGGAGAACCGGATGCACGCCTTCAAGGCCCTGTTGCTGCATCTGACGTGATCGCCGCCCTGCGCGGGGATCCGGTCGACGCGGCGCGTGCTCTTGTGGGGCGCTTGCTGGTGTCCCGCATCGCAGGGGTGGAGACTTCGGTGATCATCACCGAGGCCGAGGCCTACGGGGGTGTTGCGGATGCCGCCAGTCACGCCCACCGCGGCCCCACGGCGCGCAACCGGGTCATGTTCGGTCCTCCCGGACGTCTCTACGTCTACCGCTCCTACGGGATCCATTGGTGCGCCAACATCGTCTGTGGGCCAGCGGGCACCCCCGGGGCCGTCTTGTTGCGGGCCGGGATGCCGGTCACCGGACTCGGGGTGATGGCGCGGCGGCGGGGACAGGAGGACCATCTCGGCGACGGCCCGGGCAAGCTGTGCCAGGCATTGGGAATCAGCGGTGATCTCGACGGGAGCGATGTGTTCACCGGCCCCGTCCGGCTCACGGGCCGCCAACTTCGGGGCAGCATCGTCGCCAGCCCCAGAATCGGAATCAGCAAAGCGACGGAGCTGTGCTGGAGGTTCGTGTGGCAAGAGTCATAAAGTCATCGGTCATGAACCAGTGATGTGCCAGCTCTGCTAGGCCAGCCGCATGGAGAGTCTGGCTATCCCGCCATCGCCACCCGTCGCGCCGACTTTCACGGGCTCAGCCAGATCGTCACCCTTCCGTCCACCGGCTCACCGGCGGCTGGGACCTGGGCCCAGACCCTGAGTTCGGTGGAAGAGGCGGTGGTCGTGGGGGTGACCATCACGATGTCCACGAGCAGTCCGGCGGCTTCGAGCCGCTCCAGGGCCTCCAGCTGGGGGCGGCCGACCACATCCGGGGCGACGGTCCCGGGCTCCGGTCCGGAGGCAATGATCTCGACCACTCCGCCGGCACCGAGCGCGCTTCCGGCGGCGGGGAATTGGCCGAGGATGGTGCCCGGCAGATGGCTGGTCTCCAGCGCCCAGGCGAGATGGACGGTGTAGCCCGCAGTCTCCAGGACGGCGATGGCGCCGATGGCCGATAGGGCGGCGACATCGGGCACGGTGCCCGGCGTCACGACCTGCACTCCCTGGGGGTTGTGGATCGGGCAGACCACATCCGGGACCCGTCCCGGCTCGAGTCGCAGCACCGCCACGGTCGCCCGGGGGCACAGCGGACCGGCGAGGTGGCCGGTGGAGAGGTCCACGCTGACAGCCACCGTCTCCACGGAATCCGTGGCCGTGGAGGGGCTGTAGGCGATTCCGGAGAGTGCCGCGATGGCAAAGCGGGACCAGATCTGCGCCGGCCACGTGCCCCCGGTGATCGTGTACGGGGTATCGGGCGCCTCCAGTGGCCGGTTGCCCTCGGGAAAGCCGACCCACACCGCGGCGGAGAGCTCTGGGGTATATCCGACGAACCAGGCGTCATGGTTCGACTCCGTGGTTCCGGTCTTGCCCGCCACCGGACGTCCAATGCGGGCTTGCTGGCCGGTGCCGCGCCGCACCGCCTCGGTCAGCGCGGTCGTGACCTGCTCGGCGACGGTCGTGCTGAACACCCGGGAGAAGGCCGGAACATGCTCGAAGAGGACCGACCCGTTGCGGTCCTCCACGCGGGTCACCAGCACCGGTGTGACGCGAATCCCCCCGGAGGCAAAAGTGCCGTAGGCGGAGGCCATCTCGAGAACGGTCACCTCTTCGGTACCGAGCACCACACTGGGAGTGGCGGCGATCGGGCTGGTGATTCCGGCAGCCCGGGCCGTGGCGATGAGACGCTCGGTTCCTATCCATTGCTCGACGTAGGCGTAAGGCACGTTCACCGAGAACACCGTGGCCT
Organism: Acidimicrobiia bacterium; assembly: GCA_046714175.1. Lineage (GTDB taxonomy): Bacteria > Actinomycetota > Acidimicrobiia > Spongiisociales > UBA11373 > UBA11373. The sequence continues at coordinate 3,890 of JBKKBI010000022.1, read as the reverse complement.
CGAGCAAGCTCAAACTTGGAAAGTACGACTCCTCGTGATTGGAGAGGGTCCACGGTCCCGAATCGGTTTGCAATGTCGCGGTGCGTCCCCCCGGCCACGTGGACTCGAGGGTGGCCCCGGCCTCGAGGGCCGCGGCGAGAGCGAAGGGCTTGAAGGCCGAGCCGGGCTGGCGCCGACCCTGGGTGGCCAGATTGAACTGGGCGATGCCATCGGTGGGGGAGTAGAAGTCCCGTCCGCCGACGACGGCGGTCACGTAGCCATTGCGCGGATCGACAGCCACCAGGGCCGCCGCCGGGCCGGTGTCTCCAATCAGGGACGCGATGGCATCTTCGGCGGCGCGCTGTACTGCCAGGTCGAGGGTGGTGTAGATGCGAAGCCCCCCGGTGGTGACCAAGTGCCAGCGGTCTTCCGGCGTCGAGCCCAGGGCGGGGTTGGCCAGCAGGGCGCGCCGCACCTCGTCGGTGAAATAGGGATGGCGCATCCGGTCGGAGGCGCCGCGCTCTGCCAGGACGACCGGTTCGGCCGCGGCCGCGATCGCAGCCGGCAGGTCGATCCATCCCAGCTCGAGCATGGTGTCCAACACAACATCGCGGCGCTGCCGGGACGCTTCGGGGTGATCGAACGGGTTGTAGTCGGTGGGTGCCGCCAGCACGCCGGCGAGCAGCGCCGACTCAGCCAGGCTCAGGTCTGCGACCTCTTTGCCGAAATAGCGGCGGGCGGCGGCGCCAACGCCGAAGGCGCCCTCGCCGAAGAATGCCGTGTTGGCGTAGCGCTCGAAGATCTCCACCTTGGACAGGGTCTCCTCGAGCTGCAGCGCCAGGCCGGCTTCTTCCGCCTTGCGCTCCAGGGTGACGCTGTCGGTGAGCAGTACGTTCTTCACGTACTGCTGGGTGATCGTGGAGCCCCCCTGCACGACCGCCCCGGCCTCCAGGTTCTCTACCGCGGCCCGGGCCACCGCCTGGACGTCCACCCCGGGATGGATCCAGAAGCGGCGATCCTCGATGGCGACGATGGCGTCGACCAGATGCTTGGGGAGCTGCTGGTAGGTGACGAGGACGCGGTCCTGTTCCGCGTGCCACTCGGCCAATACCGAGCCGTCGGCCGCGTAGACCGTCGTGGTGAGGTCGCCCGCTCCAATCCCCGGATCCTCGATGGGCTCTACAGAGCAGGCGGCGGCAATCAGCACGATCGCCAAGACGCCCGCCGTGTGGCGAGGCATGGGTTATATATCTCCGCGCGCTACGTTACCCACCGACCGCGCTCCGCGCGGGGATTGTCCACAGGGCGACTCAGTCGCTGGCTTACTGAGGACTCAGTCGAATCGAGCGAGGTGGTACCGCTTCTTCCCCACCCGGATCACCAGTGTCGCTCCCGCCAGCAGATCGCTTGTACCGACCTGTCCGGTGGCCTCCGTGACGGCGGCGTTGTTCACCGCCACTCCGCCCTGTTCGATCAGGCGCCGGGCTTCGCCATTGCTGGCCGCGGCACCGGTGAGGACCATCAGCTCGAGCAGTCCGATCGGGAGGCGTTCCCGGGGAACCGTCGCTGCCGGAGCCCCGGCAAACGCATCCAGCAGGGTGCGCTCATCGAGTCCGCGGTAGTGCTCGTCACCGAACAGGATCTCACTGGCGCGCTTCGCCTCCGCCAGACCCTCCGGGCCGTGCACGATCCGGGTCGCCTCGTCGGCGAGAACCAGCTGCGCGGCACGGGCCGCTGGATCGGCTGCGGTCTGCGCTTCCAAGCCGGCGATCTCGTCGAGCCCCAGGAACGTGAAGAGGCGAAGGAACCGCCCGGCATCGGCGTCGGGGACGTTGCGAAACCATTGGTAATAGGCGTAGGGACTCGTTTCGTCGGCGGCCAGCCACACCGCTTCCCCGGACGACTTAGCGAACTTCTTGCCGTCGGACCGTTCCAGGAGCGGCCACACCAGCCCGAACACCCGGGCGCCGTGGAGGCGCCGGGTGAGTTCAACGCCGGCGGTGATGTTTCCCCACTGGTCGGAGCCGCCGATTTGGAGCCGGCAGCCCTCGGCGCGATACAGGTGGGCGAAGTCGTAGGCCTGGAGCAATTGATACGAGAACTCCGTGTAGGAGATGCCCTGCTCCCGCTCCTCGAGCCGGCGCCGGACCGACTCACGGGCGATCATCTGGTTCACGGAAAAGTGCTTGCCGACATCCCGGAGAAACTCGACATACCCCAGCCCGCTGAGCCAACTGTGATTGTCGACCACCAGACCCTGGTCGGCAGTGGTCAGGTCGAGCACGCGCCCGAGCTGTTCCCGGATCCGGAGGATGTTCTGGTCTACCCGCGACTCGTCGAGCAGCTCCCGTTCGTCGTCGCGGCCTGACGGATCACCGATCCGCCCCGTGCCCCCACCGGCGAGCGCGATGGGACGGTGCCCGGCACGCTGCAGCCACGCCATCGCCATCATTCCGAGGAGGTTGCCGATATGTAGTGAGGAGGCTGTGGGGTCGCATCCGTAGTAGAAGGTGACGCGTTCGTGGGCGAGGAGGGCCTGCAAGCCGTCACGGTCCGTCACGTCTGCGATGAAACCGCGCTCGTCGAGTACGTCCAGGGGGTGGGTCATCGCCCGGGGAGGGTAGCGAAGCCCGCCCGCGGGGACAGTGCTGCGCATCGCCACCCCGTCTCGCGTCGCAGCGCGTTCCGGCTCGGCGCTGTGGGATCGGGCGGCGGTGCTTTGGCCGGGCGGCTCGGGGTCGGTCTTGACTGGCTGTTGAGGAGGGCGTATCATCCCGGTTCCGCTTCACGGTTTCGCGTTTGCGCGCACGCCGTGGCACGGAAACGACTCGGCTCCTTGACAACTGAACAGTGTGCCAAAAGCCAGTTTTTGCCTCCCGAGCGGTGGGCTTGTCCCGTCGCGTCTGGGAGGCCGTACTCGAGTAGGCACCGGCCCCAGGGTCGGTGCCAGCATCAGTGACAACAACTGATGCCAGATGTGAGCGCAGGGTTTGGCCAGGCGCTCACGCTACAAACTCGAAAACACGAGATCCCGGCCTTCGGGCCTGGTCTTTCGTTGGAGAGTTTGATCCTGGCTCAGGACGAACGTTGGCGGCGTGCCTAATGCATGCAAGTCGAACGAGGGACCTTTTCCGGGCAACCGGAAGGGGTCACCTAGTGGCGAACGGGTGAGTAACACGTGAGAAACCTGCCCCGGAGACCGGAATAGCCCAGGGAAACTTGGATTAATGCCGGATGTCCTCGGATGGTCGCATGGTCGACCGAGGAAACAGTCCGCTGCTCCGGGATGGTCTCGTGGCCTATCAGCTAGTTGGTGAGGTAACGGCTCACCAAGGCGACGACGGGTAGCTGGTCTGAGAGGACGATCAGCCACACTGGGACTGAGACACGGCCCAGACTCCTACGGGAGGCAGCAGTTAGGAATCTTGCGCAATGGGCGAAAGCCTGACGCAGCAACGCCGCGTGGGGGATGAAGGCTCTCGGGTTGTAAACCCCTTTCAGCAGGGACGATTATGACGGTACCTGCAGAAGAAGGACCGGCCAACTACGTGCCAGCAGCCGCGGTAATACGTAGGGTCCAAGCGTTGTCCGGATTTATTGGGCGTAAAGAGCTCGTAGGCGGCTCAGTTAGTCGGATGTGAAAACTCGGGGCTCAACCCCGAGACGCCATCCGATACTGCTGTGACTTGAGTCTGGTAGGGGAACACGGAATTCCTGGTGTAGCGGTGAAATGCGCAGATATCAGGAGGAACACCAGCGGCGAAGGCGGAGATCTGGGCCAGTACTGACACTGAGGAGCGAAAGCGTGGGGAGCGAACAGGATTAGATACCCTGGTAGTCCACGCCGTAAACGTTGGGCACTAGGTGTGGGGACCTATCGACGGTTTCCGTGCCGCAGCTAACGCATTAAG
>JBKKBI010000021.1:0-3963 GCA_046714175.1 Acidimicrobiia bacterium | reverse complement strand
CTCATACTCCGTCAACAAATCCCGAACCTCCAACTCCACCAAATCCAACAACTCCGGATCATCGACCATATCCACCTTGTTCAAAAACACCACAATGAACGGCACCCCCCCCTGACGCGCCACCAACACATGCTCCCGAGTCTGGGGCATCGGACCATCCGCCGCCGACACCACCAAAATCGCACCATCAATCTGCGCCGCCCCAGTAATCATGTTCTTCACATAATCCGCATGACCCGGCATATCCACATGGGCGTAATGCCGCAACTTCGTCTCATACTCCACATGAGCGATCGCAATCGTGATCCCCCGCTCCCGCTCCTCCGGCGCCTTATCAATCTGATCAAACGCCGTAAACCCCGTCTTCGAAACCCCCGCCTCCGACAACACCTTCGTAATCGCCGCCGTCAACGTCGTCTTCCCATGATCAATATGACCCATCGTCCCCACATTCACATGAGGCTTCGACCGCTCAAACTTTTCCTTACCCATGCCGTGAACTCCTGTGTTGGTGTTGGTCGCGAGGCCTAGTAGCGGCGGGTGGAATCGAACCACCGACTACCCGATTATGAGCCGGGTGCTCTGCCTCTGAGCTACGCCGCCCCGAGGTCGCGGCGCTCCGCCACCCCGAGCCCCCTCCCGGGCTTGAACCGGGGACCCCTTCCTTACCATGGAAGTGCTCTGCCACTGAGCTAAGGGGGCGTGCTCTCGGCCCAGAGAGGATAGCCGCCCGCCGTCCGCCGTCCGACGCCGGAGATCCGAAGCGGGAGGCCGGAGGCCGGATGGCCATGACCCACCGCGACGCTGACAGCTGACAATCGAACTCATGACGCATGACCTGCGGCCGACACGCCGCAGGTCAATGGTGGGGGGAGAAGGATTTGAACCTCCGAAGGCATAGCCGGCAGATTTACAGTCTGCTCCCTTTGGCCGCTCGGGCATCCCCCCGAAGCGCCGCGAGGATAGTGCGCTTCTGCCCTCCCAACGCCTGCGCGGTCGCGGAGGTTTCGCCGCGACGGCGCGGTCTCGTAGGCTGACGCCACTCAACCAAGGAGACAGCCGGTGGCTGACCAAGATGCCGCGGTGCGCGCCGGGCACATCTCGTTCGAGCAGGCCGAAGGCATCGCCGGCCGCTCCGGGATGGCACCGGTACGGGGACCGCGCGCCGCCGAGGTTCTCGGCTACTTCGGGGCGGTGGCCCTGGCAGTGGCCACGCTGGTGCTGGCGTTCGACACCGCCTTCGGCGACTTCGAAGCCACCGACCTCCTCTTCGGCACATTCGACACCGTGCCTGCCGGGGCGATCTCACTAGCCGGAGCGGCGATCCTGCTCGTCCTCGGCACCCGCTTCGCCGCCAGCACGGCGGGGGCCATCCACCGCGCCGGGAGCTTTACGCTCCTCGCCGCGTACGGGCTGGCCACCGTGGCGTTCGGATTCCTCCTCTACGACCTCGACCTGGGCGACTTCACCCCGCTGGTCAAGGTGCTGCCGGTGGCAGCGGTGGCACTCTATGCCTGGTCGCGATCGCCCTCGGTGCCCACCCAGTTGGCGCTGTTCGGGACCGCAACCCAGGCGCTCACCGCGCTCCTAGTTCTCTTTCAGGTGCAAGACGCCCTCGAGCCCACAGACCTGATCCTCTCCCTCGGTCTGGGCACCACGCCCGACACCGGAGGATGGGTGGCTCTGGCGGCCGGGACCGCGCTCGGCATCGGCTGGATCTGGCTCGGCGGCACCGGACGGATGCGCACTCGCAACGCCGCCTTCGTGCTCGGCGGCCTTTACGCGTGGGTCGAGTCCCTGCAACTGTTCGCCACAGCCGACGGCTGGATCGTTTTGTCGACCTTGCTCGCTGCCGGGTTCGCCTGGGGAGCTGCGCGTTGGCAGTCGTCGGTGCTGGGTGGTTTCGCCACGGTGGCGGTGATCACACTCATCGCCCAGTACATCTCACTACTGGTGGACGAGCCCTCACCGACGACATTCGTAGTGTCCTATGGGGTGCCCGGAGTTCTCGCTCTGGCCGGTGCGTGGATGCTGAGTCGTCCCGGTGGGACTCCGGTCGCCCCGGCGATGCCGGCGGCTCCCCCGGCTCCCATGCCGGTGATGGCCGCGACGGCACCGACCCGCGCCAAGCAGCCGACGACGGCCAAGAAGCCAGCAGCTGCGAAGGCCGCCACCACTACGGCGAAGAAACCAGCAGCCAAGAAGGCGACGGCGACGACGAAGAAGCCCGCACCCAAGAAGACGACGCCGAAGAAGAAGCCCACGCGCTGAGACGGGCGGAGTCAGCAAGGGCGGGCACCGTACGGGTGCCCGCCCCGTTTTGTTCCGGGTTCAGCCTGGCGGCTACCTAATCAACCCCCCCTGGGCGATCGCCTCGAGGCGAGCGATCCGCTCCGGGATCGGAGGATGAGTTGAGAACAGGCGGCTGAGGCCACCACCCCGCCGGTCGCGACCGAAAGCCTTGAGCGGGTCGGCGATGAACAGCTGTGCCGTCGATGGGTTGACCTTCATCGGGATGCGGCTGGTCCCCTCCTCCAGCTTGGCCAGAGCCCGTGCCAGCGCCAGCGGTGAGCCGGTCATCTCTGACCCGCTGCGATCGGCCTCGTACTCACGGCTGCGGCTGATCGCCATCTGGATGACCATCGCCGCCAACGGGGCGACGATGATCGATACCAAGAAGAGCACCCCCGACACGGGATCGTTGCGGCGGCGGTCGCCACTCAGTCCGCCCCACATGGCCATTCGCATGAGGAAGGAGAGTGCCGCGGCCACCGTGGCAGCCACCGAGGCGATCAGGATGTCCCGGTTGCGCACATGGGACAACTCGTGGGCGAGAACGCCCTCGAGTTCGGTGCTGTCCATCATCTTGATGATTCCCGTGGTGACGGCGACGACGGCGTTCTTGGGATTGCGCCCGGTGGCAAAGGCGTTGGGCTGCTCCGAAGGGATCAGGTAGATCTTCGGCATCGGCATGTTTTCCCGCTGCGCCAACGCCCGCACGATGCCGTACACCTGGGGAAGCTCGCTCTCGGTCACCGCCTTGGCTCCGGTCGACATGAGAGCCAGCTTGTGAGAGAAGAAGTACACCCCGAAGTTGATCAGCCCGGCGAATACCAGGGCAGTGACTGCTCCGCTAGTGCCGCCGAGCAACTGGCCCACGGCGACGAAGATCGCTCCCAGGGTCGCCATCAGCACCAGGGTCTTGAAGTTGTTGCGCATCCTGCAAGTTTACCGGGAGCGCCGATCCACTCGAGCAACAGGCCATGATCCGTCATTTCCGCGCCACCAGGACGCGAAAGTCTCCAAGCCCGCGGGGATGAAGGAGGGTCTCGGCCTCAGTGACCCGGCTGCGGAGCTTGAGACGCTCCATGGTCTCCCCGGTTCGCGCCGCCGCCAGCTCGTCATGGCGCAACTCTGCGAGGCGATGGCGCAGACCCCAGGACGAGAGGAACTTCTCTTGGGTGGAGAGCTCGAACCCAGCCCCGCCCTCCGTCGCCGCCGCCGTCAGAGCCGAGAAGTCCACGTCCATCGTGATGTCGGTGACACCCGGTTCGAGCAACGGATCGGGACCGAGATGATGGGCCCGGTAGGTGCGCATCGTGCCCTCGCGGCGGCGGGTCGCCAGCGCCTCACCGGTGTTCCCGTAGTCGATCACCACCACCGCTCCGGAGTCGATCTGTGCCAGGGCACGACGGATCCACTCGGCGGCGGCAAGTTGTACTTCTACCCGCGCCCCCGGGTCCAGCCCGGGTGCGAAGCGGTCCGCCCAGTCAGCAACCGCGGACCGGGCGGGTACTCGCACCGGGACCAAGCGGTCGATTCCGACAGCGACCGCCTCCTCTTCCCACCCCTCCTCAGTCCGCCGCACCACCGCCGCGGGGAGATTGTCGATCAATTCGTTGGCGATGACGACCGCTCGCCCCAGGTGCGGCAACGCCTCCCAGGTGTCTACGACGGCGACAT